>NZ_AP029019.1:3510000-3832500 GCF_037101375.1 Acidovorax sp. DW039 | reverse complement strand
GTGTGGGTGCCGCTGGCATGCGTCACCTTGCCTGGCAGCAGGTTGGCCTTGCCCACAAAGGTGGAGATGAAGCGCGTGCGCGGATGCTCGTACACGCGGTGCGGGTGGTCAATCTGTGTGGCGCGGCCTGCTTCCATCACCACCACGCGGTCGCTGATGGACATGGCCTCGCTCTGGTCGTGTGTGACCATGATGGTGGTGGTGCCCACCTTGCGCTGAATCTGCCGCAGCTCGAACTGCATCTCCTCGCGCAGCTTGGCGTCGAGGTTGGACAGGGGCTCGTCCAGCAGCAGCACGGGTGGCTCAATCACCAGCGCACGGGCCAGGGCCACCCGCTGGCGCTGGCCGCCGGACAGCTCGCGGGGGTAGCGCGTGGCGTGCTTTTCCAGGTGCACCAAGGCCAGGGCCTGGGCCACGCGCTCGGCGCGCTCGGCCTTGGGCACCTTGCGCATTTCCAGCCCAAAGCTCACGTTGGCCGCCACCGTCATGTGCGGGAAGAGCGCATAGCTCTGGAACACGATGCCCAGCCCGCGCGTGTTGGCCTTGGCGTGGGTGATGTCCTTGCCATCGAGCTCGATGCGCCCGCTGGTCACGGCCTCAAACCCCGCCACCATTTGCAGCGTGGTCGTCTTGCCGCAGCCCGAGGGGCCCAGCAACGACACAAATTCACCCTTTTGCACCGTGAGGTTCATGGACTGCACCGCGCAGGTGCTGCCATAGAACTTGGTCACGTCCGTGAGCTTGAGAAACGACATGGCGAACGCCCTTTCGTGCCTGCTCAAGTCTGGGTTGACGCCCAGTGCCTGCGCTGGCTGGTTGGTTTGCAAGGCCGTCCACCAGATTCAGAAGTCTCTTGTTGCACTGCTATGGTGCGAGCTGTCTGAAGGATTGGACGGAAACAGCGAGTTCAGTTCACTCTATTGCAATAAACAAACCAACTTTCTTCGGGTATTCCATTAATCAGAATTTTTCTTAAATTTATTCCGATCAATGGAATATGATGCCTTCAGAAAGAACACCACATTCCATGGGAGCGATGTATGGAAGCAGCATCCACAGCCACCGGGGGCGTACCCCGCGTCTTCGCCGTCATCCGGGCACTGTCTGCGGTGCAGGCAGAAGGGGGGCGAGTCACCCAATTGGCGCGCGCCGTGGGTCTGACGCAGGGCACCACGCACCGTTTGCTGCAGTCTCTGGTGGCTGAAGGCATGGTGGAGCAGGACGAGCGCAGCAAGCTCTACCGGCTGAGCATGGATTTCTTCGCCCTGGCGGCCAAAGCGGGCAACCCTGGCGACCTGCGCACCCTGTGCCGCCCGGTGCTGCTGCGCCTGTGCGCCAGCCTGGGGGACAGCATCTTTTTATTGGTGCGCAGCGGCTTTGACGCGGTGTGTCTGGACCGTGCCGAGGGGCCGTTTCCTATCCGCTCTTTCACGGGCGACATTGGTGGCCGGGTGGCGCTTGGCGTGGGGCAGGGGGCGCTGGCCATCCTGGCGTTTTTGCCCGAGTCTGAACGCGAAGAGGTGATCCGTTTCAACCTCTCCCGTGTGCGGGAGTACGGCGTGTTCGATGAGGTGTACCTGCGCACCGAAATCGAACGCGTGCGCCAGCTGGGCTACGCGGGCCGCAACACTGGCTTGCTCGAAGGCATGGCCGGTGTGGCCGTGCCTATCTGCGACCGCGAAGGCCGCGCCGTGGCGGCCCTGAGCGTGGGCACCATCTCTGCACGCCTCAACGAAGACCGGCTGCCCACCGTGGTCGAACTGCTCAAGCGCGAGGCAGCATCGGTGGGGCCGAAGATCAACCCGTTTGATGCAACGCTGCGTCGGCCTGCGCAGAGCTTGGCGGGTGGGGCGCAAGGGGTGGCCATTGGTGCGAACGTGGAGTGAGGTCACGGTGGCCTTGTGCCTGCAGTGATGGGCGGAGGCCTGCCATGTGAAGCGTCCACATGCGAGAACGCGGCGTGGATTTGCTTCTCTTTTGATAGCTGCTTGCGCTTGTTTAGTGAGCGATACAGGCACTTTTCTTGTTGGACTTCGCAGCACAGTCATCCATAGTGTCTTGTTGCTAGTGCCATCTGCTGCATCTGCACAGGTGTGAAAGCAGGCCCGCCATGAGGGGTTGCTATCGATGCACAATCAGTCACATTTCCTTGAAGCTGTTGGAGTGCCTGTCCGGCTTCGCGTTCGCGCTGCGCGACAGGTGCAGATTTTCAGGTGCCCTATGAACCCACCCGTGCTTGCCAACCCTTCATTCCCCATCGGTTTTGAGCCCTTGGCGGGCACCCGTGCCGATTGCGATGCCTGTGGCAATGCCGAGCGCGTGGGCTTTGCCTTTGAGTTTGCCTACCAGCCCATTGTGGATGTGCACACGCACCAGGTGTTTGCCCATGAAGCACTGGTGCGCGGACCGCAGGGGGAGAGCGCGGCCCATGTGCTGGCGCAGGTCAATGAACTCAACCGCTACCGGTTCGATCAGGCGTGCCGGGTCAAGGCCATCAAGGGGGCCAAGGAGTTGGGCATGGCCGAGCACCTGTCCATCAACTTTCTGCCCAACGCCATCTACAAACCCGAGCTGTGCATTCGCACCACGCTGGAGGCTGCCCGGGTGCACGGCTTTCCGCTGGACCGCATCATCTTTGAGGTGACCGAGGGCGAGCGCATTGAAGATGGCCCCTGGTTTGCCCAGATCCTGCGGGAGTACAAGCGCTGCGGCTTCAAGACAGCCATCGACGACTTCGGGGCGGGTTTTGCGGGGCTCAAGCTGCTGTCAGATTTTCAGCCCGACATCGTGAAGATCGACATGGATCTGGTGCGCCATGTGGACACCAGCCGCCCCCGGCAGGCCATCGTGCGAAACCTGGCGCGGCTGTGCGAAGAGATGGGAATCACCGTGATTGCCGAAGGCATTGAGACGCCTGCGGAGCGGGATTTTGTGGCGGACTGCGGCATCCGCTTGATGCAGGGGTATCTGTTTGCGCGGCCTGCCTTCCGGGCTATTGCACCGTTGAACCGAGGGGCGCTTATCGCTCTTGAGTGACGGTTGTGGTTCACGAGTAATTGAGTCTGAGACACATAAGCTGGTGGTAACGGTCACTATCCAGCGGTTGCCCTCCCATGGATCTACAGCGAACGCGTACTATCGGGCAGCACCAGACCTTCCCCCTGTAGGGCGGAAGGTCGTGCCAGAACCTGACATCGAGGGGGAAAATTGCGTTTATTAGATGAGCTTTTGGAAGTCGTCGAGCCAGCTTTGCCCTTGGTTAAGGACTGGGCTGCAAATGCTGAACTCTCGGTCGAGATACTGCCTCCTTCCCCGAACTGCGGTGATGTTCTCGTTGAGTTGCAAGTGACCACTCGGTCGGTCCTTGGGGCCATCGCCTATGGGACGGGCGGCATCCTAGTGGACGGAGGATGGCTCAGAATGCTCGGCTCTGGGCATCCAAAGCTAACCCGCAACATAGCGATGTGGAACACCGGGAGGTCTAACGGGTTTTGTCTTGTGGCTGACGATGTTGTTGGTGGTTTTTTCGCGCTAAACGGCGGAGCATTCGGTGACGACCTCGGTTTGGTGTACTACCTCGCGCCTGACACGCTGGAATGGGAAAACTTAGGGGTCGGCCATGCGGCATTCACGCAGTGGGCATTCACCAAGAAGCTCCACACCTTCTACGCTGGAATGCGATGGTCTGGCTGGGAAGACGATGTCGGGAATCTACCTGGAGACCAGTGCTTCAACTTCTACCCGTTCTTGTGGAGTCAGCAGGGGTCGGCACAGACCAGTTCTAGACGGCCGATTCCTGTGGACGAGCAGTATGCTTTCAACACCGCATCGAGGCAGTGAGGAAGTAGCTCGGTGTGGCAGGATGCGGCCATCAGTCAATGGAGGTGGCAACAATGGGGAGCCAAGATACGAGGTCTTCTTGGGCAATCACGTCTTGGCACCTGATTGCGAGTAAGGGTCACCTTCCGTCTCCACTCCCCAATGAGGGGTTAGACGCTCTTCGTCAGCTTGATGAGTTTCTAAGTCATAACGAACTCGAGTTAGCGCTGGAAGAAGCAGAGTTCCTCGGTAACCTTTGCCATTCCCCTCCAGCCTTTTGGGCGGAACTCCAGCTGGCGGCAGAAAACATGGGATTGAGCGAGGCATCCTCACGTTTCGCAGCTCGACTTTAATCAGGCCTCGCATCCCCAAATTGGGCAAGGACTGCTCAGGGGCCGAAGCATACATTCGCGGACGCGTCGCGCGTGAGCCTAAAGCGGACCTTCGCGCTGTCTCAGACTTTGTTGGCCAGGAACAGTGGCTTGCATATCTGCAACGACAATCCCCGCCCATGGACTTCCTCAAAACCTTCGGGCTGTTTGTGGCCACGGCACTGGCAGAAATCGTGGGCTGCTATCTGCCCTACCTCTGGCTGCGCCAGGGCAAATCTGCTTGGCTGCTGTTACCCGCCGCGGCCTGTCTTGCGGCGTTTGCCTGGCTGCTCACTTTGCATCCCACTGCTTCGGGTCGGGTGTATGCGGCCTATGGCGGCGTGTACATCTCTGTGGCCATGGTGTGGCTGATGCTGGTGGACAAAGTCAGGCCCAGCATGACGGACTGGGTGGGTGTGGCTGTGAGCCTGCTGGGCATGACCATCATCATGCTGGGCCGCCGGGTGGGCTGAGGCTGCGTGGGATCGGGATCACGCGGAGGCTAATGACTTGGGGTGGCTGAGAGCGGCTCACAAAACTCAGCGTAGCGGTTCTGGCTAGGCGCTGCGTCGCAGGCAGTACGCGTAGTACGACAAGACGCGGCAACGACGCCAGAAGAGTTTTGTGAGCTGCTCTTATTCCATGTGCTGGCACTCGGACACCAGCCAGTCTCTGAACGCCTTGACCAGGGGCGTCTGGGCGCGAGCTTCGGGGTAGACAAGGTAGTAGGCATCGGGGCTGGTCACGGTGTCGGGCAGCAGCTCCACCAGGGTTCCGGCGGCCAGTTCCTGCTCGATCAGAAAGCGCGGCAGCAGCGCAGCGCCAAGGTTTGACACGGCAGCCTGCGCAATCATGGCGAAATGTTCCGAACGCGGGCCGCGCAGTGCCATGGTGGTGGGTGCGCCCACATGCTCAAACCATTCGGCCCACTGGGTCGGGCGGGTGCTTTGCTGCAGCAGCACCACGCGCGCCAGGTCTTGCGCCGTGTGGATCTGGTGCTGATCGCGGTAGGCGGGGCTGGCGACTGGCACGACCTCTTCGCGCATCAAAAATTCGCACACCGCTCCGGGCCAGGTGGGTGCGCCAAAGTGAATGGCCGCGTCAAAAGGGGTGCCCGCAAACTCGAACGGCTCGGTGCGGGCTGAAAAGTTCACCGTGATCTGTGGGTGCTGGGCCATGAAGCGGCTCAGGCGCGGTATGAGCCAGCGCGTGCCCAGCGTGGGCAGAACGGCCAGGTTGAGCAGCCCTTCGGCATGCGAAAACGCCATGGCCTTTTGTGTGCTGGCCGAGAGCTGCTGCAACGCGGCGCGCACATCGGCCGCATACACCCGGCCTGCATCGGTGAGCACGATGCGCTGGCGCACGCGGTGAAACAGGGCCATGCCCAGTTGCTCCTCCAGTTGCCGGATCTGGCGCGACACCGCGCTTTGCGTCAGGTGCAGCTCCTGCGCGGCGCGCGAGATGCTGGTGTGGCGCGCTGCCGCTTCAAAGGCCAGCAGGTCAGCGATGGGGGGCAGGAAGGTCTTGCGGAACATGGCTGCACAAAAAGTGGGCGATTGATGCGTAGAGGGAATGAGCGGCTTTGCAGCCCTTGTGCCCTTAATGCAGAGTCAGCGCTTTTTGAACAAGCGCTGGCCACTCCTGCATTTGCTAGGCATTGTGCGTTACTTCATTCTGAAATGGTATGAAGTCGTTCCAAACTTTTGCTATGCAGGGGGCCGTGGCGCATGGATAGTGGCACCATCCTTGCTGCTGAAATGCCCATCTCGGCGCATCACCGGCCATGCCGGGGCGCCGCGTATTTTCTGAATCGAACCTCCTACACCGTCTATGTCTGACACCTCCATTGCTTCCAGCGTTGTTCCTGAAGTCCATGCCCTGCTGCAGCGCCTGGGCGTGCCCGCCTCTGCCTACCAGGGGGGCGACTTGGCTGTGCGCTCCCCCCTCACGGGCGAAGTGGTGGCCCATGTGCCTCAGCACACGCCTGCACAGGCCCGCGAAGCCATTGGCCGTGCCCACGCGGCGTTTGCGGCGTGGCGCAATGTACCCGCGCCACGCCGGGGCGAGTTGATTCGCCTGCTGGGCGAAGAGCTGCGCGCCGCCAAGGTCGACCTAGGCCGCCTGGTGACCTTGGAAGCGGGCAAGATCCCGTCCGAAGGCCTAGGCGAGGTGCAGGAGATGATCGACATCTGCGACTTTGCCGTGGGCCTGTCGCGCCAGCTGTACGGCCTGACGATTGCCACCGAGCGCGCTGGTCACCGCATGATGGAAACTTGGCACCCGCTGGGTGTGTGCGGCGTCATCTCGGCCTTCAACTTCCCGGTGGCCGTATGGTCGTGGAACGCCGCGCTGGCTGTGGTGTGTGGCGACCCGGTGGTGTGGAAGCCGTCTGAAAAGACCCCGCTCACGGCCTTGGCCACGCACGCCATTGCCCAGCGCGCACTGGCTCGCTTTGGATCGGATGCACCCGCGGGCCTGCTGGAGCTGATCATCGGCCAGCGCGACATTGGCGAGGTGCTGGTGGACGACGCCCGCGTGCCCGTTCTGTCGGCCACCGGCTCCACCGCCATGGGCCGCGCCGTGGGCCCGCGCCTGGCAGCCCGCTTTGCCCGTGCCATTCTGGAGCTGGGTGGCAACAACGCTGCCATCGTTGCACCTTCTGCAGACCTGGACCTGGCCCTGCGCGGCATTGCCTTTGCGGCCATGGGAACAGCAGGCCAGCGCTGCACCACGCTGCGCCGCCTGTTTGTGCATGAAAGCGTGTACGACCAGCTCGTGCCCCAGCTCATCAAGGTGTACGGCAACGTGCAGGTGGGCGACCCGCGCACCGATGGCACGCTGGTAGGCCCGCTGATTGACCGCATGGCGTTTGACGGCATGCAAAAGGCGCTGGAGCAAAGCCGCGCGCTGGGTGCCAAGGTGCACGGCGGTGCCCGCGTGGAAGGCCTGGGCGGCCCCGATGCGTACTACGTGCGCCCCGCGCTGGTGGAACTGGCAAAGCACGAAGGCCCCGCGCTGCATGAAACCTTTGCGCCCATCCTGTACGTCACCCGCTACAGCACACTGGACGAAGCCATTGCCATGAACAACGCCGTGGGCGCAGGCCTGTCGTCGTCCATCTTCACGCTGAACATGCGTGAGGCCGAGCAGTTCGTGTCGGCCTCAGGCTCGGACTGCGGCATTGCCAACGTCAACATTGGCCCCAGCGGTGCCGAGATTGGCGGTGCGTTTGGTGGCGAGAAGGAAACCGGCGGTGGCCGCGAGGCGGGTTCTGACAGCTGGAAGGCCTACATGCGCCGCGCGACCAACACGGTGAACTATTCGACCGCGTTGCCCCTGGCACAAGGCGTCAAATTCGACGTTTAAGCCGCATTCCAGAGCCACCTTTCGTCGCCAGCCAGCATGTCTGCAGTCCAGAGCGGGCCCATCGTCATCATTGGCGGTGGCGTCATAGGCAGCGCCATTGCGTACTTTCTCACCCTGCAGCAGCCGGGCTGCGAGGTGATAGTGGTTGAACGCGACCCGACGTACGCCCGTGCCTCCTCGGCCCTGTCGGCCAGCTCCATTCGTCAGCAGTTTTCTACTGACATCAACATCCAGATATCGGCGTTTGGCATCGGCTTTCTGCGCAACGTGGGCACGCTGTTGGCTTGCCATGGCGATGTGCCCGACATTGGCCTGCATGAAGGCGGCTACCTGTACTTGGCCACCCAGGCGGGCGAAGCCACGCTGCGCGAGAACCACGCGCTGCAAAAGCAGCATGGCGCCGATGTGGCGCTGCTGGGCCCGCAGCCACTGGCCGAGCGCTTTCCGTGGCTGGCGCTGCAGGATGTGGTGCTGGGCTCGCTGGGCCTGTCGGGCGAGGGCTGGTTTGATGGCTACCTGCTGCTGACGGCGCTGCGCAAAAAGGCGCAGAGCCAGGGTGTGCGCTACGTGGCCGATCAGGCCGTGGGGCTGGTTACGGCGGCCAGCGATGGCGTGCTGCACGTGAACGCGGTGCGCCTGCAAAGCGGTGCCGTGCTGCCATGCCGTTATGCGGTCAATGCCGGTGGCCCCTGGGCTGCTGCGATTGCGGGCTGGGCGGGCATTGATCTGCCTGTGGTGGGCAAGCGCCGCACGGTGTTCAACCTGGCCAGCCCCGCCGCGCTGCCGGGCTGCCCCCTGCTCATCGACACCAGTGGCATCTGGCTGCGGCCCGAGGGCAAAGGCTTCATCTGTGGCTTTGCGCCTGACGCCGACGACGACGCCGACTTTGCCCCGCTGGAGCCCGAGTACGCCGCGTTCGAGGACCGCATCTGGCCCACGCTGGCAGAGCGCATCCCCGGCTTTGAGGCACTGCGCATGCAGGGGGCCTGGGCTGGTTACTACGAGATGAACACCTTTGACCACAACGCCATCGTGGGCCTGCACCCGGCGTGCGACAACCTGGTGTTTGCCAACGGCTTTTCGGGCCACGGCCTGCAGCAGTGCCCAGCCGTGGGCCGGGGCGTCGCCGAGTTTTTGCTCACCGGCAGCTACCAGAGCCT
Source organism: Acidovorax sp. DW039 (assembly GCF_037101375.1). Lineage (NCBI taxonomy): Bacteria > Pseudomonadati > Pseudomonadota > Betaproteobacteria > Burkholderiales > Comamonadaceae > Acidovorax > Acidovorax sp. DW039. The sequence continues at coordinate 3,823,784 of NZ_AP029019.1, read as the reverse complement.
GGACCTGTCACCGCTGTCCATCGAACGCATTGCGCGCAATGCGCCGCTGCTCGAAAAGAACGTGATTTGAGCCTCGCCTTTTTCCAACCTGCCAACGACATAACACCAGGAGACAACGACATGGCAATTTCCCGCAAGACCTTCACCGCGCTCGCTGCAGGCCTGGCTCTGGCCTGCATGGCCTCGGCCCCCGCGCTGGCGCAGACGGTCACCCAGCCCACGCTGGAGAAGATCAAGTCCAGCGGCAAGGCCGTGCTGGGCGTGCGCGAAACCTCGCCGCCCATGGCCTATGCGCTGGGTGCGAACGAAAAATACGTGGGCTACCACGTGGAGCTGTGCGAGCGCGTGCTCAAGGAAATCGCGCCTGACGCCAAGCTCGAATACATGGCCGTGACCGCGCAGAACACGCTGCCCCTGGTGCAAAACGGCACGCTGGACATTGGCTGCGGCCCCACCACCAACAACACCGCACGCCAGCAGCAAGTGGCCTTTGCGGTGACCACCTATGTGAGCGAAGTAAGGATGGCGGTGCGCAAGGATTCGGACTTGAAGTCCATCAGCCAGCTTGCAGGCCGCACCATTGCCGCATCCACAGGCACCACCGCCGTACAGCTGCTGCGCAAGCAAGAGCGCGTGTTGGGCGGTGCACCCATCAAGACCGTGCTGGGCAAGGACCACCACGAGAGCTTCCTGCTGCTGGAGTCTGGCCGTGCCGATGCCTTTGTGCTCGACGACAACCTGCTGGCCGGGATGATTGCCAACTCCAAAGACCCCTCGGCCTACCGTATCGTAGGCGAGCCGCTGGGCGCTGAGCCGATTGCACTGCTGTTCCGCAAGGATGACCCCACGTTCAAAGCGGCGGTGGATGGCGTGCTCATCAAGCTGATGCAGTCCGGCGAGATGGAAAAGATCTACACCAAGTGGTTTGTGAACCCCATCCCGCCCAAGAACATGAGCCTGAACCTGCCGCTGGGCACCACGCTGCGTCAGCTGTTTGCCACCCCCAACGACAAGCCCCTGGAAACCTATCAGCAATGAACGCTCCCATCCCCGCCACGGCCTTCCGCGCAGCCGACCGCCTCGCTGCCATCGGCGTCTCCGAAATCGTGCGACTGACGCAAGAGGCCAACCAGCTCAAGCGCCAGGGCCAGCCCGTGATCGTGCTGGGCCTGGGCGAGCCCGACTTCGACACGCCCGCGCACATCCTGGAGGCCGCGCAGCAGGCCATGGCGCGGGGGGAGACGCACTACACGGTGCTGGATGGCACGGCCGAACTCAAGGCCGCCATCCAGCACAAGTTCAAGCACGACAACGGGCTGGACTTTGCGCTGAACGAAATCACTGCGGGCGCAGGCGCCAAGCAGATCCTCTACAACGCGCTGATGGCGTCGGTGAACCCGGGTGACGAGGTGATCCTCCCCGCGCCGTACTGGACTTCGTACGCCGACATGGTGCTGATTGCAGGCGGTGTGCCAGTGGTGGTGCCCTGCACCGAGGCCAACGGCTTTCGCATCACGCCCGAGCAGCTGGAGGCCGCCATCACACCGCGCACGCGCTGGGTGTTCATCAACTCGCCCTCCAACCCCAGCGGCGCGGCTTACAGCGCCGAGCAGTTGCGACCCGTGCTTGAGGTGGTGGAGCGTCACCCGCAGGTGTGGCTGCTGGCGGACGACATCTACGAGCACATCCTGTACGACGGCCGCGCGTTTGCCACGCCCGCTGCTGTGTTGCCGTCACTGCGCGATCGCACGCTGACGGTGAACGGTGTCTCCAAGGCCTATGCCATGACGGGCTGGCGCATCGGTTACGGCGCAGGGCCCAAGGCGCTGATTGCCGCCATGGCCGTGGTGCAGAGCCAGGCCACGTCCTGCCCTTCGTCCATCAGTCAGGCGGCTGCCGTTGCGGCGCTGACCGGGCCGCAAGACGTGGTGCGCGAGCGCTGCCAAGCGTTCCAGGATCGGCGCGATCTGGTGGTGGCCGCGCTCAACGCCTCGCCCGGCCTGCGCTGTCGCGTGCCCGAGGGCGCGTTCTACACCTTTGCCAGTTGCGAAGGCGTGCTGGGCCGCACCACGCCCGGCGGCATGCTGCTGCGCACCGATGCGGACTTCTGCGCGTATCTGCTTCGCGAACACCATGTCGCCGTGGTGCCCGGCGGGGTGCTGGGGCTGGCACCGTACTTCCGCATTTCGTACGCCGCCTCTACCGCCGATTTGCAGGAAGCCTGCGCACGCATCCAGCGCGCCTGCCAGGCTCTGTTCTAAGTTGAATTTCTGATCCGATACCGTTGATATGAACACGACTTCCCTCACCCCCCGCACCGGCGGCCAGATTCTGGTGCAGCAGCTCATCACCCATGGCGTGAAGCAGCTCTTTTGCGTGCCCGGCGAAAGCTATTTGGCTGTGCTTGATGCGCTGCACGATGCCAACATCGCCGTGACCGTGTGCCGTCAGGAGGGCGGTGCGGCCATGATGGCCGAAGCGCAGGGCAAGCTCACCGGCCAGCCCGGCATCTGCTTTGTGACGCGCGGCCCCGGTGCCACCAATGCGTCTGCGGGCGTGCACATTGCCCACCAGGACTCGACCCCCATGATCCTGTTCGTGGGCCAGGTGGCGCGCAACGCCATGGGGCGCGAGGCGTTTCAGGAGCTGGACTACAGCGCCGTGTTTGGCACCATGGCCAAGTGGGTGGTGCAGATTGACGACCCGGCCCGTGTGCCCGAACTGATCTCGCGTGCCTTCCACGTTGCCACCTCGGGCCGCCCCGGCCCCGTGGTGGTGGCGCTGCCCGAAGACATGCTGACCGAGGCCGCCACGGTGGCCGATGCGCTGCCCTACCAGGTGACGGAAACGCACCCCGGCGCTGCGCAGATGGCCGAGCTGGCCCAGCGCCTGCAAGCCGCAAAGAACCCTGTGGCCATCCTGGGCGGAAGCCGCTGGTCCGAGCAGGCGGTGCGCGAATTCACCGCGTTTGCCGAAGCGTGGTCCATTCCTGTGTACTGCTCGTTCCGCCGCCAGATGCTGTTCCCGGCCACGCACGCCTGCTACGGCGGCGACCTGGGCCTGGGCGTCAACCCCAAGCTGTTGGCGCGCATCAAAGCGTCGGATCTGGTGTTGGTGGTGGGCGGCCGCTTGTCGGAGGTGCCATCGCAGGGCTATGAGCTGTTCAATATCCCCACGCCTGCACAGCCTCTGGTGCATGTGCATGCCGATGCGGATGAACTGGGCAAGCTGTATCGCCCCACACAGGCCATCCACGCCACGCCCCAGGCGTTTGCTGCGGCGCTCAATACGGTGCGGCCCACAGCGGCTGTGCCCTGGAAGGCTCATGCCGAGGCTGCCCATGCCGAATATCTGGCTTGGAGCGACACCGCGCCCATCCGCATCCCCGGCAACCTGCAAATGGGCCAGGTGATGCAGCATCTCAAGGAAGTGCTGCCCGCCGACACCATCTTCTGCAACGGCGCTGGCAACTTTGCCACCTGGATTCACCGCTTCTGGCCCTTCACCACCTACGCGAGCCAGCTTGCGCCCACCAGTGGCTCCATGGGCTACGGCCTGCCCGCAGGCGTGGGCGGCAAGCGCCTGTGGCCGCAGCGCGAGGTGGTGATCTTCGCGGGCGATGGCGACTTTCTGATGCACGGCCAGGAGTTCGCGACGGCTGTGCAATACGGCCTGAACATCATCGTGGTGGTGCTGGACAACGGCATGTACGGCACCATCCGCATGCACCAAGAGCGCGAGTACCCCGGCCGCATCAGCGCCACGCAGCTCAAGAACCCAGACTTCAAGGCCTACGCCCAGGCCTTTGGCGGCCATGGCGAGCGGGTGGAGCGCACCGAAGACTTCGCCCCCGCACTGGCCCGTGCCCGCGCCAGCGGCCTGCCCAGCGTGCTGCACTGCCTGATCGACCCCGAGGCCATCACGCCTACGGGCACGCTGCAGGGCATTCGCAGCGCAGCGCTGGCTAAGAAGTGAATTGATTCATAGAAGTTTGATGATCAGTGATTTTTCGACTTCTATGAATGTCGGGCTTGTTTTCACCGCTGTATATCCTGTGCCCGCACCGCGCTGCGGGCTCCGCGGCTGACGGCCTTTCTCTCATTCGCTGTGGGGATGGAGGTGGCAGCAGCCTGTCATTGCGCCGCGCACAATAGCGGATGTGACTGCTTCAGAACCTGACCCTGCACCTGATAGTTCGGCTCTTGCCCGCAGCGCGGCAAGTGAGGCTGGACGCAAGCTGCGCCGCATCGCGCACCTCGACATGGACGCGTTCTATGCCTCGGTGGAGTTGCTGCGCTACCCGCAGCTCAAGGGTCTGCCGGTGGTGATTGGGGGCGGGCGGCGCAAGGTGGACGATGCCTTGCTGCAGCACCCGGATGGTTCTGGGCCGAGAGAGCCGCGCTTTATTCCCGTATCGGAGTTCCCACTGCTCAAGGACTACGTGGGCAGAGGCGTGATCACCACGGCCACCTATGCGGCGCGGCAGTTTGGCGTGGGCTCGGCCATGGGCATGATGAAGGCGGCCAAGCTGTGCCCGCAGGCCATTGTGCTGCCGGTGGATTTTGAAGAGGTGCGCAAGTATTCACGCATCTTCAAAAACGCCATCACCGACATAGCTCCGGTGATGCAGGACCGGGGGGTGGACGAGGTGTATATTGATTTCACCGATGTGCCCGGCGGCCAGCGCGAAGGCGGGCGCGTGCTGGCGCGGCTGATTCAAAAAAGCATTTTTGAAAAGACGGGTTTGACCTGCTCGATCGGTGTGGCACCCAACCGGCTGCTCGCCAAGATGGCCAGCGAGTTCAACAAGCCCAATGGCATTTCCATCGTTTACGAAGAAGACCTGCGGGGCAAGATCTGGCCGCTGCATGTGCGCAAGATCAATGGCATTGGCCCCAAGGCCGGCGAGAAGCTGGCAAGCCTGGGCATTGAGACCATTGGGCAACTGGCAGCCATGGATGAGCTGGCACTCATCCGGCACTTTGGCAAATCTACGGGTGCGTGGATGCACCGTGCCGCCTGGGGGCAGGACGACAGCCCGGTGGTGACGGAGAGCGAGCCGGTGAGCATGAGCCGGGAGACAACGTTTGACCGTGACCTGCACGCAGTGCGGGACAAGGCCGAGCTGGGGCGAATTTTCACGGACCTGTGCCAGCGCGTTGCGCAGGACCTGCAGCGCAAAGGCTACGTAGGCAAAACCATCGGCATCAAGCTGCGGTACGAAGACTTCAAGACCGCCACACGGGACCACACACTGCCTGCTCCTACAGCGGATGCAGGGGCGATTCGCCATGCCGCGGGCCTGTGCCTGAAGCGGGTGCCGCTGGATAAGAAGCTGCGTCTGCTAGGGGTGCGTGTGGGCAATTTGCAGGCTGCGGCAGAAACCGAAATGGCCAAGGCAGATCCTGTTGCACAAAGCCGCAAGAAGCGTCAAGCTGACACGCTGACAGCATCCCTTTTTTGAACTGTGAACTAGTGTCAAAAGCGCCTTGGTGGGTGGTTAAACTTGACTGGTATCAAACCGTGACATCTCGCTGCTGAGGGCTCCTGCAGCCGCGCAGGCGTATACGGTCATAACCAGAAAAAGGAGACAGTCGCATGCGCATCAACATGCCCGTTACGCAGCGCAACTACGATTTTCCGGGTGATGAGCTTCTGGTCTCCAGCACCAACACGAAGGGCGAGATCACCCACTGCAACCAGGCTTTTGTGCGAGTGAGCGGCTACAGCTATGAAGAGCTGATCGGCCAGCCGCACAACATCATTCGCCACCCGGATATGCCTCCCGAGGCCTACAAGGACATGTGGCGAACCATAGGCCGGGGTGAGCCGTGGACCGGACTGGTCAAGAACCGACGCAAGAACGGTGACCATTACTGGGTGCGTGCCAACGTCACTCCCATCATGGAAAACGGCAGGCCTCGGGGCTACATGTCGGTGCGCACCAAGCCTGCCCCGCAGGAGGCCGCTGCGGCAGAAGCACTCTATGCCCAGATGCGCGCAGAAGCCGCCTCAGGTCGCGCTACGGTGGTTTTGCACGCAGGGGCCGTGTTGCGCACGGGTTGGCGGGGTTGGGGCCAGCGACTGGCTGGACTGACGTTGACCCAGCGCATGGCCTTGATGCTGCTATGGATGGTGTTGTTGGCCTTGGCGCCTGACATGCTGGGCATGCAAGGCGCGGGTGGCGTGGGCGTGCGCGTCGCCTTGCTGTTGATGGCCGCTGGCGCAGTGCTGTGGCGGTTTCAGGTGGCGGTGGTGCAGGGCATCAACAAGGCCAGTCACTTTGCCGCCGATCTTTCTGGCTGCAATCTCACCTCTACCGTTCAGGACGACTATCCGCAGCCGCTGCAGGGATTGATTCATCGGTTGCAGCAGACTCAGGTCAATCTGCGTGCGGTGGTGGGGGACGTGCGTACGGAGGTGCGCCATTTCACCGAGGCAGCCGCTGAAATCGCGCAGGGGAGCCACGATCTGTCGGGCCGTACGGAGTCGCAGGCCAGCAGTTTGGAGCAGACAGCCTCTTCCATGGAAGAGCTGGCCAGCACAGTCCGGCAGACGGCCGACACGGCCCTGCGCGTGTCCCACGAAAGTGAGCAGAGCAGCAGGATTGCCAGCGAGGGCGGGCAGGCTGTGCAAGAGCTGGCCGTTGCCATGCGGCAAATGGAGCAGTCCTCCGCCAAGATCAATGAGATCGTCGGAATGATCGAGGGCATTGCCTTCCAGACCAACCTTCTGGCGCTCAATGCAGCGGTGGAGGCCGCCCGTGCAGGCGAGCAAGGCCGTGGCTTTGCCGTGGTGGCTGGCGAGGTGCGGGCCCTGGCGCAGCGCAGCGCAGGGGCAGCCAAGGAAATCAGCAGCCTGATTCAGGTCACGGTGCAGCAGATTGCCAGCGGCGCGCACCGGATGGACCATGCCGGGCAAACCATTGGAGGCGTGGTGGATGCAGTGCAGCGGGTCAGTGCCCTTGTGCAGCAAATCAGTGCGGCAACCAAGGAGCAGTCCATCGGTATTGCCCAGGTGAACGAGGCAGTCACCCAGCTCGACACGGTGACGCAGCAGAACGCCGCGCTGGTGGAGGAATCCACGGCATCCGCACAGAACCTCAAAAGCAGCGCACAGTCGCTGGGGCTGTCTGTGGACGTGTTCAAGATGCCTTGAGACTCTGGGATAGTTTCCTGACTGTTTCCGCTGCATCCAAGGCCCTGATGGGGGCAGGGCCTTGGTCTGCCGCAATGTTCGATTGGCACAACGATTGTTTCCGACCCCATTGAGATGGATCAATCGGGCCGAGTGTGCGCGCACTACGCAAGTGCGTTTCGGGGTGTTCTCTGGCACCTTACAGGTTGTTGCATATGACGTACTTCTGTCGATATGCGACGCCAAAAAGAGTGCAGAGCACCCCCGACTTCGCCCACCATGCGTCACAACTTACCTGTCTCCCACAAAGAGTATCTTTTTCCCGCGTCGCAACTTCTGGTCTCTACCACCGACGCGCGTGGCTACATCACCCACTGCAACACGGCCTTCGCCGAGGTCAGCGGGTTCAGCTATGACGAGCTGATGGGGCAGCCCCACAGCATCATTCGCCACCCGGACATGCCCCCCGAGGCCTTCAAGGACATGTGGTCCACCATTGGCCGTGGACGTCCCTGGTCAGGCATCGTGAAGAACCGCCGGGCCAATGGAGACCACTACTGGGTGGAGGCCAACGTCACGCCTATCCTGGACAACGGAAAACCCGTGGGCTACATGTCGGTGCGCTTTCGGCCCACACGCGAGCAGGTGGCTGCAGCAGAGGCGCTTTATGCCCGCATCGCGGCAGAGCGGGCCAGCGGCCACCACACCTTCAAGCTGCATGCGGGGCGGGTGCGCTCCCTGGGGTGGCGAGACTGGTTGGGCCGTCTGCACCGCGTCTCGATCACCCAGCGTCTGGCCTTGGGCCTGGGGGCCACGCTCGCAGCAGGCGCGGTTCCTTCGCTGTGGGGCATGACCGAGACTGCGGCCGTGCTTGCGCAGTGGGGCTTGTCGGGCAGTGTGGGGCTTTTGGTGCTGTGGTGGTTTCACCGCAGCGTGGCCCGGGTGCTGGCAGAGCTGGACGACTTTGCCGGTGCGCTGGCGGCTTGCAACCTCAAGTCCACCATGATCAAGCCGCACCCGCATGTGCTGGGCTCTTTGATACGCAATGTGTGGCAGGTGCAGGTGAACCTGCGGGCCGTGATTGGCGATGTGCGGGCGGAGGTGGGCGTGTTCAGCCAGGCCACTGCGCGGATCTCGTCGAGTGCGCAGGACCTTGCCGCACGCACGGAAGACCAGGCCAGCAGCCTGCAGGAAACAGCGGCATCCATGGAGCAACTGGCCAGCACGGTGCGCCAGACGGCAGACGCGGCACGCCAGATTGCGGCGCAAAGCCAGCAAAGCAGCGACATCGCCCGGCAAGGCAGCACGGCGGTGGGCAGCGCCAATGCCTCCATGCAGGCCATTGAGGCATCGTCGCGCCGCATGGAGGACATCATTGGCATCATCGAAGGCATTGCCTTCCAGACCAATATCCTGGCCCTGAATGCCGCTGTAGAAGCTGCGCGAGCAGGCGAGCAGGGCAGGGGCTTTGCGGTGGTGGCGTCTGAGGTGCGCGATCTGGCGCAGCGCAGCGCCCAGGCCGCCCGCGAGATCCATCAGCTCATCAGCGAATCGACCGAGCAGGTGAGCAGTGGTGCTGACTACGCGGCGCAGGCGCAGGCCACGATTGCCAGTGTGGAGCGATCTGTGCGGCAGGTGACGAACCTGATGACGCAGATCACCAGCGCCACGGGCGAACAATCGATTGGCATTGCACAGGTGAACGACGCGGTGAACCGCCTTGATGGCGTGACGCAGCAGAACGCGAACATGGTGGACCAGACGGCTGCTGCGGTCGGTGTGCTGAGTGACCGCACCAAGACGCTATCGCGCGCCGTGCAGGTCTTTCACATGCAGGAGTAAGAGCGGCTCACACAACGCCCTTGGCGTCGTTGTTCCGTCTCGCCGTACTACTTGTACTGCTTGCGACGGAACACCTGGCCAGGGCCGCTCAAAAGATTCAGAGCCAGACTTGTAGCCTGGGGGCGGTCAACAGGCTCTCAAGCGTTCACTGCCGGGCCGTGCGCACATTGGCTGGCAGCGCCTGGGGGTGGCTGGTGCGCAGCGGGTTGATGTCCAGCCCGCCACGGCGTGTGTAGCGGGCGTAGACCATCAGCTTGATGGGCTTGCAGCGTGTCCACACGTCCATGAAGATGCGTTCCACGCACTGCTCGTGGAATTCGTTGTGGTTGCGAAAGCTCACGATGTACTGCAGCAAACCTTCCTGGTCGATCTGGGGGCCGGTGTAGCGGATCTGTACGCTGCCCCAGTCGGGTTGCCCGGTCACCAGGCAGTTGCTCTTGAGCAGGTTGCTGGTGAGCACTTCGGTCACGGGGGCCTCGTCAAACTGGGCTTTGAGCAGGTCTGGCGCAGGCTGGTAGCGGGTGCATTCCACGTCCAGCCGGTCCAGGTTCAGTCCGTCCAGCTCGTGCACAGGCTCCTGGTCAAACTGCTCGGGGTGAATGAGCTTGACGCCCACCGTGGCGGGGTGGGGGGCTCCGCGCCACACGGCCTCGCTGATGTCGGCGCGCAGGCGGGCCTGCACTTCGGCTGCATCTGCAAAGCGGGTGTTGTTGAAGCTGTTGAGGTACAGCTTGAACGACTTGCTTTCGACGATGTTCGGCGACTCGCAGGGAATGGTGAAGTGCACCAGCGCCACCTGGGGCTTGCCGCGCAGGTTGAGCCACGACACTTCAAAGGCCGTCCACAGGTCGGCTCCAAAGAAAGGCGGCGCATCGGCAATCCCGATCTCGGCCCGCTTGCCCGCTCTGGGGATGGGAAACAGCAGTGAAGCGTCGTACTGGTCTGCGTAGGCAGACGCCTTGCCCAATTGGGACTGTTCGGGAGTGTTGTTCATTTGCTATTGAATTGATAGCTGTTTGCGCTTGATTATCAAGCGCTAGAGCCCGATTTGGTTAAGAGCCGGTTATCTGGACTCGCTATTTGAACTCGCGCTCGCGCAGCCACTTGGTGGCGATCCATTTCTCGCCCGCAATCACGGGGGCCCCGCCGTGCAGGGTTTGCGTGGACGGGTGCGGGCGCTCATAGCTGAAAAACACGGCGTTGCCGCGCTGCGGTGCCACTTCCAGAAACACGTCCGGGAAGGTGGTGCCGCCGCCTTTTTCCGGCGTGTTCAGGTACATCACCAGCGTGCCCACCCGCTGCCCGCCGCGCTGGATGATGGTGGGCGTGCCGGGTTCGCCGGGGTCAAAGTAATCGTAATGGGGCTTGTATTCGGCGCCCGGGCGGTAGTGCAGCACCTGCACCCCTTCGCCGTTTTCTACCGGCCATTGCAGCAGCTTGGCGATACGGTCTTCAATGGTGCGCACCAGTGCGGATTCGCCCCGCTGAAAAAACATGCCGTCGCTGGTGCGGTCGTCGTTGACTTCCTCGCCCCCGGTTTTGGTGGCGACGGTGAGGGAGCGCGCCATGCGTGGCCGCGCTGCTGCAATCAGGGCGTCGCATTCCTCGGGCGAGAGGAAATTGCCAAACACCACCACGCGAGGCTTGGCCAGTTGCATCAGCACCTGCACCTGCCGGTCCCCCGCATCCACCAGCGCGGGCGAGTCGCCCAGCAGCGGCTCGGGCACGGGCACCGCAGGAGGTTGCCCCTTTTGCACGGCGAGTTCATTGAGGTGCTCTTGCAGCGTGGTCTCCATGGCATCGGCTGCCACATCTTCATCCCAGCCCGCATCGCGCATGGACTGCAGAACCACGGGGGCCGAAAAGCCTGCCTGGGCTTGCTCAATGATCCAGCGGCGCAATTCCGGGGTGATGGACTGTGTCGATGTCTTGCGGGTGGAGGTGGTCATGCGGTACCTCAAGGGAGTGGAAGGAAGAGTGCTGGTCAGGCGGTCAACCCGATCAGACTCCATCTGTCTTACGCCGGAACACCAGGCGCTCGGGCTCGGATGCTAGCGCGTCGAAGGCATAGCCTTCCAGATCAAACCCTTCCAGCTGCCGGGGCGTGCTCAGGCGGTGGGTGATGGCGTAGCGCGCCATGAGCCCGCGGGCCCGCTTGGCGTGGAAGCTGATGATCTTGTAGGTGCCGCCTTTCCAGTCTTCAAACACGCATTCGATCACCCGCGCCTTCAGCGCCTTGCGGTCTACGGCTTTGAAGTATTCCTGCGATGCCAGGTTGACGATGATCGGTGTGGTGTCGGAACGAAGCTGGCCATTGAGGTGCTCGGCAATCTGGCTTCCCCAGTATTGGTACAGCGTGTCGCCCGCCGGTGTGCGCAGGCGTGTGCCCATTTCCAGTCGATACGGCTGCATGCGGTCGAGCGGGCGCAGCACGCCATACAGGCCGCTCAGGATGGCTACATGGCGCTGCGCCCAGTCCAGGTCTTCCGTGCTGAGTGTGCGGGCCTGCAAACCCTCGTACACGTCGCCGTTGAAGGCCAGCACAGCCTGCCGTGAATTGGCTGCCGTGAACTGGGGCTTCCAGGCCTGGTAGCGCCCCACGTTCAGGGCAGCAAGCGCATCGCTCAGGCTCATCAGCGAGGCTATCTCTTGTGGGGATTTCTCCTTCAGCACCTCCACCAGCGCCGTGGACTGGGGGATGAACTGCGGGCGCGTGTGGGGCAAGCCTTCCGGGATGGGTGTGTCGTAATCCAGCGATTTGGCGGGGGACAGCAGGAACAGCATGGCGATGTGCAGGGGTTGACGGAGAAAGAGTGTGCGGTGGCCACGGCTGGAGCCATCCGCTGGACTTGGAGCGGCTCACAAAACTCTTCTGGCGTCGTTGCCGCGTCTGGTCGTACTTAGAGCGGCTAACACGATCCAGCGAAGCAGCGCCTGGCCAGAACCACTACGCTGAGCTTTGTGAGCCACTCTTATTTTGAAGGAAGTGAGCGCAGCATAAGACGCTTGGGGGCTCTACGCGATCGCTGGCTATCCGCAACGAGTCCATAGCGCCGTCTCATGCGGAGATACCAAAAACAAAGGCGGCCGGAGCCGCCTTTATGGTGGGGAATGATCAGCGGGCGACCCCGCTGCACATTACGCCGAGGGTTGCTCGAACGGCAGAGTCATCGCCGCCAGATCGCGACGGGTTTCCACCAGCACCAGCGGGCCTTCGTCCAGCACCACGACGGGAGGACGCTCGCGTGGCACATGCACGGGCTTGGGTTCGGCGGCGATGGCAGCTTGCGCAGCCGCGACCTTTTCGCTGTCCGAGTTGACCCACTGCAGTCCGGAGGACGCTGCAATCTGTTGCAGCTCTTCCATGGGCAGCGTGTAGGGCTGCACGCGGGGCATGCCTGCTGGAGCGGCAGGGGCCACAGGTGCCGCAGCGGGGGCTGTCACAGCGCTGGCTGATGCCACTGGTGCTGCTGGTGCGGAAGGCTCTTGCGCAGCCGCCACAGGGGCTTGTGCAGGTGCTGCAGCCTCTGCCGGAGCCTGGGGCGCAAAGTAGCTGCGGCGTGGGGTGTCTTCCTGCGCTGCAGGGGGGTTGTCCACGTCCTGTGCTGCAGGAGCCTGTGGTGCCTCCGCGCCCATGTCGGCGCTCTCACGCGGTGCGCGGTCACCACGATCACCCCGTTCGCGGCGGTCACGGCCGTAACGATCGCGGGAGCGGCGCTCGCGGCGCTCTTCACCTGCTGGCGCAGCCGGTTGTACCGTTACTTCGTTGCCTGTCAGGTCAAGATCGGGCAACGATGCCAGAGGCGAGGTGTCTGCAAAGTCCAGGCTGGGCGCAGCACTGAATCGCTCCTGGCCCTCGGCACTGCGTGGCGCGCGGTCACCGCGTTCACGGCGGCCACCTTCGCCACGTTCACGGCGTGGGCCGCGTTCGTTGCGTGGCTGGCCGTTGCCTGCATCGCCATGACCGGAGGTCGCTGGGGCGGCAGATTCCGCCTGCAGCGCGTTGTCGGCGTTCAGTGCGGTGTTGCCGTTGTTGCCATTGCGGCCTTCTGCGTCATTGCGATTACGCCCGTTGCGGCCATTGCGTCCGTCGCGGCTTTCTACATTGCGACCTTCCGTGCTGCGGCCTTCTCCGTTGCGCTGCTGTTCGCCCTCAGCCCGCTGGCCGTCGCGTGGTGCGCGGTTCTGGCCTTCTGCAGAGCGTTCATTGCGGCGGCCGCGGCTTTCGGTAGGCGCGGCGTTGGGGTCGCGCTGTGCATCCCGTGAACCGTCGCGTCCGCCACGGCGGTTGCGGCCGTCTCCCCGGCCATCACGGCGGCCATCACCACGGCTGCCGTTTTCGGATGCCGGTGTGGCAGGTGCTGGCGCGGCCACAGGAGCTGGTGCTGGGGGTGCGCCAAAGCCGAACAGGCTCTTGAGCCAGGCAAAGAAGCCGCGCTCTTGCGGAGCTGCAGGTGCCGGTGCGGGTGCTGCAGGGGCTGTGCTGGCACCACGCTGGCCCTGTGTACCGCCTGCGCCATTGCGGGCGGGGCGTGCAGTTCCCTCGGGGCGGGGCTCAGCCACCGGTGCGGGTGCATCGGGGAGCACGCCCTTGATCACGGGCGTCTGCTTGTTGGTGGGCTCTTGCGAGCGGCGGGTGACTGCCGTGGGGTCTTCCACCTCTTCGGCCAGCTTGTAACTGGCGTCCATGTGGTCCAGGCGAGGATCGTCGTGCTTGAGGCGTTCCAAGCGGTAGTTCGGGGTCTCCAGTGCCTTGTTGGGCACCATCAGCACCGACACGCGCTGCTTGAGTTCGATCTTGGCGATCTCGGTGCGCTTTTCGTTCAGCAGGAACGAGGCCACTTCCACCGGCACCTGGCAGTGCACGGCAGCCGTGTTGTCCTTCATCGACTCTTCCTGGATGATCCGCAGGATCTGCAGGGCAGACGATTCCGTATCACGGATATGGCCTGCGCCGCCGCAGCGGGGGCAGGGGATGGAGGAGCCTTCAGACAGCGCGGGTTTGAGGCGCTGGCGGCTCATTTCCATCAGGCCGAACTTGCTGATGGTGCCAAACTGCACGCGGGCACGGTCCTGGCGCAGGGCATCGCGCAGGCGGTTTTCCACTTCCTTGCGGTTGCGGGACTCCTCCATGTCGATGAAGTCGATCACGATCAGGCCGCCCAGGTCGCGCAGGCGCATCTGGCGTGCCACTTCGTCGGCGGCTTCCAGATTGGTGCGTAGCGCGGTTTCTTCAATGTCGCCACCCTTGATGGCGCGGGCTGAGTTCACGTCCACGCTGACCAGTGCTTCGGTGTGGTCGATCACGATGGCACCGCCCGAGGGCAGTTGCACGGTGCGGGCGTAGGCCGATTCGATCTGGTGCTCGATCTGGAAGCGGCTGAACAGGGCGGCGTCGTCGCGGTAGCGCTTCACGCGGGCGGCATGCTCGGGCATGACGTGCGCCATGAACTGCTGCGCTTGTTCGTAGATGTCGTCGGTATCGATGAGGATGTCACCGATGTCGTTGTTGAAATAGTCGCGGATGGCGCGGATCACCAGGCTCGATTCCTGATAAATCAGGAATGCCCCCTTGCCGCCCTTGGCAGCGCCGTCAATGGCGTTCCACAATTTCAGCAGGTAGTTCAGGTCCCACTGCAGCTCAGGCGCGGTGCGGCCAATCCCTGCAGTGCGCGCGATGATGGACATGCCGTTGGGGTATTCCAGCTGGTCCATCGCCTCCTTGAGTTCGGCGCGGTCCTCGCCCTCGATGCGGCGCGACACGCCACCGCCACGGGGGTTGTTGGGCATCAGCACCACGTAGCGACCGGCGAGGCTGATGAAGGTGGTCAGAGCTGCGCCCTTGTTACCGCGCTCTTCCTTTTCGACCTGGACCAGCAGTTCCTGGCCTTCCTTTATGACTTCGTTGATACGTGCTTGGCTGGGCGAGACGCCGGGGGCAAAGTACTGGCGGGAGATTTCCTTGAACGGCAGGAAGCCGTGGCGGTCTTCGCCGTAGTCCACAAAGCAGGCTTCCAGCGAGGGCTCGACGCGTGTGACGACGGCCTTGTAGATGTTGCCCTTGCGCTGCTCGCGTCCCTCAATCTCGATTTCGTAGTCGAGGAGCTTTTGTCCGTCGACGATGGCCAGGCGGCGTTCTTCGGGCTGCGTGGCGTTGATGAGCATCCGCTTCATGATGCAATTCCTTCTTGTGTTTCGCAGACGGCAACGGCGCAGCAATGCTGCAGCGGGCTGCCCTCTACCGTTCCAAACCAATAACAAGCTCTACAGGAGCTGTGAATGCCTGGACTGACGCGTCGAAACGAAGGGAATTGCCGGGGATGGCTCAAGCTGCCGAGGGTGACCTCAGCACAGGAGACAAGGGCGCGTGGATGGGGGCGAGTGAGAGTGGCGCAGCTTTGCTATTAATTTTATAGCTGCTTGCGCTGGCCGACGGGGCGCGACAGGCGATTGGATGCATGCAGCTGGGGCCAGTTGCCGCCGCCACAAAGTCATCATCCAAGCCATCAACAACCACATGCTCGCTTTGATCCGCCAGCAGACCTGTCCCGGTAGGGTGCATCTGCCAGCTTGGGGATTCCGTATCAGTGTTTCAATTTGTCAGTCCGCCGACTGGCGCACAGACCACCACGGGCATCTGGCCCGCAATCTGCATGTGCGACACCCGCTGGCATCGACCTTCCTGCGCAAGTACCATGGCTGAGTGGACTAAACTCCAGACAAATCAACCACTTACAAAACAACGCGCAGGTGAAACACATTATAGGGGGCAAACCACTGCCGGACAGGGCCCCAACCACCAACCCTCCTGCCGTCCGCATGCTGGAAGTTGACGAGGATTCTGCAGGCCAGCGTCTGGACAACTTTTTGATACGCCACCTCAAAGGCGTGCCCAAGACCTACGTGTATCGCATCATCCGCAGCGGTGAAGTGCGCATCAACAAAGGGCGAGCAAGCGCCGACACCCGCGTGGAAGCGGGGGATGCGGTTCGGGTGCCGCCCGTGCGTATCTCCGAAAAAGTGGCAGAAAAGGCCGAGCGGCCTGCACCTGCCCGGGAATTTCCGGTGCTGCTGGAGGATGAGCATGTACTTGCTATCGACAAGCCTGCAGGCGTGGCGGTGCATGGAGGCAGTGGTGTCAGCTTTGGAGTGATTGAGCAGCTCCGCCAAGCCCGGCCGCAGGCCAAGCTGCTGGAGTTGGTACACCGCCTTGACCGTGAAACCTCTGGCATCCTGCTGGTGGCGAAGAAAAGGTCTGCGCTCACTCACTTGCAGGATCAGTTTCGTGAGCGTGAAACAGGCAAGACCTATCTGGCTCTTGTCACGGGCGAGTGGCCGGTGCGCAACAAGGTCATTGATCTTCCCTTGCACAAATACCTGCAGGCGGATGGCGAGCGTCGGGTGCGGGTGACCACGCCAGACGATCCGGATGGCATGCGTTCCATCACGCTCGTTAAGGTACGCCAGACGTTTGCCCCGCGGCCATTGGAGAGGCTGCCCGCGATGAGTTTGCTGGAGGTGACCATCAAGACCGGGAGAACGCACCAGATCCGGGTGCACCTTGCCAGCCAGGGGCATCCCATCGTGGGAGACGACAAGTATGGTGACTTCGACTTGAACAAGCGGTTGCACAAGCATGGGCTCAAGCGCATGTTTTTGCATGCATGGCGGTTACAGTTCAGCCACCCTGCCACGGCGGAAAAGCTGACCCTGAATGCGCCTTTGCCCCCTGAGCTGGCAGACTTTTTACCCTCCGACTAGTGTTTTCGCATGCCGACACCTGCCCGTTCCCGCCGCTTTGACCTGATCGCTTTCGACTGGGATGGCACCTTGTTCGACTCGACAGCGATCATCGTGCGTTCCATTCAGGAGGCTGTGCGCGATGTTGGTGGCACAGTGCCGTCTGACACAGAGGCGGCTTATGTGATCGGCATGGCGCTGATGCCTGCTTTGGCCCATGCCGCGCCGGATGTGCCGCCTGAAAAGTACCAGGAGCTGGGCAATCGGTACCGCTTCCATTACCTGCAGCATCAAGATGATCTGAGTCTCTTTGAGGGAGTGCTGCCCATGCTGTCCAGCCTCAAGGAGCGTGGTCATTTATTAACCGTTGCCACGGGCAAGAGTCGCCGTGGCCTCGATGAGGTTCTGCACTCGGTAGACCTCAAGGGGGTGTTTGATGGCTCCCGCACCGCGGACCAGACGGCAGGAAAACCTCATCCGCTCATGCTGCAGGAGCTGATGGCTGAGTTTGATGTTCCGCCCGAGCGGTTGCTGATGATTGGTGACACTACCCACGACTTGCAGATGGCGTGCAACGCCGGTTGCGCCAGTGTCGGGGTGAGTTATGGCGCACATGAGCCCGATGCGTTCCACGCACTGGGGCCTTTGTTCGTTGCTCACTCGGTCCGTGATCTGCATGACTGGCTCCTTCGCGAAGCCTGATGCGCCAGATGAGTGGTGGTGCACTTCATTTCATTCTGATATGACTGCCGAGCAGACTTTCCCTTTGTGTGCCAGCACCGATCTGGAAAACGGCGGTATTGCCGTGCCCTTCGACGTGGTCTATTACGGTCAAAGCTGTCGGGCTTTTGCAGTCAGATACCAAGGCGTAGCCCATGCTTACCTGAACCGTTGCACGCATGTGCCGATGGAAATGGACTACCAGCCCGGCCGCATTTTCGATGACACGGGTCAATGGCTGTTGTGTGCCACCCACGGTGCCGCCTACCAACCCGACACGGGACGCTGTGCAGGAGGCCCCTGCCGGGGCGGGCTGGTGAAAATTGCCCTCTCAGAGCGGGACGGTGTGGTGCACTGGCATGCTGCACAACATCTCCAGCCTGTAGCGTTTTAGGGGATAGGCCCCTGGAACGTTTTCTGCACCGATTGTTGACTGGATTTTCAATCCGCAATCCACGAAAGCGCATTGGTCGCTTTCCGGTTCTGCGGGAGGCCTTGAATGACTGAACCACAAAACCCCCATTCCTCTGCATCCCAAAGTGGGCCTGAGTCCTTGCCCGCTTCTGACCTGTGGGCTCAGCAGGCCAAGGCGTCAACTGCTGCCAAGCCTGCCTCCGGCTCTGCGCCTGCGGGTGAGCCGGGCTGGGAGCGTACTGTGCTTGAAAAGCTGGCACTGGCCGCGTTGACAGAGCAGAGAGCTGCGCGCCGCTGGAAGATCTTCTTCAGATTTGCATGGTTGCTTCTTGTCGTTGCCATTTTCTGGGGCGCCATGCTTCAGGCAGCGCCCAGTGCCAACAAGAGTGCGCCTCATACGGCGGTGGTCGACATCAAGGGCGAGATTGCCTCAGGTGCTGAAGCCAGTGCCGAGTTCGTCGTGGCTGCCATGCGCAGCGCCTTTGAGGATGAGGGCTCCAAGGCAGTTGTGCTGCTGATCAACTCCCCCGGTGGCAGCCCGGTTCAGGCGGGCATCATCAATGATGAAATCACCCGTCTGAAGGCCAAGTACAACAAGCCCGTGTATGCGGTGGTGGAAGAAACCTGTGCCTCCGCGGCTTACTACATCGCAGCGGCAGCCGACGAAATTTTTGTGGACAAGGCCAGCATCGTTGGCAGCATTGGCGTGTTGATGGATGGGTTTGGCTTTACCGGAACCATGGAGAAACTGGGGGTCGAGCGCCGCTTGCTGACGGCGGGTGAAAACAAGGGTTTTCTGGACCCTTTCAGCCCTCAGACCGAGCAGCAAAGGGCCTACGCGCAAGCCATGCTCAATCAGATCCACCAGCAGTTCATTGCGGTGGTAAAGGCTGGGCGCGGTGAGCGTCTCAAGCCCACGCCAGAAACCTTCAGTGGCTTGTTCTGGACTGGGCAGCAGGCAGTGGAGATGGGCCTGGCGGACAAGCTGGGCAACCTGGACTACGTCGCCCGCGAAGTGGTCAAGGCGGAGGACATCATCGATTACACCCGCCGAGAAAATGTCGCTGAACGGTTGGTCAAACGCTTTGGCGCTGCCATGGGGGCTGGGGCTGCCAAGGCTGCCGCTACCCTGACAGTTCCTCAGCTGCGTTGATCTTCTAGGGGCTCTGGCAAGCAATTGCAGAGCCCTTTTGTTTAGCTCTCGTTTAGCGGCCCAGCATGAATACCGTGGGTGTGCGGTTGTCCACAGGCGCGGCTATTGAGCGCCATTGTTTGTTGGGTTGGCTGAGAACCTTGCCTGATGAGAGCGTCAGTCCTGCAGCCAGACCCAGCCGGGTATGCGGCTGCAGCGTCTGTGTCAGTGCCTGCCACAAGGCTTCATTGCGATAGGGCGTTTCTATGAACAGCTGGGTCTGCCCCGTTCGCAGGGCGATGGATTCCAGCTCTTTGATGCGCTGCACCCGCTCCATCCCGCTTTGCGGCAAGTAGCCAGTAAACGCAAAGCTTTGTCCATTCATTCCGCTGGCCGCCAGTGCGAGCAGCAGCGAAACGGGTCCTACCAGCGGAATCACCGGGATACCCAGGTCATGCGCCGCCCTGACCACGGAGGAGCCCGGGTCTGCCACGGCGGGCATGCCTGCTTCGCTGACCAGTCCTATGCCATGGCCGTCCAAAGCTGCTGCCAGCATGGGGCGGGCGTCAAAAACTGGTGCTCCCTTGTCGCCGTGGTCTCCTTTTTTATGCACCTCACGGGGTAGCTCGGTGATCTGTTGCTGCTGAAGAGGGGCTGCCAATGGATACAGGGCATCCACTCGCTTCAGATAGGCCCGGGTGCTCTTGGCGTTCTCGCAGATCCAGTGCGTCAGGTGGGATGCCTGGCGCAGGGTGGCTGCGGGCAATGCGTCGTCCAGCGGTGCATGAATGTCACATCCAAAATCCAGGGGGGCAGGGACGAGATACAGCTTGCCTCGGGTTGGGGGGCTGGCATTCGGGCTGGATGTCATGGCAATACCAGTCCAGCGGCCCGCAGCATTTGGCAAGTGCGAATCAACGGCAGACCGACCAGTGCGGTGGGATCGTCGCTCTGAATGGCTTCGAGCAAGCTGATGCCCAGGCCTTCGCTTTTGGCGCTGCCGGCGCAGTCGTAGGGTTGCTCTGCCAACAGATAACGTTCAATCTCGGCCGCCTGGAGTGGGCGAAATTTCACTTCGACGGCAGCCAGGTCCACAGCTTCAAACCCGGTCTCCTGGCAGACGACAGCCACGGCCGTCTGAAAGATGACGGTTTTCCCGCTCATGGCCTTGAGTTGTTGTGTAGCTCGCTCGTGCGAGCCGGGTTTGCCCAAGGGCTGCCCGTCAAGGTCGGCCACCTGATCTGAACCGATCACCACGGCTCCAGGGTACTGCTCTGCGACAGCTCTGGCCTTGGCCAGTGCCAGCCTCAACGCGAGGTCACGGGGAGACTCCTCGGGTTGAGGGGTTTCGTCGACATGGGGGGCGGCAACTTCAAACGGGAACTGGAGTCGCGCGAGCAGTTCGCGTCGGTACTTGGAGGTGGAGCCCAATACCAGAGGGCGTGGCAGGGTGGGGGATTGATGCATCAGCCGATTCTCTTACACTGCCGCCATGACCAAGGAATTCTCCCCCGACCGGCTGGACATCAAGGCTTTCGCGCAAGCGGGAGGGCAGCTGTCAGGCCATGATTCATTGCTGAAATACGAACGCCTGGCGCAAGAGGCCAAGGGGTTGCATCCGGACCTTTTGGTGGACTGGAAGGCGCGCGGGGAGGTGCTGTTGCAGCCGGGAGGAGCGGGGCAGATCTGGCTGCATCTCGCAGTCCATGCGAGCTTTCCGATGGAGTGCCAGCGTTGCCTTACACCGGTCGATGTTCCGCTTGATGTGGAGCGCTCGTTTCGCTTTGTGGCTGACGAGGCAACGGCTGAAGCGCTGGATGAGGATTGCGAAGAAGATCTGCTCGCGCTGAGCCGCGAATTTGATTTGCGCGAACTTATTGAAGATGAGCTGTTGATGGCATTGCCTGTAGTGCCGCGCCATGACGAGTGCCCAACGGCCATTCCACTGGCGTCCACCGATGAGGATTTTGAGGCTGCCAATGCCGAAAAGCCCAATCCTTTTGCCGCCCTGGCTTCCCTGCGCAAGGATGGAAAAGGGACATAATTTTCTGTTTGGGATATAATCGAGGGCTTCTCGCGAATCCCCCTCGTGTCTTATTGGGCTGATCGCGTTTTTACCAACCCTATTCAAGACCAGGAGCCATCATGGCAGTTCAGCAAAACAAAAAGTCTCCTTCCAAGCGCGGCATGCACCGTTCGCACAATGCTCTGACAAACCCAGGCATTGCAGTGGAACCCACCACTGGTGAAACACATCTGCGTCACCACATCAGCCCCAACGGTTTCTACCGTGGCCGCCAAGTGCTGAAGAACAAGTCTGAAGCCTGATTTCAGCACCCCTCAAGGCCCGCAACTACCTGGCGTAGTGCGGGCCTTTGTTTTGATCGTTGCATTTTTCTTCCGGCCATGGCCGTTGGTTGGACAAGTCGCCCATGATCACACTGGCTGTTGACTGCATGGGGGGCGACCATGGCCCCCGCGTCACGCTCGCGGCGTGCCGCCAGTTTCTAGACTCTCATCCTCAAGCTCGTCTGCTCCTTGTTGGGTTGGCGGACAGCCTTCAATCCTTTTCTCACGAGCGTGCTCAGATCGTTCCGGCCACCGAAGTGGTTGCCATGGATGATCCTGTGGAAGTAGCTTTGCGCAAGAAGAAGGATTCTTCGATGCGCGTGGCGATTCAGCAGGTCAAAGACGGTGCTGCTGCTGCCGCCGTCTCTGCGGGTAATACGGGCGCGCTCATGGCAATTGCGCGCTACCTGCTCAAAACCCTGGACGGGATTGATCGTCCCGCCATTGCCACACAGATGCCTAACGCCCAAGGTGGTGCTACCACTGTGCTGGACCTGGGTGCCAATGTGGATTGCTCTGCGGAACACCTGTTGCAGTTTGCCGTGATGGGATCTGCCCTGGTTTCTGCGTTGCAGGATGGGGGGGAGCCCACGGTGGGTTTGCTCAACATTGGTGAAGAAATCATCAAGGGCAGCGAAGTCATTAAAAAGGCGGGTGAACTTCTGCGAACTGCCGCCAGTTCTGGCGATTTGAACTTCTATGGCAACGTAGAGGGTAATGACATCTTCAAGGGAACCGTTGACATCGTGGTGTGTGACGGTTTCGTGGGGAACGTTGCTCTCAAGGCCAGCGAAGGTGTCGCATCCATGGTGGTGGGGGGGCTCAAAAATGAGTTTTCTCGCAACATCTTCACCAAAGCTGCGGCTATCGTTGCCTATCCTGTTTTGAAGGCGCTGATGAAGCGCATGGATTACCGTCGTTACAACGGTGCTGCTTTGCTGGGGCTGCGCGGGCTGGTGTTCAAGAGCCACGGCTCTGCCGACGTGCTGGCTTTCGAGCAGGCTTTGAACCGGGCGTATGATGCAGCCCGCAACAACCTGCTCGACCGTGTCCGGACCCGGATTGCGCACGCGGCGCCTCTCCTGGCCCCTGCTGATGTGCAAGCCAGGGCCGGTGCTCCGGCGACGACACATTGATGAGACGTTACTCCCGCATTACCGGTACTGGCAGTTACCTGCCTCCTCGGCGCCTGACCAACGCAGATCTGGTTGCAGACCTTGCTAAGCGCGGCATTGAAACCTCGGACGAATGGATCGTAGAGCGCACCGGCATACGTGCGCGCCACTTTGCTGCACCTGATGTGTGTAGCAGTGACCTGGGCTTGGAGGCCGCACGCAATGCCTTGCAGGCGGCTGGGGTTCAGCCTCAGGATATTGATCTGATTATCGTGGCCACGTCCACCCCGGACATGGTTTTTCCTTCGACGGCATGTATCCTGCAGAACAAGCTGGGGGCCAATGGGTGCCCGGCATTTGATGTGCAGGCTGTCTGCAGCGGCTTTGTTTACGCCCTCTCGGTAGCGGACGCCATGATCCAGTCTGGCGCTGCAAGTCGCGCCCTGGTGGTGGGGGCCGAGGTGTTCAGTCGCATTCTCGACTTCAATGACCGCACGACCTGTGTGCTGTTCGGCGATGGTGCAGGGGCTGTGGTCCTGGAGGCATCTGACACACCCGGCATCCTTTCGAGCGATCTGCATGCAGACGGTAAGCATGTCGGCATTCTGTGTGTGCCTGGCAATGTGTCGGGCGGCCAAGTGCTGGGCGACCCGCTGCTCAAGATGGATGGACAGGCTGTATTCAAGCTTGCCGTGGGTGTGCTGGAGAAAGCGGCACATGCCGTGCTCTCCAAAGCGGGCGTGGATGAGTCCGCCATCGATTGGTTGATTCCCCACCAAGCCAACATCCGCATCATGCAGGGCACTGCCCGCAAGCTGAAGCTGCCTATGGACAAGGTGGTGGTCACAGTCGATCAGCACGGTAATACCTCTGCAGCTTCCATCCCCCTTGCGCTGGACCACGGAGTGCGTACCGGGCAGGTCTTGCCTGGCCAGACCGTTTTGCTGGAAGGCGTGGGCGGTGGCTTCACCTGGGGTGCTGTGCTATTGAAAATGTAGCTGCTTGTGCTTATCGGATAAGCACTAGAGCTGATTTTGATGTGGTTTTATGATGAAATCTTTTGCTTTTGTTTTTCCTGGCCAAGGCTCTCAGTCCGTGGGCATGTTGGATGCCTGGGGTGATCACCCGGCGGTGATGGAAACCTTGCGGGAGGCCTCGGATGCCTTGGGCGAGGATGTTGCCCGCCTTATTCATGAAGGCCCCAAGGAGACGTTGGCATTGACCACCAATACCCAGCCTGTGATGCTGGTGGCCGGTGTTGCTGCATGGCGTGTGTGGTGTGCTGCTGGCGGTGCCCAGCCCGTGGCGGTTGCAGGACATTCCCTGGGGGAGTATTCCGCGCTCGTTGCAGCAGGTGCGTTGACGCTGGCTCAGGCAGCCCCGCTGGTGCGGTTGCGTGCAGCGGCCATGCAAGAGGCGGTGCCTGTGGGGGTGGGAGCCATGGCGGCTATCCTAGGGCTTGAAGCCTCCAAAGTGATCTCCGGTTGCGCTGAGGCTGTGGTCGCACTGGGCGGTGTTGAAGTGGTTGAGGCCGTGAATTTCAACGACCCTTCCCAGACGGTCATTGCCGGAACCAAGGCCGGGGTAGACAAGGCTTGCGAAATTTTGAAGGCCTCCGGTGCCAAGCGGGCATTGCCTTTGCCCGTGTCTGCGCCTTTTCATTCGAGTCTGATGAAGCCTGCGGCCGAGAAATTGCGTCTGGCTTTGGAGGATGTGAAGATTGCAGAGCCTCAAATTCCTGTGATCAACAACATTGATGTCGCCGTTCGTTCGGACGCATCCCAGATTCGAGACGCCCTGTACCGCCAGGCCTTCGGGCCGGTGCGCTGGGTGGAGTGTGTGCAGGCCCTCAAAGCCCGTGGTGTGACACACGTGGTGGAGGCTGGGCCTGGCAAGGTATTGGCTGGCTTGACCAAGCGGATTGATGCCGAGATGACTGGTATCCCTTTGTATGACCCCGCAACGCTGGCTGAAGTTTTGGAGATGGTGAAATGACTGATTCGGTAAAGAGCGCCCAGGTTGCGCTGGTCACAGGTGCGTCCCGCGGTATTGGTGCTGCGATTGCGCTGGAGCTGGCCCAGAGAGGCTACCAGGTGATAGGTACAGCCACTACGGACGACGGAGCGGCGCGCATTGGTCAGGCACTCGCTGCCTACCCAAGCTGCCGTGGTGCCAACCTGAATGTGAACGACATGGCCGCTGTTGAGGCCTTGCTGGACGGCATCGTGAAGCAGCAGGGTGGACTGCATGTGCTGGTGAACAATGCAGGCATCACCCGCGACACGCTGGCAATGCGCATGAAGGACGAGGACTGGGATGCCGTTCTCGATACCAATCTCAAAGCTGTTTTCCGCGTCAGTCGCGCTGCCATTCGACCCATGATGAAGCAGCGCTTTGGCCGCATCATCAGCATCACCAGCGTGGTGGGGGCTTCGGGCAACCCCGGTCAGGCCAACTATGCTGCTGCGAAGGCGGGTGTGGCTGGCATGACGCGTGCCCTGGCCCGTGAGCTGGGAAGCCGCGGCATCACCGTGAACTGCGTGGCGCCCGGCTTTATTGCCACAGACATGACTTCCGTTCTGCCTGAAGACCAGCAAAAGGCGCTCAATGCGCAGATTCCGCTGGGCCATATGGGCAAGCCTGAAGACATCGCTCACGCTGTGGCTTATCTGGCTTCTGAAGGTGCTGGCTATGTCACGGGTCAGGAGTTGCATGTCAATGGCGGCATGTACATGTAATTGAAAGAAGTTAACGCCGGTTCATCCGGACGGCGGGTCGCTGAAGGGGTCTCCCCTTAAGCGGCTAGAATCGCGGATTCATTCACAACCCCCAGAGGGAAACCATGAGCGATATCGAAGCACGCGTCAAAAAAATCATTGCCGAACAACTCGGTGTGGAAGAGTCCCAAGTGACCAACGAAAAGTCTTTCGTGGCTGACCTCGGTGCTGACTCCCTGGACACCGTGGAATTGGTGATGGCCTTGGAAGACGAGTTTGGCATCGAGATCCCCGACGAAGACGCGGAAAAGATCACCACGGTGCAAAACGCCATCGACTACGCCAACAATCACCAGAAGGCCTGAGCGGCGTCCTGCGCCTGACTCAAGCGATCAGCAGAAGGTTTTCACGCATGAGCCGTCGTCGCGTTGTCGTGACCGGCCTGGGTTGCGTCAGCCCCGTGGGTAACACGGTGGCCGATGCCTGGGCCAACATCCTGGCCGGCAAGTCCGGCATTGATCTCATTACGAAGTTCGATGCATCGAACTTTGCCTGCAAGATTGCAGGCGAGGTCAAGGGATTTGACCTGGAGTCTTACATCAGCGCCAAAGATGCGCGTGCGATGGACTCCTTCATTCATTTCGGCATCGCAGCGGCAGCGCAGGCGGTGCAGGATGCGGGCTTGCCCACAGGCGAGGCGCTCGATGACGAGCTTGCCACCCGCATTGCCTGCGTCATCGGTTCCGGTATTGGTGGCTTGCCGCTGATCGAGGACACCCACGTGGAATACGCGAATCGCGGTCCACGTCGGATTACCCCATTTTTTGTGCCTGCCTCCATTATTAATATGGTGGCAGGGCATGTATCCATGCGCTTCGGCTTCAAGGGGCCTAATCTTGCCGTCGTCACGGCATGCACCACCGGTCTGCATTGCATCGGTGAAGCGGGGCGCATGATTGAGTATGGCGACGCTGATGTCGTCGTGGCAGGGGGGACAGAATCCACCGTTTCTCCCTTGGGTATTGGCGGTTTTGCCGCCATGCGTGCCCTTTCAACGCGCAATGATGATCCCAAGACCGCGTCACGCCCTTGGGACAAGGACCGTGATGGCTTTGTGCTGGGTGAAGGTGCTGGCGTGATGGTGCTGGAAGAGTACGAACACGCCAAGGCTCGCGGTGCGAAGATTTATGCAGAGTTGAGCGGTTTTGGCATGAGCGCAGATGCTGGTCACATGACTGCTCCCAACATGGATGGTCCTCGTCGTGCCATGCTGAGCGCGATGCGCAACGCGGGTATCAATGCTGATCAGGTGGACTACCTGAATGCGCATGGAACATCCACTCCACTGGGTGACTTGAACGAAACCAATGCGATCAAGGCAGCTCTGGGTGAGCATGCTCACAAGACCGTGGTGAGCTCGACCAAGTCGATGACAGGCCATCTTTTAGGTGGTGCTGGCGGGATCGAGAGTGTCTTCACAGTGCTGGCGTTGCATCACCAAAAGGTGCCTCCCACCATCAACATCTTCAACCAGGATCCCGAGTGTGACCTGGACTACTGCGCCAACGAGGCACGTGACAAGAAGATGGAATACGCTCTCAAAAATAACTTTGGCTTTGGTGGCACCAACGGCACGTTGGTTTTCAAACGCGTTTGAACTTGGGGGCGGCTGCATCATCTTGGTATCGGGGCTTGATGGCGTGGCGGCTCTGTCAGGTCCCGAACCACAGGCTGTAGCCTCCTTTGCCATTCCGCATCCAGAGCGATACCGCCCAGTCTTAAGTCATGGCTTGCTGGGCTGCCTGCTGGCTCATTGAGCTCTCATGAGTGATCGTTATTCGGCACCTTTCGTTCGCTATCCGTTCGGAAATACCAAGCTTCTGTACGGTGGGTTGATTGCTCTGGGTGTTTTGTCGGGTTGCGGGTGCTTCCTGCTCCTTTGGCATTCGACCTCTTCCCTTGGATATGCGGCTAGCGGCGTGTCATTGCTTGGCTGGCTGACTGCATTGGGATGCTCAGTTCGTTATTGCCTGACGGCTCCCAGCGGTGTCCTTGCCTGGAATGGCGCTGAATGGTGTCTACACCTTGGAGATCAGTCTTTGGTAGAGCTGCCCCTGCCCATCGGTGTCCGTGTGCTCTGGGATTTTCAGGGACAGATGTGCTTGGTGGCCGAGGAAGCCGGTGGGCGTCGTCATTGGTTGTGGATGGAGCGTTCTCGTTTGTCCGAGCGGTGGGGTGATCTAAGGCGTGCGGTATATTCGCCCGCCAGACTGCATCGACCTTCCGCTGCAGAATCCATTTCCAGCTCCACAGCGTGATTCCTGAGGCGCGACTTTCGAGTGTCAATGACTGCCATACCGCCTTCTCCTGCCCCTGACAGTGATCTCCAGCTGGTGGAGCGCACGGTTGCGGGTGACCAGCGTGCCTATGAGCTGCTGGTGATCAAATACCAGCGGCGTATCGAGCGCCTGATTGGCCGCATGGTGCGCGATACGGATCTGGTTCAGGACATTGCCCAGGAAACATTCATTCGAGCCTACCGGGCTTTGCATCAGTTTCGCGGGGATGCGCAGTTTTACACCTGGCTTTATCGGATCGCTGTAAACACCGCCAAGAAGGCGCTGATGGACATGAAGCGCAATCCGGTGATATCCGAGACTTCCATGCGAGCGGGCGAGGACGATGATGAAACTTCCCGCGTCGAACATGAACTAACCAGCGAAGAAACCCCCGAAACAGTTCTTGCTGCCCAGGAAATTGCCCGGGTGGTGAACGCAGCCATGGAAGCCTTGCCTGAGGATCTCCGGCAGGCCGTGACCTTGCGAGAGATCGAGGGGCTCAGTTATGAAGAGATTTCCCTGGCGATGAACTGTCCTATCGGTACTGTTCGATCGCGGATTTTCAGGGCGCGAGAAGCCATCTCTGCAAAAGTTCGCCCCCTGTTGGACAAACAGTCGGGCAAGCGGTGGTGAGTGGTGGCGCAACCCTTGCAAATATATGTAGTTGTGCGGTGAATGTGCGGATGAGACAGGTGGCATCATGAACAGGAATGTGAATCAAGGCGAACAGTTGTCTGCTCTGATGGATGGCGAGCTGGAAGGCGATGCATTCGCTCAGGCTCTGCTGTTTGCGCAGGATGACGAGGTCCTGGCAACATGGGAGCTTTATCATGTAGTGGGCGATGTGTTGCGGTCGCCAGAGCTGGCGCAGCATGCTGCTGCCCCCAATCCGTTGATTGCAAAGCTGCGAGAGCAGATGGCTCAAGAGCCTGTGTTCCCCCACCAGCAAGCGCCAGCGATGTCCCTTGATGCTGTTGCAGTTCCTGACTTGCCTGCTGCCAATGCGTCTGTTTTCCGCTGGAAGATGGTTGCCGGGGTTGCGTCATTGGCGGCTGTCGCCGCCATTGCGTGGAACTCCTTCTCTGCACTCAAGACCGAAGGACCTCAACTCGCCGCGGCACCCGCTTCGAATTCCTCGGTGGTCGCTGTGTCCGAAGGTTCTGGCCAGCCTGTCATGCTGCGTGATCCACGTTTGGATGAACTGCTGCAAGCACACAAGCAGTTCGGTAGCACCTCTGCACTTCAAATGCCTGCCGGTTTTTTGCGCAATGCTACATTTGAAGAGCCTTCTCGATGATTGTGTACGTCGGGCATTCCGGCGCTTGACCCTTTTGAGTGTCTTGGTGCCTGCGTGTGGGCGTTGCGGAAAACGGACTGTTCTGGCTCTCTCTGCAGCGGCTGTTCTCGCGGGGGGCGTACATGCGGCTCAGTCCGTAGGTTCGCAGGCGGCAACACCTTCTCAAGCTGCTTCACCTGCAACACTTCCTGTGCAAGACATGGATGTTGCGCGCTGGGTGGCCCGTCTCAGGGGAAATGGCTGCAGCAGATCGTATGTTGGTACGTTTGTGGTCATCTCCGCCAACGGTGCGATGTCCAGCTCACGGATTGCCCAGGCCTGCGATGGCGAAAAGCAGGTGGAGCGTGTTGAGGCGCTGTCTGGTGTGCCGCGTACGGTGTATCGCCGCAATGGAGAGGTTCGCACCTTTCTGACGCAGCCCCGCACGGTGCGTACTGACCGTAGCGATGCCTCTGGTTTGTTTCCCCAGCCACCCCTGGTTCCGGGTGCCAAGTTGTCGGATTTTTACGAAGTCCAGCGATTAGGCGTTGATCGCGTGGCGGGCCGCGGCGCTGATGTGTTTTTGTTTCGACCTAAGGACGATTTGCGCTTGGGATACCGGATTTGGGCAGACCAACAAACGGGTTTGCTGGTGAAACTGCAGACGCTTTCCGCCACATCTACTGTTGTGGAGCAGGCTGCTTTCTCGGAGATCGACTGGAATGCGTCTGTGTCTGTGGATGATCTCTCTCGCGGCATGGACGCCACGGAGGGATATCAGGTCATCTCTGCCCAGGTTTTGAAGACGACCGCACAGGCCGAAGGTTGGGGACTGCGCCAGGCGGTGGATGGATTTGTGCCTGTTCAATGCTATCGCCGGAGCCTGAATCCCAGAGCGCAGGGCTCCAGCAGCGTGCTGCAATGCCTCTACTCGGATGGCCTTGCATCCGTTTCCTTGTTTCTGGAGCCTTTGGATCCGGCCCGTCACGGCAATATCAAAGTCCAGGAAGTCAGCATGGGGGCAACTCAACTCCTCGCGCGGCGTGCTTCGGATGACACTTGGCTGACCATCGTGGGTGAAGTACCTCGTAAGACTCTGCATCTGTTTTCCAACTACTGGGAACGTTTGCGCTGATCGCTGCGACCATAGGGGCAGCCGTCGCAGAATCTCTCTACATCCACTCTGCGGACCCTCCGGTTCTGAAAAGGTCAGGGAACCATTCCCGCTGTAGACCTTCACAGCAACATTCATTCACTCAACCATCACAACATGTTTGAAAGGTCGAAGATGTCCGCAATGGATTGGAAACTCCTTCGCTCTGTCGCCCTTGCGGGGCTGGTCACCACCCTTTCCTTGGGTGCTGCCATCGCTCCGCAGTCCGTCTTGGCTCAGTCTGCGGTGGTGCGAGGGTTGCCAGATTTCACGGATCTGGTGGAGCAAGTCGGGCCCTCTGTCGTGAACATTCGCACCACGGAAAAGGTGACCAGCCGCGGTAATGTCAACGGTATGGACGAGGAAATGGCGGAGTTCTTCAGGCGTTTTGGTGTGCCTATTCCGAACATTCCTCGCCAACAGCGCCCCCAGCAATCCCAGCCCGAGGAGCAGCCGCGGGGCGTGGGGTCCGGGTTCATTCTCACTTCAGACGGCTTTGTCATGACCAATGCGCACGTCGTGGAAGGTGCAGACGAGGTCATCGTGACGCTGACCGACAAGCGGGAGTTCAAGGCCCGCATCGTGGGCTCTGACAAGCGTACGGATGTGGCCGTCGTCAAGATTGACGCGACTGGCTTGCCGGCCGTGAAGGTGGGGGATGTCAGCCGTCTCAAGGTCGGTGAGTGGGTGATGGCCATCGGTTCGCCGTTTGGTCTGGACAATTCCGTCACCGCGGGCATTGTGAGTGCCAAGCAGCGTGATACGGGGGACTATCTGCCTTTCATCCAGACGGATGTCGCCATCAACCCCGGCAATTCGGGCGGGCCGCTGATCAACATGCGTGGTGAGGTAGTAGGTATCAACAGCCAGATCTACTCGCGCTCAGGGGGGTTCATGGGAATCTCCTTTGCCATTCCCATGGACGAGGCGATCCGGGTGAGTGAGCAACTGCGTGCTTCCGGCAAAGTGACCCGTGGCCGTATTGGTGTGCAAATTGGTCCGGTGACCAAGGATGTCGCGGAATCCCTAGGGCTGGGCAAGGCCCAGGGGGCACTGGTAACCGGGGTCGAGGCCGGGTCTCCTGCTGAAAAAGCGGGTGTCGAGGCGGGGGACATCATCACCCGGTTTGATGGCAAGGCCATCGAAAAGGTTGCCGACCTGCCTCGTCTGGTCGGAAACACCAAGCCTGGCAGCAAGAGTTCTCTCACCGTGTTCCGTCGAGGCCAAAGCCGTGATTTGACGGTCACCATTGCGGAGATTGAGCCTGACAAGGTTGCTACCAAGTCTACGGAGCGCGAGGAGCGCGCCAAGTCTTCATCTGCAGGCCAGCAAGTGGGGTTGACGGTCTCTGATCTGACGGACGCCCAGAAGAAAGAACTCAAACTCAAGGGCGGTGTAATGGTCACGGCCGCAACAGACGGCGCGGCCCGTGCAGGTTTGCGCGAGGGGGATGTGATCCTGGCAATTGCGAACACCGAGGTGAGCAATGTGAAGGATTTCGATGCCATCCTCGGCAAAGTGGACAAAGCCAAGACGATCAACGTGCTGTTCCGCCGGGGCGACTGGGCACAGTACGCGTTGATCCGGCCCGCTCGGTGAGTTCAGCGGTGGGGTGTCAAGCACCCCACTTTTTTTCGCTTTCAATCTCAAGTTAGTGCATGCAAACTTGAAATAGGCGTATGGACGGATTTCGATAGAATAGAGCCTGTTTTTCAATGCTGCTGTGTATATCGGGAGAGAAATTCCTCACGATGCGATATGCATTGAAATGCTGCACAACCCTTCCACAGGCTGCGCACATGTTGTTCAGTTTTCATGCTTGCGTTTTGTGAATAACTTGTGCATAAAATTGCTGTTGCAGCATGGCAACGACCCTTGCATGCGTCATGCAGGCCTGTTGAGGAAAGGCTTTTTGCCTACAATGAAGGCCCAGCTATCGCAGTTGCCAATGATTGTTGGTTCAGGGCGCGTCGCCATTCGACGCGCCCTTTTTTCTTGTGTGCGCCGTTTTAATTCAATTACTTGACGCTTTCCGTTGATGAATCACATCAGAAATTTCTCCATCATTGCGCACATCGATCACGGCAAGTCCACCTTGGCTGACCGCCTGATCCAGCGTTGCGGTGGTTTGGCCGAACGCGACATGGAGGCCCAGGTGCTTGACTCCATGGACATTGAGAAAGAGCGCGGGATAACCATCAAGGCGCAGACCGCTGCGCTGCAATACAAGGCCAAGGATGGGCAGGTCTACAACCTCAACCTGATCGACACACCCGGCCATGTGGACTTCTCTTATGAAGTCAGCCGCTCGCTCTCTGCCTGCGAAGGTGCTCTGCTGGTGGTGGATGCCTCACAGGGTGTGGAAGCGCAGACGGTGGCCAATTGCTACACCGCGCTGGACTTGGGCGTCGAGGTTCTGCCTGTCCTCAACAAGATGGACCTGCCCAACGCGGACCCAGATAACGCCCGCGCTGAGGTCGAGGACGTGATCGGCATTGATGCGACCGATGCGATCCCTTGCTCGGCCAAGACCGGCATGGGCATCGAAGAGATTCTGGAAATGATCGTGGCCAAGGTGCCCGCGCCCAAGGGCAACCCCGAGGGCCCGCTGCGTGCCATGATCATTGACAGCTGGTTTGACAGCTATGTGGGCGTGGTCATGCTGGTGCGCATGGTCGACGGACGCCTGGTGAAGGGCGAACGCATCAAGATGATGGCGACTGGCGCTGTCTATGAGGCAGGCAGCCTGGGTGTGTTCACCCCGGCCAACCAGCCGCGCGAAAGTCTGGAAGCGGGTGAGGTGGGCTACATCATCGCCGGTATCAAGGAGCTCAAGGCCGCCAAGGTGGGGGACACCATCACGCTGGAAAAGAAGCTGCCCAACAACGTGGGCTCGGCCACCGAGGCGTTGCCAGGTTTCAAGGAAATCCAGCCCCAGGTGTTTGCGGGCCTTTACCCGACAGAAGCCAACCAGTACGACGCATTGCGCGATGCGCTGGAAAAGCTCCAGCTCAACGATGCTTCGCTCCATTTCGAGCCTGAAGTCTC
Source organism: Acidovorax sp. DW039 (assembly GCF_037101375.1). NCBI lineage: Bacteria > Pseudomonadati > Pseudomonadota > Betaproteobacteria > Burkholderiales > Comamonadaceae > Acidovorax > Acidovorax sp. DW039. Next base: position 3,790,802 of record NZ_AP029019.1, on the reverse strand, counting down.
GCAAGCGCTGGGCTTTGGTTTCCGTTGCGGCTTTCTCGGGTTGCTGCACATGGAAATCGTGCAGGAACGCCTGGAGCGCGAGTTTGACCAGGACCTCATCACCACCGCGCCCAGCGTGGTGTACGAAGTGGTCAAGGGTGATGGCGAAGTCATCATGGTCGAGAACCCTTCCAAAATGCCGGAGCAGGGCAAGATCCAGGAAATCCGCGAACCCATCGTGACGGTGCATCTCTACATGCCCCAGGACTACGTGGGGCCGGTGATGACCCTGGCCAACCAGAAGCGGGGTGTGCAGATCAACATGGCCTACCACGGTCGCCAGGTCATGCTCACATACGAGCTGCCGCTGGGCGAAATCGTGCTCGACTTCTTCGACAAACTCAAGTCTGTGTCGCGGGGCTACGCTTCCATGGACTACGAGTTCAAGGAATATCGGGCGTCAGACGTGGTCAAAGTCGATATCCTGCTCAACGGCGAGAAGGTGGATGCCCTGTCCATCATCGTGCACCGCTCCCAGTCCCAATACCGGGGCCGTGCGGTGGCTGCCAAGATGCGTGAAATCATCAGCCGCCAGATGTTTGACGTGGCGATTCAGGCCGCCATCGGTGCCAACATCATCGCGCGCGAGACCATCAAGGCCCTGCGCAAGAACGTGCTGGCCAAGTGCTATGGCGGCGACATCACCCGCAAGCGCAAGCTGCTCGAAAAGCAGAAAGCGGGCAAGAAGCGGATGAAACAGATTGGATCGGTGGAAGTGCCCCAAGAGGCGTTTCTGGCCATTTTGCAGGTGGAAGACTGATGCGCCTTATGGAAATCATCACGTCGCTGGTACTGGCGGCATTTGTGGGCTACATCGGAGCCTGGTATCTCGGTTGGCTGGAGGGCAACTTTGCACTGCTGCTATTCCTGGCGACGGTCGTCACAGGCGCTTATTGGCTGGGTGAGCGTTTCTACTTTTTGCCGCAGCGTCGCAAGGCTGCCCAGGCCGTTGAAGAGGCCGCGGTACAGCGCCGCGTAGAACTGGACCGCATGGGTATCCAGAAGGTGGATGTGGATGCGGAAGAAGCCAAAGGCCGCATCCTCATGCAGCCCTGGTGGCTGGACTGGACGGCTGGTCTCTTTCCAGTGATCGTCGCGGTCTTTGTACTGCGCTCGTTCCTGTTTGAGCCCTTCAAGATTCCGTCGGGCTCCATGGTGCCCACGCTGCGTGTGGGTGACCTGATTCTGGTGAACAAGTTCACCTATGGCATCAAGCTGCCGGTCATCCACACCAAGATCACGGAAGGCAACAAACCGGCTCGCGGGGATGTGCTGGTGTTTCGCTATCCTCCCCAGCCCAGTCTGGACTACATCAAGCGCGTGGTGGGTGTGCCGGGCGATGAGGTGGCTTACCTGAACAAACGTCTGACCATCAATGGCCAGCCGGTGGCAACCAGCAACCAGCCCGACTTTCTGGACGAAGAAAGCATGCGCTACTTCAAGCAGTTTGAGGAAAAGCTGGGGGAGCACACGCACCGCATGATCAACAACCCTGAGGTCCCACCCTTTGTGCAGGGAGCCAGCAATTTTGCCTACCGCGACAACTGCCGCTACAGTGTGGAAGGAGTGGTCTGCAAGGTGCCTGAGGGCCACTATTTCATGATGGGCGACAACCGCGACAACTCCCTCGATTCTCGCTACTGGGGCTTTGTGCCCGAGGGCAATATCGTAGGCAAGGCGTTTTTCGTCTGGATGAATTTTGGGAATATCAAGCGCATCGGGTCGTTCAACTGACCTGCTGAATGTCTGTACAACCGAGGAGGGTGAGAGGTATGAATTTGCATCGCACTGCTGCGCGTGCGCGTCAACGGGGTCTGTCTTTCATTGGCGTGATTTTTATTGGGCTGATTGCCGTCGCCACCTTTGCCATCGGTGGTCAGTCGGTGCCCATCTTTCTTGAATATCAAGCCATCCGCAAGGCTGCATTGAAAGCATCCAAGGAAGGCAGTTCCGTCGCTGAAATCCGGGCTTCTTTTGACCGTGCGGGAGCCATTGACAACATCAGCTCCATCGCTGGCAAAGACCTCGAAATTACCAAGCGCGGCGACAAGACCGTGGTGGGCGTCAAATACTCCCGCGAGATCGAGCTGGCCGGTCCTGCCTTCCTGGTGTACCGCTTCCAGTACCAGACGACTGATTAACCGAACTGAATCATTAGTGCATCCCAGTCTTTCTTCGCTGCAGACCCGTCTGCAGCATGTCTTTTCTGATCCCTCACTGCTGCAGCGGGCTGTCACCCACCGCAGCTTTTCGTCCGACCACAACGAGCGGCTCGAATTTTTGGGGGACTCTGTTCTCAACCTCGCGGTGTCCAGCTTGCTGTACCAGCGGTTGACCGAGTTGCCCGAAGGTGATCTTTCGCGGGTGCGGGCCAATCTGGTCAAGCAGGACACGCTGCACCAGATCGCCTTGCGCCTGCAGCTTTCTGAAGTGCTGCGGCTGGGCGAGGGTGAAGCCAAATCGGGCGGGCAAAAGCGCCCCTCCATCCTTGCCGACGCGCTGGAGGCCCTGATTGGTGCCGTGTACCTGGATGCGGGCTATGGCCCTGCACAAGCGCTGGTGCATCGCCTGTTCAACGGTGTGGAGATCAACCCCCACATGCAGGCCGCGGCCAAAGACCCCAAGACCGCTTTGCAGGAGTGGCTGCAGGGCCGCAAAATGAAGCTGCCGCAGTACCGTGTGGTGGGCACCGTGGGCGAAGCCCACCGCCAGACCTTTGACGTGGAATGCGATATTGCAGAACTGGGCCTGACCGAGCGTGGCATCGGCGGCTCCCGCAGGGCGGGCGAACAAGCCGCTGCTGCGGCCATGCTGGCCACACTGAAAGCGAAAAAACTATGAATGATGCTACCAAAAACGTAGCTGGTAGCGCTGATTCAGCAAGCGCTCAAGGCCCAAATGATCTGGATGCCATGCTCGCGGCAGCGCGCACGGCGGGTGCCGTTAAGGCTGCAGGTGCCAACCCCTCTGTGCCAGTAGAGGGCCAGCGCTGCGGCGTGATCGCCATCGTGGGCAAGCCCAACGTGGGCAAGTCCACACTGATGAATGCGCTGGTGGGGCAGAAGATCAGCATCACCTCGCGCAAGGCGCAGACCACGCGCCACCGCATCACCGGCATTCGCACGTTGGGGGCCACGCAGTTTGTGTTTGTCGATACGCCGGGCTTTCAGACCAAGCACAGCACCGCGTTGAACAAGTCGCTCAACAAGACCGTGATGGGCGCGATTGGCGATGTGGACCTGATTCTGTTTGTGGTGGAGGCTGGCAACTTCACCCTGGCCGACGCCAAGGTGTTGTCGCTGTTCAAGCCCGGCATTCCCACGCTGCTGCTCGCCAACAAGCTCGACATGGTCAACCGCCGCGCCGAGCTGGCCCCATGGCTCAAGAGCATGCAGGAGCGCCACCCGTTTGCCGAGTTCGTGCCCATGTCGGCCAAGAACAAGGGCGATATTGAACGCCTGTTTGGTGTCTGCGAGAAGTACCTGCCCGAGCAGCCCTGGTGGTATGCCGAGGATGAGCTGACCGACCGCAGCGAGAAGTTCCTGGCCGGTGAGACCGTGCGTGAAAAGCTGTTCCGCTTCACCGGCGATGAACTGCCCTATACCTCCACCGTCGTCATCGACAAGTTTGACGAAGAGCCCAGCAAGACCCACAAGCGCTTTGTGCGCGTGGCCGCCACCATCGTGGTGGAGCGCGACGGCCACAAGGCCATGGTGATTGGCGAAAAGGGCGAGCGTCTCAAGCGCATCAGCACCGAAGCCCGCCAAGAGCTGGAGAAGCTGCTGGATGCCAAGGTGTTCCTCGAAGTGTGGGTGAAGGTGCGTTCTGGCTGGGCCGACGATGAAGCCCGCGTGCGGTCCTTCGGCTATGAATAAGGCCCAACCCCCTGAGCGGCTGCGCCGCTTCCCCCTTCTCTCGCAACGCTGCGCGCTGCGGGAAGGGGGACGACGCCTGTGGCCGGGCCCAGCCCGCTCCACGGCGTCCGCTGGCATGGCCTGCTCCGCGGCCTTCTGACGGGCGGGTGTAGCGCGCTTCCATGCCCGTACGTCGCATCTCCGACGAACCCGCCTACGTGCTGCACAGCTACGACTGGAGCGAGTCCAGTCTGATCCTGGAGGCGTTCTGCCGCCGCCAGGGCCGTGTGGCGCTGGTGGCCAAGGGTGCCAAAAAGCCCAGCTCCAACTTCCGCCCCGTGCTGCTGCCGCTGCAGCCGCTGCTGCTCACCTACACCCTGGCGGGCGATGGCGCAGGCGACATCCACACCCTCAAGGCGGCCGAGTGGGTGGGCGGGCATGTGATGCCCACGGGCGACGCGCTGCTGTCGGGCCTGTACCTCAACGAACTGCTGCTGCGCCTGCTGGCCCGTGCCGATGCGCATACGGGCCTGTTTGACGTGTACGCCGGGGTGGTGCGCGTGCTGGCCAGCGAGCATGGCGATGCCTTGGAGCCCGTGCTGCGCAGCTTTGAGTTGCTGCTGCTGCGTGACCTGGGCCTGCTGCCCACGCTGGATGCCGAAACCGCCACGCTGGCCACCCTGCGCCCTGAAGGCCGCTACACGCTGGTGGCCGAAGGCGGTTTGCGCACCGCCTCGCAGACCGATCGCGCCAGCCTGACGGGCAGCCAATGGCGTGCGCTGCAAAAGGCGCTGGACGAAGCCGCCAGCTACACCGCCACGCTGCGCGCTTGCGCTCCCGTGGCGGCCGAACTCAAACCCCAGCTGCGGGCGGTGCTGCAATACCATTGCGGCAGTCCGGTGCTGCGCACCCGCCAGCTCATGATGGACCTGCAAACCTTATGACCACCCAGCCCTCCCAACATTCTCGTCACCGCACCGCCCTGTCCGTCAACGTCAACAAGGTCGCCCTGGTACGCAACACGCGCCACCTGGGTATTCCCAGCGTGACCCGCGCTGCTACCCTGTGCCTGCAGGCCGGTGCACAGGGCATTACTGTGCACCCCCGGCCTGACGAGCGCCACATCCGCGCGCACGATGTGTACGAGCTGGCCGAACTGATGAAGGCCTGGCCTGACCGCGAATACAACATTGAAGGCAACCCCTCGCAGAACCTGATGGAGTTCATCCGCACCGTGCGCCCCCATCAGGCCACCTTTGTGCCCGACAGCGAAGACCAATTCACCAGCGACCACGGCTGGAGCTTTCCGCAAGACGCTGAGCGCCTGGCCCCGCTGGTGGCCGAGTGCAAGGCCTTGGGCGTGCGCGTGAGCCTGTTCATGGACCCCGTGCCCGAGCAGATGGCTGCAGCCAAGGCCGTGGGCGCAGACCGCGTGGAGCTGTACACCGAACCCTACGCCGCCGCCTGGGGAACCCCCCAGCAGGCCGAGCAACTGGCCCGCTACGCTGCAGCCGCCCAGGCGGCGCTGGATGCGGGGCTGGGCGTGAACGCCGGGCATGACCTCAACCGCTACAACCTCGCCGCTTTTGTGCGCGAAGTGCCCGGTGTGCTCGAAGTCTCCATCGGCCACGCGCTGATTGCCGACGCGCTGGAGCTGGGCTACGCCGCCACGGTGCAGGCTTACCAAGCGTGTATCGATGCGGGCTTTGAAGGTCACAGCAACTCCTGATTTGATAGCTGCTTGCGCTGATCTATCAAGCGCTAGAGGCATATTTCACTCAAAACCATGATCTACGGCATTGGCACCGACATCTGCGATGTGCGCCGCATTCGCGAGAGCCTGGAGCGTCACGGCGACCGCTTTGCCGAGAAGGTGCTGGCTGCGGGCGAACTGGCTGTGTGGCGCGAGCGCACCGAGCGCTGGCCCGACCGCGGCCTGCGCTACCTGGCCACGCGCTTCTCAGCCAAAGAGGCCTTCAGCAAGGCCGTAGGCCTGGGCATGCGCATGCCCATGACGTGGCGCCACTGCGAGGTGGCCAAGCTGCCCAGCGGCCAGCCTGTCATCGTGCTGCACGGAGCTTTGAAAGCTTGGTTTGAAGAACGCAGCCTGCACGCGCACCTGAGCGTGACCGACGAGACCGACTATGCCGCCAGCTTCTGCGTGGTGGAACGTTTGGAGGCAAATCAGCCTCCAGCGCTCATCCCATAAGCGCAAGAAGCTCTTGATTTGATAGCAATTCATCCCCTCCGATCTTCCATGACCGAACACGCCCCTCTCATCATTGACATCGCTGGCACCGAACTCACCGCCACCGACCGCCGCCGCCTGGCCCACCCGCTGGTGGGCGGCATCATCCTGTTCGCCCGCAACTGGGTGGACCGAGCCCAGCTGCTGCAGCTCACCAGCAGCATCAAGGCCGTGCGTGACGATCTGCTCATTTGTGTGGACCACGAAGGCGGGCGCGTGCAGCGTTTTCGCACCGATGGCTTCACCCACCTGCCGCCCATGCGCGCGCTGGGCGAGATGTGGATGGATGACGGCAAGGGTGCCAAGGCTGTGCCCGGCAGCGGTGCGCTGCGTGCCACCAATGCGGCCACCGCAGCGGGCTATGTGCTGGGCAGCGAGCTGCGTGCGTGCGGCGTGGATTTCAGCTTTACGCCCGTGCTGGATTTGGACTGGGGCGAAAGCGGCGTGATTGGCGACCGCGCCTTCCACCGCGACCCGCGCGTGGTGGCCCTGCTGGCCAAGAGCCTGATGCACGGCCTGCTGCAGGCGGGCATGGCCAACTGCGGCAAACATTTCCCAGGCCACGGTTTCGTCAAGGCCGATTCGCACACCGAAGTGCCGGTGGACAAGCGCAGCCTCAAAGCCATCCTGGCCGACGACGCTGCGCCATACCCCTGGCTCAGCACCACGCTCACCAGCGTAATGCCCGCCCACGTCATCTACCCCAAGGTGGACAGCCGTCCCGCAGGCTTCTCGCAGCGCTGGCTGCAAGAGATTTTGCGCCGCCAGATGCGCTTTGACGGGACCATCTTCAGCGACGACCTGAGCATGGAAGGCGCACGGCGCATTGATGGCCAGGTGGTGAGCTACACCGATGCTGCATTGGCTGCGCTGGAGGCAGGCTGCGATCTCGTGCTGCTGTGCAACCAGAGCCTGGGCAAGGGCGAGGCAGTGGACGAGTTGATTGACGGACTGGCCGCCGCACAGGCGCAAGGCCGCTGGCAGCCTGATGTAGACAGCGAATCACGCCGCGTGGCGCTGCTGCCCGAAACCCTGCCCCAGCCCTGGGATGAGCTGATGCTGCAGCCTGCGTACATGCAGGCGCTGGATTTGTTGATGTGATGAGACATCGGTGCCCCACATAGCGCATGAGGGGCACTGTGCTGAGCGATCTTGTGCAGACCGTTCCGGTGTCAAGGCACCGGTGACGCCGCCCCAGGCTCCGGCCTGTTTTCGTGAGCGGGGGGTGATGATTGCGTGGGGGCTACAGCCCCTGCGGGCGGCACCCCATGCCAGCGCCGCACTACGCGCTGGAAGATCAGCGCATTCGGAATCTGCATCCAGGCGCTGCCCGGTGGGGTGTTGAACTCTTCCAGCGTGGTGTAGAGCAGGTTCACATCCACCACCATGCCCTTGGCTCCGGGCTTCTCGGCGGTGTCCAGCACCTCGATGTGGTCCCCAATGCGAAAGGGCCGCACGGTGAAGATCAGCAGCGCGCAGAACAGGTTGGACAGCACGCTCCACGCCGCAAAAAACGCTACGGCTCCCACGGTGGCAAAGCCGGTGAAGGCTGTCCACAGCACAGTGGCCGACACGCCCAGGCGCTCCAGCGCCAACAGCACGGCGCTGGCCATGATGGTCCAGCGGATCAGGCCGTTGATGGGCACCACCAGCTCGCCCGGTAACTGGTAGCGCACAGCAGCCTTGCGCACCAGCCGCCGCAGGAGCCCCTGCAGCAGGTACGCAATGAGCAGGATGCCCAGAATCTGACCGCCGGGCACGATCACCTCCAGCCAGTCTTGCACCCACTCTGGCAAGCGATGTTTGGGGATGGCCATGGCGCTTGTGATGTTCAGATCCTGCCCGTGTACTGCGGCTTGTTGCCCTGGTCTCAGGCGTGGTGGCCTTCGCGGCGCAGGGCCGGGAAGAGGATGATGTCGCGGATGCTGGGGCTATCGGTCAGCAGCATCATCAGACGGTCAATGCCAATACCGCAGCCGCCGGTGGGAGGCATGCCGTATTCGAGCGCACGCACAAAGTCGTGGTCGAAGAACATGGCTTCGTCGTCGCCGCTGTCCTTGGCGGCCACCTGGGCGTGGAAGCGTGCAGCCTGGTCTTCAGCGTCGTTCAGCTCGCTGAAGCCGTTGCCGAATTCGCGGCCGGTGATGTACAGCTCAAAGCGCTCTGTCACCTCGGGGCGGGTGTCGTTGGCGCGCGCCAGGGGGCTGATCTCGGTGGGGTGCTCCATGATGAAGGTGGGGTTCCACAGCTTCTCTTCCACCACTTCTTCAAAGTACAGCACCTGCAGGCTGGCCAGCGTACGGGTGGAGAGCTTGTCCTTCTCTTCGTTCATACCCAGCTTCTTGAGTGCGGCCACCAGCCAGTCGCGGCTGTTCACGTTGTCGCCTGCGTCTGTGTGCTTGACGATGGCTTCGGTGATGGTCAGGCGCTCAAACGGCTGGGCCAGGTCCACGGGCTTGCCGCCGTAGGTGAGCTGCAGCGTGCCAGCGGCTTTCATGGCGGCGTCGCGAACCAGTTGCTCGGTGTAGTCCATCAGGTCGCGGTAGTTCCAGTAGGCCGCGTAGAACTCCATCATCGTGAACTCGGGGTTGTGGCGCACCGAGATGCCTTCGTTGCGGAAGTTGCGGTTGATTTCGAACACACGCTCAAACCCGCCCACGATCAGGCGCTTGAGGTACAGCTCAGGCGCAATGCGCAGGTACATCTCCTGGTCCAGCGCGTTGTGGTGCGTGATGAACGGCTTGGCATTGGCACCGCCAGGAATGGGGTGGAGCATGGGCGTTTCCACCTCCAGAAAGCCGTGCTGCACCATGAAGTCACGAATGCCCGACACCGCCTTGCTGCGCGCCATGAAGCGCTTGCGGGCGTGTTCGTCGGTGATCAGGTCCACATAGCGCTGGCGGTACTTCTGCTCCTGGTCGCTCATGCCGTGGAACTTGTCGGGCAGGGGGCGCAGGCTCTTGGTGAGCAGGCGCAGGCTCGTCACCTTGATGGACAGCTCGCCCGTCTTGGTCTTCATCAGCGTGCCTTCTGCACCCAAGATGTCGCCCAGATCCCAGTGCTTGAAGGCGGCGTACAGTTCCTCGCCCAGCGCATCGCGCGTCACATACAGCTGGATGCGGCCACCGGTGTCACCCAGGGAGCCGTCTTGCACCGTGGCAAAGCTGGCCTTGCCCATCACGCGCTTGAGCATCATGCGGCCACCCACGCTGACGGTGACGGGACTGGCTTCCAGCGTTTCTGCGTCGTGGCCTGCGTAGGCCGTTTGCAGCTCGGCCGCCTTGTGGGCGGGCTTGAAGTCGTTGGGGAAGGCAACGCCGCCGCCTTGTGCCTGGGCTTCACGCAGGGCGCGGAGCTTTTCGCGGCGCTCGGCGATGAGCTGGTTTTCGTCTTGGGGTGCGAGGGCGTGGTTCTGTTCAGACATGGTGGCTGTGTGCTGTGGATGCAGGGCTTTTGGAAGGGGGCCACGGCGCGCAAGGGGCGGCCGTGGGGTGGCTATCGGCGCTGTACTGGGGCGAAATCGGTGGGCTGTGAAGGCATGCTTTCACAGCCGAACCTGTCATTTTAAGGTTTCTGCGGGTCCGCTGGCGCGCTGAACACGGCAGCCGCCGTGCGGGCGATGATGCGCAGGTCCAGCCACAGGCTGCGCTGCTGCACATATTGGCAGGCGTATTGCAGCTTGGCGGGCAGAATTTCCTGCACATAGGCACGCTCGGGGTCGTTGCTGCGTGCCAGCACTTCGCTCTCATCGCGGTAGGCCAGCGAGGCCAGGTCGGTGATGCCGGGGCGCACGCTCAGCACCTGCGCAGCGACCTCGGTGGGATACAGCGCCACGTACTTAGGCACCTCAGGCCTCGGGCCCACCACGCTCATGTCACCGCACAGCACATTGGCAAACTGGGGCAGTTCATCGAGCTTGGTGCGGCGCAAGAATTGGCCCGCACGGGTGATGCGTGCGTCGGCCCCCACCGTGATCTGCGGCCCGGCGGCATCGGCCCCCACGCGCATGGTGCGGAACTTGTAGATGCGAAACAGCTGCCCATGCCGGCCCACGCGCTCTTGCTGGTAGATGATGGGGCCGGGCGAGTCACGGCGCACCCACAGCGCAATCACGGCCAGCAGCGGTGCCAGCATCAGCAGCACGGTGGCCGAAAAGGCGATGTCAAAAGCGCGCTTGATCCACATGGTTGATAGAGGTGGCGGGCAGAGTTCTTCAGCCCAGCAGCTCGTGCAGAGCGGCAATCACCCGTTCCTGGTCTGCATCGCTCATGGCGGTGAACAGGGGCAGGCTCACCATGGCTAGGTAGGCGGCATCGGCATGCGGAAACTGCTCGGGCGTGAGCTGGTAGCGGTCGCGCCAGTAGGGGTGGCGGTGCAGCGGCACATAGTGCACGCTGGTGCCAATGCCCCGGTCTGACAGGCCCTGGATCAACGCATCGCGCCCGATGCGTGCCTGCGGCGCAAGGCGCACCACGTACAGGTGCCAGGCATGCACATCGCCCGTTGGGGCCGTGGCGGGCAGTACCAGGGGCAGGCTGGCCAGCGCGGCGTGGTAGCGCTGGGCCAGCTCCTCACGCCGTTGCACAAACTGTGGCAGGCGTGCCAGCTGCTGCACGCCCATGGCGGCAGCCACATCGGTCATGTTGTATTTGAAGCCGGGGGCGACCACCTCGTAGTACCAGGCCGGGGTCTTGGATGTGAAGCGGTCAAACGCATCGCGGTTCATGCCGTGCAGGCGCATCACGCGCATGCGCTGGGCCAGGGCTGCATCGCGCGTCACGGCCATGCCGCCTTCGCCGGTGGTGATGGTCTTGTTGGCGTAAAAGCTGAACACCGTCACATCAGACTGCAACTGCCCCACCAGCGCGCCGCGCCAGGTGGTGGGCAGAGCATGGGCAGCGTCTTCCACTACCTTCAGGCCATGCTCTTGGGCAATGGTCAGGATCGCATCCATGTCGCATGCCAGGCCGCCGTAGTGCACCGGCATGATGGCTTTGGTGCGGGGCGTGATGGCGGCGCGGATTTTGGCGGGGTCGATGTTCAGCGTGACCGGGTCCACATCCACCAGTACCGCATCGGCCCCCAGATAGCGCACCACCTCCACCGTGGCGGTGAAGGTGAGGGTGGGTGCAATCACCTCGTCCCCCGGGCCAATGCCCAAGGCCTCCAGCGCCAGGTGCAACCCGGCCGTGGCCGAATTCACGGCCACGCCCTGCAGCCCACCGCCCAGGTAGTCCACAAAGTTCTGTTCAAACTGGCGTGTGACGGGGCCGGTGGTGACCCAGCCGGAGCGCATGGCCTCGGTCACAGCGGCGATTTCGGCGTCACCGATGTCGGGGCGGGCGAAGGGGAGGAAAGGTGTGGTGGACATGGTGTTCAGGGATGTGAGGCGGCCACGAACGGAACGGCAGCACGGCCAACAGGGTGGTACTCCAGTCCGGCGGTGCGCATCGTATCGGGCTCAAACAGATTGCGTCCGTCAAACACCACCGGTTGCTTCAGTGTGGCAGCCATGTGGGCAAAGTCAGGGCTGCGGAATTCCTTCCACTCGGTGACGATGACCAGGGCATCCGCGCCCACCAGGGCTGCATCGGCCTGGGGTGCGTAGTACAGGTGGGGCCGTGGGCTCAGCACCGCTTGCGCTTGCAGCATGGCCTGCGGGTCATAGGCCACCACCTCGGCACCCCGCGCTAGCAGTTGCTCGATCACCGTCAGGCTCGGCGCCTCGCGCATGTCATCGGTGCCGGGCTTGAAGGCCAGGCCCCACAGCGCAAAGCGGCGGCCTTGCAAGTCGGGGCCAAAGCGGGCGACGATCTTGTCGATCAGCACCTGCTTTTGCCGCTGGTTCACCGCCTGCACGGCCTGCAGAATCTGCAGCGGCTGGCCCGCACTTTCGCCTGTCTGAATCAGGGCGCGTACATCTTTGGGAAAGCACGAGCCGCCGTAGCCGGTGCCCGCGTACAAAAAATGCGTGCCAATGCGCGGATCGGTGCCGATGCCGGTGCGCACCTGCTCAATGTCTGCCCCCAGCTTTTCAGCCAGCAGGGCCAGCTCGTTCATGAAACTGATGCGCGTGGCCAGCATGGCGTTGGCGGCGTATTTGGTGAACTCGGCACTGCGCACATCCATCTCGATCAGCCGCTCGCGGTTGCGCATGAAGGGGGCGTACAGCGTGCGCATCAGGGCGGTGGCGCGCTCGTTGTCGCTGCCCACGATCACGCGGTCGGGCCGCATGAAGTCCTGCACTGCAGAGCCTTCCTTGAGGAATTCGGGGTTGGACACGACGGCAAAGTCGGGCGGCAGCCCGCGGGCGGCCAGCTCCTGCGTTACTTCCTTCGCCACGGCATCTGCCGTGCCCACGGGCACCGTGCTTTTGTTGATGATGAGCTTGTAGCCCTGCATGCGCTCGGCCACGGCCCGTGCAGCGGCCAGCACATGCTGCAGGTCGGCCGATCCGTCCTCGCTGGGCGGTGTGCCCACGGCAATGAACTGCAGCAGGCCGTGCGCCACGGCGGTGTCGATGTCGGTGGTGAAGCGCAGGCGCCCGGCCTGGGCATTGCGCGCCACCACATCGCCCAGGCCGGGCTCGTGGATGGGCATCTCGCCCCGGTTCAGCGCGGCGATGCGCTGGGCGTCCAGATCGAGGCAGACCACCTGGTTGCCCATTTCTGCCAGGCAAGCGCCAGTGACCAGACCCACATAGCCGGTGCCGATAACGGTGATTTTCATGACGGTAAAGCGGTAGGCCCCGTACTGAGGGCTGGTTTCACCGCCCAGGTCAGGCGGTGGGTGCGCAAAAAGGGCAGCAGCGCGGCGCAAGGCGCAATCATGCCGCCGGGAAGGCGGCGCGCCACCGGCGGTGCCAGCGTGATGCGGTGCGAATGCAGTCGGGCCTGTGGGAACAGCCGCCGCACTTCGGCCAACGGCACGCCCTGCACATCGGGGTTACGCGGGTTGTTGACGACAAAGTCATACACCAGCACGCCGCCGCCGGGGGCCACCCACTGCCACATCTGCTGCGCAAGCGCGGTGCGGAAGGGGGCGTCGAGCAGCGAGCTGAACAGAGTGAACGCGAGCACGGCCTGCTGGCTGCCGGGGGCGATGGTGGCGCTGGCCGCATCGCCTGCGTGGATAGCCAGCGCGGCGGGCAAGGTGGCACGGGCCTGGGCGGCGCGTTCGGTCTGCAATTCCAGCCCTTGCAAGCGCTGGGGCTCTGCGCCCAGGCGCACCAGGTCGTGCAGGTTGCCGCCGCTGCCGCAGCCCACTTCGGTGATGTGCAGGCCCGCTAGGCTTTGCCAACCGTGCGTGCGCCACAGCTGCACCATGGCGCGCAGCCGTTCTTGCTGCGCCTGCAGAGCCGATGCGCTGGCGTACAGGCTGTAGTGCTGCGCGTCGGCTACCGCATTGCGCCGGGCGTAGCGGGCCTGCACGGCGGCGGGTTCGTGGGAGGGGTCGAGGCTCATGGGGAGGCGTGCAGCGGTTGGGAACAGGCTTATCGCGTGATGCGCGCAAACTGGGCCGAGGGCTCGCTGCCCCGCAGCACATCCCACAGGCCACGCCAGGTGCCCAGTCCGTAGGCGACGTGGTAGGCCGCAATCACCACCGGCAGGCGCGGCAAGGTGTTCCACTGGCCTGCAGCGCGGGCGGCCAACACCGAGGCTGCGCCCACATAGCCGCCATACGCTGCCAGCAGCGCTGCCAGTGGCCAAACACTCCAGGGGCTGATGGCAACAAAGCCCAGCAACGCGGCCACAAAGGCCGCTGGCACCAGCTGCCGCACCGAGCCTGGCTGGCCATGCTTTTGCATCACAAAGGGCCGCCAGTAGCCGTACTGCCGCTGCTGGGCAAACAGGTGGCGCAGCGAATCGCGGGGGCGGTAGCTCGACTGGATGCGCCCGCTTTGCCAGATGCGTGCACCGCCCAGGCGCAGCCGCAGGTTGTGCTCGTCGTCCTGGTTGCGCACCAGGGCTTCGTCAAAGCCGCCAAAGCGCTCCAGCGTGGCGCGGGGCCAGCAGCCCAGGTACACGGTGTCTACAGGGCCTTCGTAGGCTGTGTCGCGCGAAAGCGCCCCGCCCACCACCCATCGGCTCTGGAAGGCGGCAGCAATGGCACTACCCATGGCACCGCGCCCTTTGGCCACCCAGGGGCCGCCCACGTTGTCGGCCCCGGTGCGTTCCAGCGCCGCTAGGCACTGGGCTAGGTAGTCCGGCGCAAACTGGGTGTGCACATCCAGCCGTGCCACCACGCTGCCACGCGCCAGGCGCAGGCAGGCATTGAGCCCGGTGGAGACGATGCGGCCTGGGTTGTCCACCCAGCGCAGGCGCGGGTCGGCCGCGCAGCGCTGCTGCAGCCGCTCGCGCGTGCCGTCGTCGCTGCAACCGTCAGCCACCAGCACTTCCATCTGCCAGCCAGGGGGCAATTGCTGCTGCAAGGCGCTGTCGCAAAAAGCGTCGATGTGCGCGGCCTCGTTGCGGCAGGGCACGATGACGCTGAGCAGCTGGGGCTGGGCGGGCTGGGTGAACATGGTTGCTATATTTTATGTAGCTGCCAGCGCTTGATTGGATTGCGCTAGACGCCTATTTTCTTGTTAACTGGTGCCCGTGTGTGTCGCGGGGCGCTTCAACAGCCCACGGTACAGCGCATCCATGCGGTCCATTTGCACGGCGCGGTCGCCCTCTTGTTGAATGCGCTGGGCATTGTGCTGACCTGCCACATGCGCTGCGGCGTCGTCTTGCGCCAATACGGCCAGCTTCTGCGCCAAGGCGTGGCTGTCCTGTGCGGGTACCAGCCATTCTGCAGGCAACCATTGCGCGTTGGCCTGGAGCTGGGTGGCCACCACGGGCAGGCCGCAGGCCATGCTTTCGAGCACCGAGACCGAGGTGGCATCTTGCGTGGGCACCGACACCGACACTTTGCACCGCGCCAGCACGCGGGCCATGCCAGCGTCGTCGAGCCGTCCGTGAAAAGTCACTGCTCCGCTCAGGCCCAGGCGGGCGATTTGTTCGCGCAGGGCGGCCTCGAGGCTACCGCCGCCCAGCAAGTGCAGGTGCACGGGCAAAGCAGGTTGCTGCGCCCGCAGGTGCGCCACGGCCTCGATGATGGTGGCGATGTTGTAGTTGGGTTCCCACGAGCGCAGGCTCACGATTTCAAAGCCGGGTTTGTCTGGCCAGGGCGCAGGCGCAAAGCGCGCCAGGTCCACGCCCCAGTGGATGCAGTGCACCGCAGCGCGCGGGTGGTAGCTGTGCGCCGCATCGACCAAGCTTTGCGAATCGCCGGTGATGAGGTCTGCGCGGCGCAGCGTCCAGCCGGTGAGCCAGCGCATCCAGGGGTTGGCGAGCGGCGTCACCAGCAAGTCGCTGCCCCAGGCCGTCATCACCAGCGGGTAGCGGCCGCAACGTGCGCCCAGGTAGCCGTAGGACGTGGTGTAGTGCGCGTGCACGATGTCAGGAGCCAGCGCCTGCACGGCACGGCGTGTCTCGCCAGCGCGCAGCAGCCATTGGGCCGAGCGGCGCACCGGGTGCAGCACATGCTGCTCTACGCCATCGATGGGCGCAGGCCGCGCAGTGACCAGCGACACACGGTAGCCGCGCCCCTGCATCTCGCGCGCCCAGCGCTGGATGTGGGGGCTGGTGGCATCGCCCAGCAGGCACAGGTGGATGGGGGGCATGTCAGGCGTGATCAGAAGGTGGCATGGTTGTGGACGCGGGCGAGAGCGAGGTGGGCAGCGTGCCAGCCCATGCTGCGTAGTGCGCCTGCATGTCGGGGTATTGCGCCAGCAGGGCGGCGTCGCGCGTGCGCACGTCGCCCACTACACGGGCCGGTTGCCCGGCCACGATGGCAAAGTCTGGCACCTCGCCGCGCACTTGCGCGTAGGCGCACACCACCGCCCCCTTGCCGATGCGGCTGCCTGCTTCGATCAGGCTGTGCGGGCCCACAAAGGCGTAGGCACCGATGTGAACGGCCCCCTGCAGGTAGCCGGGGCGTACACCTGCAGTCCCCTCATGGGTCGCATAGCTGCGCCCCATGAGGCGTACGGCCCGGTGCGAGCTGTGGGTGACGATGCTCACAAAGTTGGTGATCTGCACGCCCTCGTCGATGCGCAGGCCGCCTGCCGCATCCAGAAAATTGAAGTGGCCGATGAATACATGGTCTGCCAGTTGCAGGCCCTCTTCACCCTCGATGCAGGTGCTGGGCGCGATGCGGGTGTGGGGCAGCGGGGTGCCCTGCGCGGTGCGCTCACCAAACACCATGCGGTAGAACAGCGCCTGCCACAGGCGGCGGCGCCAGCGGTTAAGCAAGGCTTTCATCGCGTCCTTCATGGGGGATGTCCTTCCAGGTAGCCAGGGCCCAAAAATAGTAGCCAAAGTACAGCAGCATGGAGGCCGAAATGCCCCAGGCTGCGCCCGTGAGGCCCCCCAGCGCCAACCCGCCCAGCAGCCCTGAAAAATAGGCCACCTGGCCTACCACGGCAAGGCGCAAGGCCCAGGCCTGGGCTTTCCATGCCAGCGTGGTCACCGCCAGGGGTGAAGCAATGAAATGCAGGGCAATGTAGGGGGCAAGGGCACGGGCCAGCTCCCCTGCTGCGCTCCATCGGGGGCCGAAGAACCATGCAAACAGATCAGGCCCCCAGAGCAAAAGCACCGCCGCCAAGGGCAGGGCCATGGCGGCCAAGGCCCGCATGCTGTGGTGAACAGCCTGGCGCGCTGCCTGCGCGTTGGGGGCTTGCACCAGGCGCGGGTACAGGGCCTGAGACAGGGCTCCGCCCAGCAGGCTGGCGGGTGCCTTCAGGTAGCGCAGTGACATGGCCCACAGCCCGGCAGCGGCATCGCCCGACCAAGCCGTGACGGCCAGCAGCGTCAAGGTGTCTTGCAACGCCCCCATGAAGGCATGCGGCGTGTTGAGCAGTGGAAAGTCGCGGTGCCGCAGTGCCATGTTGCGCAGCGTTTGCCTGGGTGTGTGCAGCAGCTTTTGCCAGCCGCCAACGGGTGCGGGGCGTGCCAGCAGCATGGCAGCCATCAGGCCTGCGGCCACAGCGCCTGCAAACAACCCGGCCATTCCCCCGACCCACCAGCCCAGCAGCAATTGCAGGACAGCACCGCCGCCGTACTGCACCAGCCGCGCGCCGGAGAGCAGGCCGAAGCGTTGTGCGCGGGTCGCCCACATCGTCAGCCACTGCGTGGCGGCCAGCGAGAGCACGGCCAGTGGCAGCAGCCCGTAGAGGCCAGCATGGTGGTGCCACGCCAGCGCGCCCCCTACACCCGCAGACAGCAATATGACTGCACCCAGCACCTGGGCACACAGCGCCATCAGGTGTGCGGCGTCAGGTTCGCTGCGCTCCAGCGGCAGGGCGTATTCGTAGCGTGCGCAGCCCACCACGGCGATATTGCTGGCCATGGCCCACAGCAGGGCAAACTGCCCAAAGGCTTCTGGCGGGTACGTGCGCGTGAGGGCAGGGCCCAGCACCAGCGGCAGGGCATGTGCGGCCACACTGCCGGTGAGCAGTGTGGCGGTGGCCTTGAACAGCCCGGTGGTCATGGCGCGGACGTCATGGGGGATGGGGCCTGTAGCGGCATCAAGTGGGCTGCCCGCCCATGTCCGGCTGGTAGCCGGGCACCAGCGTCTGAAGCAGGGGGCGTATGCGGTCCAGATCGTTGGCCTGGGCTGCCGCGTGCAGCTGGCCCAGCAGGTGGTGCAGGGTGGGCCAGTCAAACCGCTCTTCCTGCGCACGCAGGATGCGCGGGTGCGGGGTGGGCAGCGGGTTGTCACCGATCAGCAGCTCTTCGTAGAGCTTTTCGCCCGGACGCAGGCCAGTGAAGGTGATGGCAATGTCGCCACTGGGGTGCTCTGCGTCGCGTACGGTCAGGCCTGCCAGTGTCACCATGCGCTCTGCCAGCTCGCGGATGCGGATGGGCTCACCCATGTCGAGCACGAACACATCGCCCCCTTCGGCCATGGCACCGGCCTGCAGCACCAGCTGGGCGGCTTCAGCAATCGTCATGAAATAGCGGGTCACTTCCGGATGTGTGACGGTGATGGGGCCCCCGTGCGCAATCTGCTGGCGAAACAGCGGGATAACGCTGCCGCTGGAGCCCAGCACATTGCCAAAGCGCACCATCGAAAAACGGGTGGGGCTGCGCCAGGCGTGGGTTGGCTGTGTGGGTGAAGTGTCGAGTGCGCTTGTGATCTGCACTTCTTCACGGTTCGTGGTGAAAGGCAAAGGCAAAGGCAGTTGCGAGGCATGGGCCATGGCCTGCAACACCAGCTCGGCCACGCGTTTGCTGGCGCCCATCACATTGGTGGGGCGCACGGCCTTGTCGGTGGACACCAGCACAAAATCCTGCACGCCGTGCTGCATGGCGAGCTGCACCATGTGCAGGGTGCCAAAGACGTTGTTCAGGATGCCTTCCCCTGCATTGGCTTCCACCATGGGAACATGCTTGTAGGCTGCGGCATGGTAGATGGATGCGGGGCGGTGGGTACGGCACAGGTCTGCCATGCGCTGCAGGTGGTTGACGCTGGCGAGCAAGGGGGTCAGGCGGCACGCCACCACGCCCTGCTGCACAAGGGTCTGCAGCTCGTGGTGGATGCTGTAGAGCGCAAACTCGCTGTGGTCGACCAGCAGCAGCTCGGCCGCGCCCAGCTGTGCGAGCTGGCGGCACAGCTCGCTACCGATGCTGCCCCCGGCACCGGTCACCATCACCACCTTGCCTGCAATGTGTTGCTGCATGCGGGGCAGGTCTGGCTCTACCGTAGGGCGGCCCAGCAGGTCTTCAATGTCCAGGTCCTGAAAGTCTGTGACGGTGACCTTGCCGCTGGCCAGGTCGGTCAGGCCTGGCAGGGTGCGGATGCGCACTGGCAGGGAGCGCAGGCTTTCAATGATCTGCTGCCGCCTTTGTCGGGGCACGCTGGGCAGGGCCAGCAGCACGTCGGTAATGCCCAAGCGCTGGATGGTCGCGGCCAGGGTAGAGGGGGCGTACACACGCACCCCGTTGATGCTGCGGCCCACCTTGCTGGCGTCGTCATCTGCAAAGGCCAGCAACTGGTAGCTGCGTGCCGAGGCCAGGCCTGCGGCCGTTTGTGCGCCTGCCACGCCGGCACCGTAGATAAGCAACCGGTGCGTGGCGGCCCTGGGGCGGCCCGCCAGCCAAAGCCAGCCCAAGGCGCGGCTGGCACCCACCAGCAGCAGCAACAGCACCGGCTGCAAAATGCCCACGCTGCGCGGAATCCCCTCCCATTTGCCCATCAGCAAGATGAGTAGCAGCACTGCGCCATAGATGGCCACCGCCTTGCCTGTGGTGACCATGGCCTGCATGCCGGTATAGCGGAAGATGGCCCGGTACAGCCCCAGGTTCATCAGAATGGGAAACGCCAGCGCAGGGGCCAGCACATAGGCAATCCACTGGTTGCCCTCAGGCCAGTGCAGTGTGTCGAGCCGCAGGGTGAAGGCCAGCCACATGGCAAACAGGCCCATGCCTGCATCCAGTGCGGCCACAAAAAGGCGTTTGGTGGTGCGGTGCCAGCCAAGAATGCGCTGGGGCACGGTATGTCGGTCCTTGTCCGGCATGGTCACTCGGCGATGCCAGTGCGTTCGAGCACGTCTCCCACGAGCTCCAGCCGTACCAGGGGGTTGTCGAGTTCCATCAGGCGTTGTTTCAGCTCCAGTGGCACGGGCAGCAGTTCGCACCAGCGGTTGGCCACCCAGCCGCAGTTGTCCAGTTGCTCACGGGTGGGCAGGATGGACGTGGGGTTGAGCGCGTCGCGCGCGTGCAGGGTGTGCAGCACCTGCTGCAGCGCAGAGGCGGCTTTTTTCAGGTCTTCGGGCACGGGGATTGTCAGGTCGCGATCCAGCTGGTCCACGTCTGCCACCCACAAGCCGTGTACCAGATGATTGCTGCGTGTGATGCGAAAACGCTCGGTACCGCGGCATAGCAGGGTCATCAGACCGGGCTGGGCGGTCTCCAGCCGCTCGATCACTGCAAGCGTACCCACCTCGTTGAATTGCTCTTGCGCAGCCCCCGGCTTTCTCACTTCGCTTCCCTGGGTCAGGGAAACCACCCCGAAGGGCGCTCCGGTCTGATGGCATTTGCGCACCATGTCGAGGTAGCGCACCTCAAAGACGCGCAGCGCCAGATAGCCTTCGGGAAAGAGTACCGAAGCCAGGGGGAACAGGGGCAGCGAGGAGAGGGTAAGGGCTTGTGTCATGAAGGGGCTGAACCTTCAGCAGGTTCTCAGGCCGCTATCATCCCACGACGCTCCACCTCTCCGCACTACGCGATCGCTTTCTCTGCTCCACCCATGCTGTACCAGATTGTTACCTTGCTGCTCGATGTTGTCGGTGGTCTGCTCACCGGGGCCTGTCTTTTGCGGCTTTACATGCAGTGGCAGCGCGTGCCTTTTTCCAACCCCGTAGGGGCGCTGGTGTTTGCGTTGACGGACTGGTTCATCATGCCGCTGCGCCGCATCATTCCGCCCACCGGCCGGTGGGATGTGTCCAGCCTGGTGGGGGCGTTGCTGGTGCAGCAGGTGCAGTACGCGGTGCTGTGGCTCATCATCGGTGGCGCGATGACGGGAACGATGGTGCCTATCCTGGCTGCCTTTGGCCTGCTGCGGGTGGGCATCTCCGGGCTGATTGGCCTGTTGATCGTGCATGCCGTGCTCTCGTGGGTCCAGACCCGCTCCCCTTTGTCAGACGTGATCAGCCGCTTGTGCGCTCCTTTGCTGCGGCCTGTACAGCGCGTGGTGCCGCTGATGGGCGGACTGGATCTCTCTCCCCTGGTGCTGCTGGTGCTTTTGCAGATCGCCATGATCGTTCTGGGTCATCTGCAGGCCACCGTGCTGGCCAGCGTGGTGCGGTTCTGATAGCAGCCGCTTGCAGGATGAATAATTTCTACCCAAATAAGCTGCTAGCGCTTGAGGAATAAGCGCAGATAGCTATTTATTTGATAGCAGAAACACAAACGGGGCCTGAGGCCCCGTTTGTGTTTCTGCGTCACGCCGCGATTACATCACCGCATCCGCAGGCAGGCGCTGCAACATGGCCAGGCTGCTCGCCACAGTGTTGCGCAACTCGCGGCGGTCGCAGATCAGGTCGACGGCCCCCTTGGTTTGCAGGAACTCGGCGCGCTGGAAGCCTTCGGGCAACGTCACGCGCACGGTGGATTCGATCACGCGGGGGCCAGCAAAGCCGATCAGGGCCTTGGGCTCGGCAATCACGATGTCGCCCACAAAGGCAAAACCTGCGCTCACGCCACCCATGGTCGGATCGGTCAGCACGCTGATGTAGGGCAGGCCCTTCTTGGCCAGGCGGGTCAGCGCCGCATTGGTCTTGGCCATCTGCATGAGCGACAGCAGGCCTTCCTGCATGCGCGCGCCGCCAGTGGCAGTGAAGCAGATGAAAGGCACTTTCTGCTCAATGGCGGTTTCCACGCCACGCACAAAGCGCTCGCCCACCACGGAGCCCATGGAGCCGCCCATGAAGTCGAACTCGAAGCAGGCGGCCACCACATTGATGCTCTTGACGGCACCGCCCATCACGATGAGCGCATCGGTCTCGCCCGTGTTTTCCAGCGCTTCCTTCAGGCGCTCGGGGTACTTGCGGCTGTCCTTGAACTTGAGAGCATCCACCGGCAGCACTTCCTGGCCAATTTCGTAGCGGCCTTCCGCGTCCAGGAAAGCGTCCAAACGCGCACGGGCACCAATGCGGTGGTGGTGGCTGCAATGGGGGCAAACGTTCTGGTTTTGCTCCAGGTCCGCCTTGTAGAGCACCGTTTCGCAGCTCGGGCATTTGATCCACAGCCCTTCGGGCACCTGGCGGCGCTCGGTGGGGTCGGTTTGCTGGATCTTGGAAGGCAGAAGTTTTTCGAGCCAGGACATGGTGTTTTCCTCTCTAAGAATGGACCAGCAGCAGCACGGCCTTGATGGAGCACGCTGACCAATATCAGTGCTCCCGCGCCAGGGCCGTCCCGCCGCGCTGGGAGCGTCCTCCTTCCCGTGCGAAGCAAGAGAGAAGGGGGAAGCGGCAAAGCCGCTCAGGGGATGCCCCTATTTTATGCGTCGAGCGCCTTACGCACCCCGCGCAGGAAGTCCACCGTGAGGGGGACCACCTTGGCGTGCTCCTGATCCTCAATGATCTGGATGATGCGGCTGCCGATCACCACCGCGTCGGCCACCTTGCCAATGGCTTGTGCCGTTGCGGCATCGCGGATGCCGAAACCCACGCCGACGGGAATATGAACATGCTGGCGGATGCGTGGCAGCATCTGCTCCACAGCGCTGGTGTCCAGTGCCCCGGAGCCCGTCACGCCTTTGAGCGACACGTAATACACATACCCGCTGGCCACGCGGGCCACCTGGGCCATACGCTCATCGGTACTGGTGGGGGCCAGCAGGAAGATCAGGTCCATGCCCTGTTCGCGCAGGCTGGCCGCAAAGGCCTCGCACTCCTCAGGCGGGTAGTCCACGATGAGCACGCCGTCCACACCTGCCTCAGCCGCGTCCCGCACAAAGGCGCCGCTGCCGTGCTTTTGGTCGTAGCGTTCCACGGGGTTGGCATACCCCATCAACACCACGGGGGTGGTGCTGTTGCGCTTGCGAAATTCGCGCACGTAGTCCAGCACTTGCACCATGCCCACGCCTAGGCTTAGGGCCTTTTCTCCGGCCTTCTGGATGACGGGGCCATCGGCCATGGGATCGGAAAACGGCACGCCCAGCTCGATCACATCCGCTCCCGCTTCCACCATGCCGTGCATGAGGGCCGGAGTGATGTCTGCGAACGGGAAGCCTGCTGTCACATAGGGAATCAGCGCCTTACGGCCCTGCGCCTTGAGAGCGGAGAACGTTGCTTCGATGCGGCTCATTTGACCACCTTGATGGGTTGCTCGCCGCCCTTGACGGACTGCCCCTGGCAGCTGGGGCGGCAGTAGAAGTCGGCGCCACTGAGGTCGGCCACTGTGCCAATGTCCTTGTCGCCACGGCCGGACAGGTTGACCAGCACCGATTGATCGGGGCGCATGGTCTTGGCCAGCTTCATGGCGTAGGCCACGGCGTGGCTGGATTCCAGCGCGGGGATGATGCCCTCGGTGCGGCACAGGTAGTGGAAGGCGTCCAGCGCCTCCTTATCGGTGATGCCGACATATTCGGCACGGCCAATCTCCTGCAGCCAGGCGTGCTCTGGGCCCACGCCGGGGTAGTCCAGGCCCGCGCTGATGCTGTGGGTTTCGGTGATCTGGCCGTTGTCATCCTGCAGGATGAACGTGCGATTGCCATGCAGTACGCCAGCGCTGCCCTTTTGCAGCGATGCCGAGTGTTTGCCCGACTCCAGGCCTTCGCCCGCAGCCTCCACGCCGATGAGGCGTGTTTTCTCGAACGGGATGTAGGGGTGGAAGATGCCCATGGCATTGCTGCCGCCGCCCACGCAGGCGATCACGGCGTCAGGCTGCTGGCCCAGCACCTTTTGCTCGGCGAGCATGGCAGGCATCTGCTCAATGCATTCCTTGCCGATCACGCTCTGGAAGTCGCGCACCATCATGGGGTAGGGATGCGGGCCCGCCACCGTGCCGATGATGTAGAAAGTGTTGTCCACATTCGCCACCCAGTCGCGCATGGCGTCGTTCAGGGCGTCCTTCAGGGTCTTGCTGCCGGACTCGACGGGCACCACCGTGGCGCCCAGGAGCTTCATGCGGTACACGTTGGGGCTCTGGCGCTTCACGTCTTCAGCACCCATGTACACCACGCACTCCAGGCCATAACGTGCGCAGATGGTGGCTGTGGCCACGCCGTGCTGGCCTGCGCCGGTTTCAGCAATCACACGGGGCTTGCCCATGCGCTTGGCCAACATGGCCTGGCCGATCACGTTGTTGATCTTGTGCGCGCCGGTGTGGTTCAGGTCTTCGCGCTTGAGGAAGATCTGTGCGCCGCCCACTTCGCGGCTCGTGCGCGCTGCGTGGTAAATGGGCGATGGGCGGCCGACGAAGTGCTTGAGTTCGTACTGGAATTCCGCCAGAAACTCAGGATCGTTCTGGTAGCGGGCGTAGGCCTCGCGCAGTTCCTGGATGGCGTGGGTCAGGGTTTCGCTGACAAAACTGCCTCCATAGGGGCCAAAGTGCCCGGAGGCGTCAGGTTGCTGATAGGAGCTCATGGGGATTCTTTGCAAGTTGTGCATCGGCCGCACGCACGGCGGCTACGAAGCGTTGAATTTTTTCGGCGTCCTTGATGCCCTTGATGGGCTTGCCATCAGGGCCATCGGCTTCAACGCCAGAGCTGACATCCACCGCCAGCGAGAGTCCTCGCGGGCGGACTTGCAAAATGCCATCGGTCACGTTTGCAGGCGTGAGTCCACCAGACAAAACGAGGTGAGAGCTGACGCTTGGTGGAAGGAGTGACCAATTGAATGCCTTGCCGCCGCCGCCATAGCCGTCGACATGCGCGTCGAGCAGGATGGCTTGGGCGTGTGAAAAATCGTGAGCGTATTTTACGAGATCAAAACTTTCAGCACCGTCCCCTAGGGGTATGCGCGCAGCCCGCAGAAAGGGGCGTGCCCCGCCAGCCGTCCCTTCCAGGCAATCCTGAGGTGTTTCATCACCATGAAATTGCACGATAGCACCCTTCACCAAAGCGCTGGCAGCTATTATTTTAGGAGCGACTTCGTTCACAAAAAGCAGCACGGGTGTGACGAAGGGCGGAAGCCGCTGCGCCAGCTGTGCTGCACGTTCGGGCGTTACGGCGCGCGGGCTGGGGGCGTAGAGCACAAAGCCTATGGCGTCAGCGCCTGCCTGAACGGCCGCGTCCACATCCTGCTCGCGCGTCAGGCCGCAGATCTTGATGCGGGTGCGGGTGGAAGCTGGGCTGGTGGCGTGGGCGAAAGTGGGCTCGGTGCGGTTGAAAGGCGTGGATGGCGTCATGGTATCCAGTCAAACGGTGGGGTGCGCGCTGGCAAATTCCAGGCAGCATCGTAGACCGGACCCAGAAAGTACAAACCGTCAGGCGAGAAAGTGGGCGCAGCAGCATCACGTGAACGGGCTTGCAGCACATGCAACATCCATTCAGGCGGCTGTTTGCCGGTGCCGATCGTGATGAGGCAGCCCATGATGTTCCTGATCATGTGGTGCAGGAAGGCATTGGCCTGGAATTCAAAACGCCAGTAGCAAGGACTCCAGTCTAGATCGCCTGTGGGCTCAGATGGAACCGAGTGTCTGATTTCGATGCGCTCTACCGTCTTGATCGGGGTGTGAGCCTGGCAAGCCGCAGCACGGAACGAGGTGAAGTCATGCTCCCCCAGCAGGAAGGCCGCGCCTTCACGCATGGCGTGGGCATTCAGAGGCTGGTGTACCCACCCCACGCGGCCCGCATCAATGCTGGGGCGCACCGGGGACTGCAGCAGAACGTATGCGTAGCGGCGTGCCGTGGCGCTGGCCCGTGCATGAAAAGTGTCGGGCACATGGCGTGCCCACTGTACAGCGATGTCCGGAGGCAAAAAGGTGTTGGTCCCGCGCACCCAGGAGGCATCTGCACGGCGCAGGGGGGTGTCAAAGTGCACCACCTGCATCAGCCCATGCACACCGCTGTCGGTGCGGCCAGCGCACAGGGTGCTGACCTCATGCGTAGCAAAGCGGCCCAGGGCCGCTTCAAGCTTGTCTTGCACTGTGTCGCCAGAGGGCTGGCTTTGCCAGCCTTTGTAAGCCTGGCCGTTGTAACTGACCCCAAGCGCTACCCGTACCTTGGCGGGTTCGGAGAGCGCAGGGGTGTTCAGATCATTCGATGGCAGCGATTCCTGCATCAGCCCAGTTCAGCAAGCAGACGCTGGGCTCGTGTCTTCAGCGGGCCCGTTGCTTCTGCCACCACTTCTTCGATCAGGGTACGTGCGCCGTCCGTGTCACCGATGGCGTTGAACTCCTCTGCCAGTGCCAGCTTGGTGGCCAGAGGGTCATCGTTGGCTGGCTCGCCTTCATCTTCCTCTTCCACAGGGACCGATGCTGTGGAGATTTCTTCCACGGCAGGGGGCATGCTGGGGGTAAGAGGGGCAGGTGCAGACAGGTCCAGAGACAGGTCGCCGAGATCAAACTCCAGCGTCTCAGGCTCGGGCGCTTTGGAGCCTGCCAGCGGCGTCAGGCCAGAAGGCAGCATGCTCAGCTCTTCAGGCTGTGTGGGAATGTCCAGCGTGGGAGCTGGTTCCGAAATCGGCGCGCGTGCCGTGACGGGCTCATCGTCATCAGGCAGGCTGGGCAGATCCAAGCCGGAAGCTGCTGCAGCCGCAGCAAACCCGCCGGCCGCAGGAGCTTCTGTCAGCGCGTCCGTGGGCAGATCCAGATCCAGGTCGAGGTCCAGATCCGAAGGCAGCGCAGCACCAGGAGCGCCAGGCATCGTGGATGCAAAGCCCGCTGCAGGCACGGCAGGAGCCGCGTCTGCAGCACTGCCGGGACGGCC
This sequence comes from Acidovorax sp. DW039, assembly GCF_037101375.1. Taxonomy (NCBI): domain Bacteria; kingdom Pseudomonadati; phylum Pseudomonadota; class Betaproteobacteria; order Burkholderiales; family Comamonadaceae; genus Acidovorax; species Acidovorax sp. DW039. The sequence continues at coordinate 3,764,240 of NZ_AP029019.1, read as the reverse complement.
GCCAGGCTGGTACAGCGGATTTTCTGGGTCCAGCGTGCGACCCAGATCGGCGATACGCGCCCAGTCGGGGCCTTCGCCCTGTGTGAGCTTGAACACGTCACCTGCCACCGCTTCCAAGGCTTTGCGATCCTGGCGCTTGGCGTAGATCTCGCCCAGCTTCACATGCACGGAGACGCGTGCAGGGTTGTGGCGGATGGCTTCCTTCAGAATTTCTTCGGCTTGCAGGTCACGCCCGTAAGCGAGGTACACGTCGGCTTCCGCAACGGGGTCCACATCGCCGCCAGCATCCAGCTGACTGGGCGAATAGGCCATGGACGAGCCGCCTGTGGTCATCTCACTGTTGGCAGTGTCGATACGCTGACCGCCGCTGGCACCAAAGAAAGAGTCGGGCTGAATGCGGCTTTCGAGGAACGAGCTGTCTACCCCTCCCGCATTGCGGCGGCGCTGCACCACGCGGTACACGCCGTAACCCGCCAGCAATGCGAGCACGCCGCCACCGGCCAGAGGGATCAGTGGGTCGTCAAACAGGCCGGAGAAGAAGCTGGGCTCTTCCGCAGGTGGAGGAACCGGTGCTGGCTTGGGAGCCGGTGCGGGCGCCGATGCCACGGGAGCGGGTGCAGAGGCCGCATCAGACGCTGCCGAAGCTGCTTCCACGGGCAGGCTGGCTGCTTCTGCAGGAGCTGCCGGGGCGGACGCTGGGGCTTCAGGTGCAGTAGGTGTGGCAGGAACGCCTGGAGCTTCTACCTTGACCGGTGCCGGAGCACTGGCGGCGGCTGCCGGGGCAGGAGACGCTGCAGCGGCAGAAGCTGCACCCACCTTGTTCAGGTCGCTAATGTTCTTGGACAGCTCTGCCATGCGGGCGTTGGCCTCGTTGGCTTGCTTGTCCTTGGCCAACTGGTCTTCGGCTGCCTTTTGACCCTTGATGGAGCCCTTGGACAATGTCAGCTTGTCGGGTGCAGCCGTGGCGGGCTTGCGGTCTTCCACCTGAGCCTGCACCTTGCCACTGGCAGAGCGCTCTGCCGAAGCGACCGTGGCATTGGGTGCGGTGTCGGCCAGCTTGCGGCGGAAGGTGTTGAAGTCACGGCTCTGGGCGGCCAGAATCTGGCGCGCTTCGCTGGTCGGGACCGACTTTGCGGCACCTTCGTCGGGAATCTGCAGGACGGCACCCGCGCGAATGCGGTTGACATTGCCCTGGATGAAGGCGTCCGGGTTGGCGCGCATCATGGCTACCAGCATCTGATCCAGCGAGACGTCTGCAGGGCGATGTGCGTTGGCAATACGGCCTGCTGTGTCGCCGGGTTTGACGGTGACACCGTCCGCCGGGGCGGGGCGTGGTGCCGCAGCCGGAGCAGGACGTGGCGCAGCGGCAGGTGCTGCCGCTGCAGAAGGCGTGGTGGTGCGAGGCGCTGCTGCAGGGGCAGATGCCTGTGCCGTGACTTGGGGAGATGCCGTGACCGTAGGCGCTGCGCGGCGCAGTGCTGGCGGGTCGAACAGCATGGTGTAGCTGCGCACGATCTTGCCGCTGCCCCATGTGGCGTCCAGTACCAGATCCACAAACGGCTCGTTGACAGGGCGGTCGCTGGTGACGCGCAGCACGGCGCTGCCGTCAGCGCGGCGTTGCAGTTGCACCTGCAGGGCGTTCATCAGCGGAGTGAACTCCATGCCCTGGGAACGGAACACCTCGGGCGAGGCGGTGGATGTACGCAGGGTATCGGCTTCTGCGGGGGTGATCTGGGGGACTTCGATCTCTGCACGCAGAGGCTCACCCAGAGCGGATTGCACCGTGATGCGGCCCAAGGCCAAAGCCGAAGCGTCGCTGGCATAAAAACCGGCAGAGACTACGGCCGCGGCCGCTAGAGCTGAAAATTTCCAACGATGCATGTTTGCCATCAACTGATTAGGTTTTGCGGCTCGGTCGAGCGGTGCTGTTTTTCTCATGATCTGGTTCCCGCCCCGGCGCGTGAAAATATGTAAAAAGCACCATAGCAGCAATGTTTTGCACTGACAAGCTGAGGTGGTGTCCAAGCTTTGGTACCCCGTGTCACGCCCCGTTTTGGTGCAAAAGTCTGTTGTCATTCGGCAACGTGGCGTAACGGGTTGTTTCGATGCGTCAGACGCAAAAAAGCGCGCAAAACCGGGGTTTTGCGCGCTTTGCAGGCTGGGTGGATCAGGCGTCGAGCAGGATGCGCAGCATGCGGCGCAGAGGCTCTGCAGCACCCCACAGCAGCTGGTCACCAATGGTGAATGCGCCCACGTATTCGGGGCCCATGGCTAGCTTGCGGATGCGGCCCACAGGGATGGTCATGGTGCCGGTCACGGCCACGGGGGTCAGGTCCTTGATGGTGGCTTCGCGGGTGTTGGGCACTACCTTCACCCACTGGTTGTCGGCCGCAATCATGGCTTCGATATCGGCCACGGGCACGTCCTTCTTGAGCTTGAAGGTCAGGGCCTGGCTGTGGCAGCGCATGGCACCCACGCGCACGCAGAATCCGTCCACGGGGATGGCTGCAGAGTCGAAGCCTTCGCCCATGCCCAGAATCTTGTTGGTCTCCGCCATGCCCTTCCATTCTTCCTTGGACTGGCCATTGCCCAGGTCCTTGTCGATCCAGGGAATCAGGCTGCCACCCAGCGGGACGCCGAAATTGGCGGTTTCAGCGGCAGACAGGCTGCGCTGCTTGGCGATCACCTTGCGGTCGATTTCCAGGATGGCGCTCTTGGGGTCGTCGAGCAGCGCCTTCACTTCGGCGTTGAGGGTGCCGTATTGGGTCAACAGCTCACGCATGTGCTGTGCGCCGCCGCCGGACGCGGCTTGGTAAGTCTGGGTGCTCATCCACTCGACCAGACCGGCCTTGTAGAGCGCACCCACACCCATCAGCATGCAGCTCACGGTGCAGTTGCCGCCGATCCAGTCCTTGCCGCCGTGGGCCAGCGCGTTCTTGATGACGGGCATGTTCACCGGGTCTAGCACGATGACCGCGTTCTTTTCCATGCGCAGCGAGGAAGCGGCATCAATCCAGTGGCCGTTCCAGCCTGCAGCGCGCAGCTTGGGGTACACCTCGTTGGTGTAGTCGCCACCTTGGGCGGTGATGATGATCTCGCAGCGCTTGAGGGCCTCAATGTTGAAAGCGTCCTGCAGGGTGGTTTCGTTCTTGGCCTGTGCAGGGGCCTTGCCGCCAGCGTTGGATGTGGAGAAGAACAATGGCTCGATCAGGTCGAAGTCTTTTTCTTCGATCATGCGGTCCATCAACACCGAGCCGACCATGCCGCGCCAGCCGACCAAACCTACCAACTTGCTCATTTCAACGCCCTTTCAGTGATAAACAGTGCCAGACCAGACTGTTTGCCCCGGCTCGTCTGGCCAGGGAGGGCGCACGACGATACCGGAGCTGGATCAGCCCTTAATAATGGTCGTGGTTTTGGTGGTGATTGCGCGCACAGCCACGCCTGCCAGGGCGGCAGTAGCGGTGTTCAGGGCGAACGGGCGGGCGGCAAACATGCGCAGATTCTAGCCGATTGCGTGCATGGACCAATGCGGGAACTGCATACACCGATTTCCCAAAACAAAAAGGGCGGCCACAGCCGCCCTTGGGGTGACATGGCAAGCCAGGGATCAGGCGAGCGCCTTCACCACCGCATCGCCCATCTGCGCAGTGCCTACCTTGGTGGTACCTTCGCTGTAGATGTCGGGCGTGCGCAGGCCTTGGGCCAGCACCTTTTGCACGGCGGCTTCGATGCGCTGGGCGGCGGCTTCCTGGTTCAGGCTGAAGCGCAGCATCATGGCTGCAGACAGGATGGTGGCCAGGGGGTTGGCTACGCCCTTGCCTGCGATGTCGGGTGCGCTGCCATGGCTGGGTTCGTACAGGCCCTGGTTGCTGCTGTTCAGGCTGGCTGAGGGCAGCATGCCGATGGAGCCGGTGAGCATGGAGGCTTCGTCGCTCAAGATGTCGCCAAACATGTTGCCGGTCACCACCACGTCAAACGCCTTGGGGGCCTTGACGAGTTGCATGGCGGCGTTGTCCACGTACATGTGCTGCAGTTCGACGTCGGGGTATTCCTTGTGCACGTCGGTGACCACGTCCTTCCAGAACTGGAAGGTTTCGAGCACGTTGGCCTTGTCCACGCTGGTGACCTTCTTGTTGCGCTTGCGGGCGGCCTGGAAGGCGACGTGGGCGATGCGCTCGATCTCGGGGCGGCTGTAGCGCATGGTGTCGAAGGCTTCTTCCGCACCGGGGAAGTGGCCATCCACCGCTGTACGGCGGCCACGGGGCTGGCCGAAGTAGATGTCACCGGTCAGCTCGCGGATGATGAGGATGTCCAGGCCCGCAATCAGTTCGGGCTTGAGACTCGAAGCGCCCACCAGTTGCTCGTAGCAGATGGCGGGGCGGAAGTTGGCGAACAGGCCCAGGTTCTTGCGCAGGCCCAAGATGGCCTGTTCGGGGCGCAGGGGGCGGTCGAGCTTGTCGTATTTCCAGTCGCCCACAGCGCCGAACAGGATGGCGTCGGCTTCCTTGGCGAGCTTGAGGGTGGACTCGGGCAGCGGGTGGCCGTGGGCCTCGTAAGCGGCACCACCGACCAGGGCGGATTCCATTTCGAACTTCAGGTCGAGTGCCTTGAGGACCTTGACGGCCTCGGCCACGATTTCGGTACCGATGCCGTCACCCGGCAGAACTGCGATTTTCATTGTCTGGTGCTTCTGTTTTGATAGCTGCCAGCGCTTATTGCGTAAGCGCTGGAGGCTATTTTTCTTGAAATGAGAGATCAGGAAACCATCGAGTGCGCGAGCCAGGGCTTGGTGGCCAGGCGTTGCGCTTCAAAGGCCTTGATCTTGTCGGACTGGCGCAGGGTCAGGCCGATGTCGTCAAAGCCGTTGAGCAGGCAGTATTTGCGGAAGGCCTGCACCTCAAACGCAATCTCCTCGCCCTGCGGCGGCACGATCACCTGGCGTTCCAGATCGATGGTGAGCTGGTAGCCGGGGAAGGCATGCACTTCGTCAAACAGCTTGGCCACGGTGGCCTCGGGCAGCACGATGGGCAGCAGGCCGTTCTTGAAGCAGTTGTTGAAGAAGATGTCGGCAAAGCTGGGCGCGATGATGGCGCGGAAGCCATATTGGTCCAGCGCCCAGGGCGCGTGCTCGCGGCTGGAGCCGCAGCCGAAGTTCTTGCGCGCCAGAAGGATGCTGGCACCCTGGTAGCGGGGCTGGTTCAGCACAAAGTCGGGGTTGGGTTTGCGCTGGCTCTCGGGGATGCCGGGCTCGCCCTTGTCCAGGTAGCGCCATTCGTCAAACAGGTTGGGGCCAAAGCCCGTTTTCTTGATCGACTTGAGGAACTGCTTGGGAATGATGGCGTCGGTGTCGACGTTTTCCCGGTCCATGGGCGCGACGAGGCCCTTGAGCAAGGTGAATTTCTGCATGGTGGCCTTGGGTTGTGCCTTGTGATTTGCTTTTTACTTGGCGGCGCGCTCGATGGCGTTGCCTGCGCGTTCAATGTCCTGGCCCACACCCTTGACGGTGTTGCAGCCAGCCAGCACGAAGGCCAGGGACAGGGCGATGAGGGTGGCGGTCTTTTTCATGACAGGGCTCCTTCAGTCTGGGTCAAGTGATGGTGGATGGTGAGGTGATAAATCAGGCGAACTGGCGGATATCGACAAAGTGGCCGTGCACCGCAGCGGCAGCCGCCATGGCGGGGCTGACGAGGTGGGTGCGGCCACCGTTGCCCTGGCGGCCCTCGAAGTTGCGGTTGCTGGTGGATGCGCAGCGTTCGCCGGGCTCCAGACGGTCGGCGTTCATGGCCAGGCACATGCTGCAGCCGGGCTCGCGCCATTCAAAGCCTGCCGCCTTGAAGATCTGGTCCAGGCCCTCGCGCTCGGCCTGCTCTTTGACGAGGCCGGAGCCAGGCACCACCATGGCCAGCTTCACGTTGCTGGCCACCTTGCGGCCCAGGCTCTTCACCACGGCGGCAGCTTCGCGCATGTCTTCGATGCGGCTGTTGGTGCAGCTGCCGATGAACACCTTGTCTATGGTGATGTCATTGATCGGCTTGCCGGGCTGCAGGCCCATGTAGGTCAAGGCGCGCTCGATGGCGCCGCGCTTGTTGGCGTCCTTTTCCTTGTCGGGATCGGGCACGCGGGCGTCCACGCCCAGCACCATCTCGGGGCTGGTGCCCCAGGTGACTTGAGGCACGATCTCGGCAGCGTCCAGCTTGACCACAGCGTCAAACTTCGCGTCGGGGTCGGAGTGCAGCGTCTTCCAGTAAGCCACGACTTGGTCCCATTCCACGCCCGTGGGCGACAGGGGGCGGCCCTTCACGTATTCAATGGTCTTGTCGTCCACAGCCACCAGACCGGCGCGCGCACCGGCTTCGATGGCCATGTTGCACACGGTCATGCGGCCTTCCATGCTCATCGCGCGGAAGACGGAACCAGCAAACTCAATGGTGTAGCCCGTGCCGCCAGCGGTGCCGATCTTGCCGATGATGGCCAGCACCACATCCTTGGGCGTGACGCCTTTGGCCAGCGTGCCGTCCACCTGCACCAGCATGTTCTTGGCTTTTTTGGCCAGCAGGGTTTGCGTGGCCATGACGTGCTCGACCTCACTGGTGCCGATACCGTGGGCCAGTGCACCAAACGCGCCGTGGGTGGATGTGTGCGAATCCCCGCACACCACCGTCATGCCGGGCAGGGTGGCACCGTTTTCGGGGCCAATCACATGCACGATGCCTTGGCGCTTGTGCATGAAGGGGAAGAAGGCCGCTGGCGAGATTTCTGCCATGTTGGCATTCAGCGTGGTGATCTGTTCCTTGCTGATCGGGTCGGTGATGCCGTCGTAACCTTTTTCCCAGCCGGTGGTGGGCGTGTTGTGGTCGGCTGTGGCCACGATGGAGCTCATGCGCCACACCTTGCGACCGGCCCCGCGCAGGCCTTCAAAGGCTTGCGGGCTGGTTACCTCGTGCACCAGGTGCCGGTCGATGTAGAGGATGGAGGTGCCATCTTCTTCGGTGTGGACGACGTGTTCGTCCCAGATCTTGTCGTAGAGGGTGCGTCCCATGGTTTTGTCTTTCAGGTGGGTCAATGATTCTAGTGGTGAGGGGCTGATTCGGCGGGGCTTGCGGTGGGTTGCCCGGTGCTGGGGCGCTGGGCAGTCAGGTGCTCTACCAGCAGGCGCGAGGTGATGGGCAGGGCATCAAAATCACGCGCCACCACGCGCAGCTCGCGGTGAGCCCAGGCGTCTGTCAATGGAACGGCAGCCAGGCGGCCCACGCTGCGCATCAGCTCGAAGGCTCGGTCTGGCAGCAGGCCCACGCCCAGGCCGTTGTCGATCATGCGGCACATGGCGTCCAGCCCCGTGACCTGGATGCGCTGGCGCAGCGGGCGGCCCGCAGCCGCCGCGGCGGCACGCATGGCCAGGCTGATGCTGCTGTTGGCATGCAGGCCCACAATGTCCCAGTCCAGAACTGCTTCAAAATCAATAGCGTCCAGCGCTTGCAGCTCGTGCCCTGCAGGCACAACCAGCACCAGCCGGTCCGATCGGTAGAGCCTGCTGGGCAGGTCGTGGGCATTGCTGCCCATGCCCACATTGCAAATGCCCAGGTCTGCCGCCCCTTCCTGCACCGCGTGCAGCACGGCGCTGGAGAGGTGTTCTTGCAGGTCAATCTTGATCTGGCTGTGCTGGCGTGCAAAAGCGCCCAGGTCTTCCGGCAGAAACTGCAGGATGGCCGAGATGTTGGCGTGCACGCGCACATGGCCGCGCACGCCCTCGGCGTACTCGCTCAGCTCGCCCTGCATGCGCTCCAGCCCAAACAGCACGGTGCGGGCGTGGTGCAGCAGGCTTTCACCCGCCGGGGTCAGGGTCACGCCCCGGCTGTGGCGGTAGAGCAGGGCGGTATCCACGGCGGCTTCCAGATCGGACAGCCGCTTGCTGACGGCCGATGCGGCGATGAATTCGCGCTCTGCCGCTCGGCCAATGCTGCCCAGCTCGCACACGGCCACAAACAACTGCAGCGAGGTCAGGTCAATACGGCGCGCAAAGCTGCGCTCTGAGCTTTTCATCGGGGGGCCTTGAAGGAGACTTGCCTTCTTGTTTTGCGAAGGCACTCCATTTTCTACCTATTTTTAATGAGTTGTCATCGCTGAATGCGATGGGTTTCATCATTTTTAGGTAGCTGATCCCCGGTGAAGCTGCTTGGTATGTCTGGTTTGAAAGGTGAAAAGTGCCTTGGATGGCGTCAATAGAGCGCAAGCCGCTCTCATTTTGAGAGCGGATGGGCTGATGCCGGTGACCCGTAGCCGCGCTGCGGAGAGGGTGGCTACAAGGTCACTGTGCTGCCATGTTCGGGCACATCGGCTTGCCAGCGCAGTTCATGGCTGATGCGCTGGCGCAGGTGATCGGCTGCGTTCATTTCACCGTGGACCACCCATACATGCCCCGGCGCATGGTCCATGCTGCGCAGCCAGGCCATCAACTGGTTGCCATCGGCATGGGCTGAGGCCGAGTTCAGCTTGACCACTTCCGCGCGCACGGCCACATCCTGCCCGTGGATGCGGACGGACTTTTCGCCATCGGCCAGACGCGCGCCCCGCGTGCCCGGTGCCTGATGTCCGGTCAGGATGATCATGTTGCGGTGGTCCCCCGCATGCAGTGCCAAGTGATGCAGCACGCGCCCGCCCGTGGCCATGCCGCTGGCGGCCAGGATGACCATGGGGCCATGCAGGCGGGCCAGGCCTTTGGATTGTTCGGGCGTCTGCACCATGGTGGCCCCGTGCTCCAGTGCGTTGACCTCCCTCGCGTTCAGGCGGTGTTCGCCCAGGTGGTGCTGGTACAGCCCGGTGGTGCTGACGGCCATGGGGCTGTCGAGAAACACTTTGAGCGACGCAGGAATGAGCCCTTGCGCCTTGAGCAGACCAATGGCGTGCAGCACCACCTGGGCGCGGCCCACAGCGAAGACGGGTACCACGGCCACCCCGCCGCGCGCGGCCAGCCGGGCCAGTGCCGGGCCCAGTTCGCTCAGCAGGTCTTCGGGCGGGTGCTCGCGGTCGCCGTAGGTGGATTCGATCAGTACAGCATCGGCCTGGGGTGGCGCGTCCGGCGGGTTCATCAGCATGTCGTCGGGCCTGCCCAGGTCGCCGGAGAACAGGATGCGCCGTCCGCCCACTTCCAGCAGCACACTGGCCGCGCCCAGAATGTGGCCTGCATTGGAGAACGTGGCATGCCAGCCGGGCAGGGGCTCAAAGCGCTCGTGCAAGCGGTGGGCCTTGAACTGCTGGAGGCAATGCTGCGCGTCCAGCTTGGTGTAAAGCGGCAGTGCGGGCGCGTGGCTGCTCAGTTTGTGCCGGTTCAGAAAAGCGGCGTCCTCTTCCTGCAGGTGTCCGCTGTCGGGCAGCAGGATGGCGCAGAGGTCACGCGTGCCTGTGGTGGCATGCACGGGGCCTTTGAATCCGTCACGGGCCAGCAGGGGAAGGTAGCCGCTGTGGTCCAGGTGTGCGTGGGTGAGCAGTACGGCATCCACTTGCGAAGGCGACAAAGGCAGGGGCTGCCAGTTGCGCAGCCGCAGCTGCTTGTAGCCCTGGAACAGACCGCAGTCCACCAAGAGGCTTTTGCCGTTGTGGCGAACGAGGTATTTGGAGCCGGTGACGGTGCCTGAGCCGCCCAGGAAGGTGATTTTCACGTCCATGTGTGTCCTCCGATACTGCAGAGTCCCCATGGTAGGCCTGCTGCGGGAAGCAAGCCCGCCGGAAGCAGGCTTGCTTGATGCGAATCAAGAAGACGGTGTCGCGCATGGAAATGAAAAAAGCGACCGGGCTGTAGGCTCGGTCGCTTGGAGGGGGTACGCCTGCGGGTGAAGGCAGGCGGCTGGGTCAACTGAAGAAGTTCTTCAGCCGGTCTGTCCAGCTCTCGCCGCTGGGGGAGTGGCGGGAGCCGCCCTTTTTCAGCGACTCTTCCAGCTCACGCAACAGCTTGCGCTGGTGCTCGGTGAGCTTGACGGGTGTCTCCACTGCAATGTGGCAGTACAGGTCGCCCGGATAGCTGGAGCGCACGCCCTTGATGCCTTTGCCGCGCAGGCGGAACTGCTTGCCCGCTTGCGTGCCTTCGGGGATATCAATGGCTGCCTTGCCTTGCAGGGTGGGCACTTCAATTTCGCCGCCCAGCGCGGCGGTGATGAAGCTCACCGGCACCTGGCAGTGCAGGTCGTCGCCATCGCGCTCGAAGATGTCGTGCTTCTTGATGCGGATCTCGATGTACAGATCGCCGGGTGGGCCGCCATTGGTGCCCGGTTCGCCATTGCCTGTGCTGCGGATGCGCATGCCATCGTCGATGCCCGCAGGAATCTTCACTTCCAGCGTCTTTTGCTTCTTGATCTTGCCTTGGCCATGGCACGCAGTGCAGGGCTCGGGGATGATCTTGCCCGTGCCGCGGCAGTGCGGGCAGGTTTGCTGCACGCTGAAGAAGCCCTGGCGCATCTGCACCGTGCCTGAACCCTGGCAGGTGCCGCAGGTCTTGGCGCTGGTGCCGGGCTTGGCGCCGCTGCCGTGGCAGGTGTCACAGCTGTCCCACGAGGGGATGCGGATCTGTGCATCCTTGCCGCGGGCAGCTTCTTCCAGGGTGATTTCCATGGCATAGCTGAGATCGCTGCCGCGGTACACCTGACGCCCGCCCCGGCCACGCCCACCTTGCTGGCCGAACATGTCGCCGAAGATGTCGCCGAAAGCCTCGGCAAAACCGCCAAAGCCTTCTGCGCCGCCCCCGGGGCCGCGCATGTTGGGGTCCACCCCCGCGTGGCCATACTGGTCGTAGGCCGCCCGTTTCTGCGGGTCGGAGAGCATCTCGTAGGCCTCCTTGGCCTCCTTGAACTTCTCCTCTGCAGTCTTGGCGGCGTCCCCCTGGTTGCGGTCAGGGTGGTACTTCATCGCCAGCTTGCGATAAGCCTTCTTGATGTCTTCATCCGAAGCGTTTTTGGCAACGCCCAGGACTTCGTAAAAGTCTTTTTTCGACATGGTGATTTGTGGCCCGGTTGGAACAGGAACGCCGCGCAAGCCCCGTCAAGGGCCCCGCGCGGCGGCTGGGGTCAACGGGAAGGCGCTCAGCCCTTCTTGACTTCCTTCACCTCTGCGTCCACCACGTTGTCGTCGTCCGCAGGCTTGGCGGATGCGGTCGATGCACCAGCACCTGCCTCAGCACCACCGGCAGCCTGAGCCGCCTGGGCTGCTTGGGATTCGGCGTACATCTTCTCGCCCAGCTTCTGGCTGGCGGCCATCAGTGCGTTGGTTTTGTCTTCGATCGCAGCCTTGTCTTCACCCTTGAGGGCTTCTTCCAGGGCCTTCACGGCGGCGGTGATCGCGTCTTTCTCGCCAGCTTCCAGCTTGTCGCCATGCTCGGTCAGGCTCTTGTTTACGCTGTGGACAGCCGCTTCGCCCTGGTTCTTGGCCTGCACCAGTTCGAGCTTCTTCTTGTCGTCTGCAGCGTTCAGCTCGGCGTCCTTCACCATCTTCTGGATTTCCTCCTCGGACAGACCCGAGTTGGCCTTGATGGTGATCTTGTTTTCCTTGCCGGTGCCCTTGTCCTTGGCGCCCACGTGCAGGATACCGTTGGCGTCGATGTCGAACGACACTTCGATCTGTGGAACGCCACGGGCTGCAGGTGGGATGCCTTCCAGATTGAACTCACCCAGCAGCTTGTTGCCCGAAGCCATTTCACGCTCACCCTGGTAGACCTTGATGGTCACGGCAGGCTGGTTGTCATCGGCCGTCGAGAAGGTCTGCGCGAACTTGGTGGGGATCGTGGTGTTCTTGGTGATCATCTTGGTCATGACGCCGCCCAGGGTTTCGATACCCAGGGACAGGGGGGTCACGTCCAGCAGCAGCACGTCCTTGCGGTCACCCGACAGCACCTGGCCCTGGATGGCAGCGCCTACGGCCACGGCTTCGTCAGGGTTCACGTCCTTGCGGGGGTCCTTGCCGAAGAATTCCTTCACCTTTTCCTGCACCTTGGGCATGCGGGTCATACCGCCGACCAGGATCACGTCATGGATGTCGGACACGCTCACGCCAGCATCCTTGATGGCGGTGCGGCAAGGGGCGATGGTGCGCTCGATCAGCTCTTCCACCAGGCTTTCCAGCTTGGCGCGGGTGAGCTTGATGTTCAGGTGCTTGGGGCCCGAGGCGTCGGCTGTGATGTAGGGCAGGTTGATGTCGGTGGCGGACGAGTTCGACAGCTCGATCTTGGCCTTCTCAGCAGCTTCCTTCAGGCGCTGCAGGGCCAGCACGTCCTTGGACAGGTCCACGCCTTGTTCCTTCTTGAACTCGGCAATGATGTAGTCGATGATGCGTTGGTCAAAGTCTTCGCCGCCCAGGAAGGTGTCGCCGTTGGTCGACAGCACTTCGAACTGCTTTTCGCCGTCCACGTCGGCGATTTCGATGATGGACACGTCGAACGTGCCGCCACCCAGGTCATAAACGGCGATCTTGCGGTCACCCTTTTCAGCCTTGTCCAGACCAAAGGCCAGTGCTGCTGCGGTAGGTTCGTTGATGATGCGCTTCACGTCCAGGCCTGCAATACGGCCGGCATCCTTGGTGGCCTGGCGCTGGGCGTCGTTGAAGTAGGCGGGAACGGTAATGACGGCCTCGGTGACGGCTTCGCCCAGATAGTCTTCCGCCGTCTTTTTCATCTTGCGCAGCACTTCAGCGCTGATTTGAGGAGGTGCCAGCTTGTTGCCGCGCACTTCCACCCATGCGTCACCGTTGTCAGCCTTCGCGATGGTGTAGGGCATCAGGTCGATGTCCTTTTGCACTTCTTTTTCTTCGAACTTGCGACCAATCAGGCGCTTGGCTGCGTAGATGGTGTTCTTGGGGTTGGTAACGGCCTGGCGCTTGGCAGATGCACCCACCAGAATTTCGCCGTCTTCCTGGTACGCAATGATGGAAGGCGTCGTGCGTGCGCCTTCGCTGTTTTCGATCACGCGCGTGGTGTTGCCTTCCATGATGGCCACGCAGCTGTTGGTGGTGCCCAGGTCAATACCGATGATTTTTCCCATGTTTTTCTCCGCAATGTTGGAATGTTTGGATGTCTAGTAACTTGTGGATAACTTGCGTTGCTTCAAGTCGTCCCTCTCAAAAAATTACTTGGGCGCTGTCACGGTGACGAGCGCGGGCCGTAGAACCCGTTCGGCGATCATGTAGCCCTTTTGCAGCACGGCCACCACCGTATTGGCTTCCTGATCGGCAGGCACCACGCTGATGGCCTGGTGCTGGTGGGGGTCAAACTTGGTGCCTGCAGCGGGGTTGATGGCTAGCACCTTGTTGCGTTCCAGGGCAGAGGTCAGCTGGCGCAGCGTGGCATCAGCACCTTCGCGCAGTTGCTGGGGGGTGGCTTCCTTGATGGCCAGGGCTGCATCCAGGCTGTCTGCCACGGGCAGAAGGCTCTCAGCAAAGCTCTCAATGCCGAACTTGCGTGCCTTGGCGACTTCCTCTTCAGCGCGGCGGCGGGCGTTTTCGGCTTCTGCCTTGGCGCGCAGAAACTGGTCGGCCAGATCGGCGCTCTTGGCTTTCAGCTCTGCCAGTTCGGCTTGCAGACGCTCCATTTCGTCAGAGGCGTTGGCCGCCATGGCTGCTTCCACTTCTTCGGGGGAGGGTGCGGCTTGGTTGGTGTTGGGCTGGCTGTTGTCTGACATATTGAAGTCTTTTGGAATGAAAACAGTGGATTACGCGCGGTAGATGGAGGGGTATTGGCGCATTTCAAGATGCGTCTTCCCCTTCGGGGTGGGCTGAGGTCGATTCACGGGGTATCAGCGCCTCCGCCGCCCGTTTGCGGCGCCCTTAGTGTACAAGCGGAGTATGGCGAGGTATAATTTCCGGCTTTGCCTTGCCACACCGCACAATCGCGAGCAAATCATTGCTCAGATTGAGACGCTGCGGGCGGCTTCATCCACAAGGAGTATGCATGCGTCACTACGAAATCATTTTGTTGATCCATCCGGATCAAAGCGAACAAGTTCCAGCCATGCTGGAGCGCTACAAGGGCATGATCACCGCTGGCGGTGGCAAGGTGCACCGCGTGGAAGACTGGGGTCGCCGTCAACTGGCCTACCTGATCAACAAGCTGGCCAAGGCCCACTACCTGTGCGTGAACATCGAAGCTGACCAGGCTGTGATGGCCGAGCTGGAGCACGCCTTCAAGTTCAACGACGCCGTGCTGCGCCACCTGACTGTTCAGAAGAAGAAGGCTGAGACTGGCCCATCTTCCATGATGAAGACTGTTGAGCGCGAAGAGGCCCGCAAGGCCAGCCAAGCCGAGTACGCAGCGGCTGGCGAGCGCTGATCCATCCACTTTGGAGTGGAGAACCGCGTCGTCTTGACAGCATGTATCGCAGAGGCTGAGTCCCTGCGCTACACCCCCGCCGGTTTGCCTGCCATCAACCTGCGGCTCGAACATGAGTCGCAACAGACAGAAGCAGGTCACCCCCGGGCCGTCAAGGCAGCCATCAAGGCCGTTGCCTTTGGTGCAATGGCCGAGCGGCTGGCAAGGCAGAACATCGGAAGTCTCTGGACTTTTTCGGGTTTTCTGGCCACCCCGCGCAACGGCAAGAATGCAGTGCTTCACATCCAGGATATTCAACAAAATTAATTTTCAAGGGGTCCGCAATGGCCACGTTCAAGAAGTTCAACAAAGACAAGCGCCCAAAGCGCAACACCCAGTCCCTGCTGTTCAAGCGCAAGCGCTTCTGCCGCTTCACCGTGACGGGCGTTGAAGAAATCGACTACAAGGATGTCGATACGCTGCGCGACTTCATCGCCGAAAACGGCAAGATCATCCCCGCGCGCCTTACCGGCACACGCGCCATCTACCAGCGTCAGCTGAACACCGCCATCAAGCGTGCCCGCTTCCTGGCCCTGGTGCCTTACAGCGACCAGCACAAGATCTAAGGAGCACAACCATGCAAATCATTCTGCTCGACAAGGTTGTGAACCTCGGCAACCTCGGCGAAATCGTCAAGGTGAAAGACGGCTACGCCCGTAACTTCCTGATCCCTTCGGGCCGCGCTCGCCGCGCCACCGAAGCCAACAAGGCTGAGTTCGAAGCCAAGCGCGCCGAACTCGAAAAGGCCGCTGCTGCCAAGCTGGCAGAAGCCCAAGCCCAAGGCGAAAAGCTGGGTGGCACTACCGTCAAGCTGACCCAGAAGGCTGGCGTGGATGGCCGTCTGTTTGGTTCCGTGACCAACCACGACATCGCTGAAGAGCTGAACAAGCAAGGCTACAAGATCGTGAAGGCTCAAGTGCGTATGCCCAACGGTCCTATCAAGCTGGTCGGCGAAAGCACCGTGAGCGTTGCTCTGCACACCGATGTGGTGGTGGATGTGACTGTTTCGGTCTACGGCGAAACCGCCTAATTCCCTTTCAGGTGATCCAGCAAAAGCCGCCCTCGGGCGGCTTTTGTCATTGGGTCAGCCATCATCGTTTTCCGCTTGGGCAGCCGGTGCCTGGGTCGGGATAGCATTCAGGTCTCGTTCGGAGAATCTCCCATGTCCGCAGTTTTTCCCCCGCTAGATGACCAAGGTTTTTCTGCCCCCAACGTTCAGGATAACGAAGTCGCCCGTTTGCGTATTCCGCCGCATTCCGTGGAGGCGGAATCGAGCGTGCTGGGTGGCCTGCTGCTGGACAACAACGCCTGGGACCGTGTGGGCGACCTGCTGACCGAGAGCAACTTCTATCGCCACGAACATCAGCTGATCTTCACGGCCATTGCCACTTTGGTGAATGCGAGCAAGCCCGCTGATGTGATCACCGTGTTTGAGCACCTCCGCAGCCTGGGCAAAGCCGAGGAGGTGGGTGGGCTGACGTACCTGAACAACCTGGCCCAGTACGTTCCCAGTGCCAGCAACATCCGCCGCTATGCTGAGATCGTTCGGGAGCGGGCGATCCTGCGCAAGCTGGTCACTGCCAGCGACGAAATCTCTACCAATGCGTTTGATCCGCAGGGTAAGACGGTCGAGCGCATTCTGGACGAAGCCGAAGCCAAGATTTTTGCGATTGGCGAAGAGGGCTCACGCAACAAGCAGGGTTTCCAGTCTCTCGACACGCTGGTGGTGGACCTGCTCGACAAAGTGCAGGAGATGGCTGACAACCCGGCCGACGTGACCGGCGTGCCCACGGGATTTGCGGACCTGGACCGCATGACTTCCGGCCTGCAGGCGGGGGACATGATTGTTCTGGCAGCCCGCCCTTCCATGGGCAAGACGTCTTTTGCGGTGAACATTGCCGAGCACGTGGCGCTGAATGAAGGTCTGCCCGTAGCCATTTTTTCGATGGAAATGGGTGCCGCTCAGCTGGCGGTGCGTATTGTGGGCTCGATTGGTCGGGTCAACCAGGGCAACCTGCGGACCGGCAAGCTGACCGATGACGAATGGCCGCGCCTGACCGAGGCGATTGAAAAGCTGCGCACGGTATCTCTGCACATTGACGAAACCCCGGGTCTGTCCCCTGGGGAACTGCGCGCCAACGCCAGACGTTTGGCTCGCCAGTGCGGCAAGCTGGGGCTGATCGTGGTGGACTACCTGCAGCTCATGAGTGGCTCAGGCGCTGGCAGTGCCGACAACCGCGCCACAGAACTGGGAGAAATCTCCCGGGGGCTGAAGATGCTGGCCAAGGAGCTGCAGTGCCCTGTGATTGCGCTGTCACAGCTCAACCGTTCGGTGGAGCAGCGCACGGACAAGCGTCCCATGATGTCCGACCTGCGTGAATCTGGCGCTATCGAGCAGGATGCTGACATCATCATGTTCATCTACCGCGACGACTACTACAACAAGGACAGCAAAGAGCCCAACGTGGCCGAGGTCATCATTGGCAAGCAGCGTAACGGCCCTACCGGCACGGTCAAACTTTTCTTCCAGAAGAACCAGACGCGCTTTGAGAACCTGGCTATGGGTGGTGGGGATGATTACTAATAAAAATGGGCTCTAGCGCCCATGCTATAAGCGCGAGAAGCTATCAAATAAATAGCAAAACACCGACCAGACTTTTGTTTGGTCGGTGTTTTTTATTTCCCCTTGGGTTTGTCTGTGGCTCAGAACCTGGGGCAGATGGAGACCCTTACGGGCCGCAGCTATTGCCGGATCACAGCCACCAGCAGGCCCAGGCAAACGCAGCCCAGTCCCGCTGTAAGCAGCGTCAGCCGGCGATAGCGCTGGCGCAGGTCATCTACCGCCTGTATCACCTGGGCGTTTTGTTGGGCCAGGGACTGAATCAGCGCTGCGCTGTCCATTTGTTCCTGTTCCAGTTGTGTCACCCGTTCCCGCAGATGCTGCAGCTGCGTTGCAGCGGGCAGCTGGGCTTCTGCCTCGACATGCCCGGCTGAGGTGGTGACCGCGGTATCAGCCTTGCTCTTGCGCGCTGTTCCCAGCAGTTTTCTGGCGGCCTGCAGGATCTGGGGTGTGGCTTCAATCACATCACCCCATGGAACCAGCTTGAGTGCAGTGACCCAGCCCACCATCGTCAGAGCACCTCGCTGGCAAAGTCCGCCAGACGCGAGCGTTCGCCACGGGCCAGGGTGATGTGGCCGCTGTGTGGCCAGCCCTTGAAGCGGTCTACGGCGTAGGTCAGGCCCGAAGAGCCTTCGGTGAGGTACGGCGTGTCAATCTGGGCCAGGTTACCCATGCAGATGATCTTGGTGCCGGGGCCTGCGCGCGTGATCAGCGTCTTCATCTGCTTGGGCGTCAGGTTCTGTGCCTCGTCGATGATGACGTACTTGTTCAGGAAGGTGCGTCCGCGCATGAAGTTCATGCTCTTGATCTTGATGCGGCTGCGGATCAGCTCATTGGTGGCTGCACGGCCCCATTCGCCAGCGTTGCCGCCGTCGCCCTTGGCCAAAAACTCCAGGTTGTCATCCAGCGCGCCCATCCAGGGGCCCATCTTTTCCTCTTCGGTGCCGGGCAAAAAGCCGATGTCCTCACCCACGCTCACCGTGGCGCGGGTCATGATGATCTCGGTGTAGCGGCGGTCGTCCAGCACTTGGGTGAGGCCTGCAGCCAGTGCCAGAAGCGTCTTGCCGGTGCCCGCAGTGCCTGTGAGCGTTACGAAATCAATCTCAGGATCCATGAGCAGGTTCATGGCGTAGTTCTGCTCGCGGTTGCGCGTGGTCACGCCCCAGACAGCATTCTTGGTGGAGCCGTAATCCTTCAAGGTCTGCAGTACCGCAGTCTTGTCGCGGATTTCGCTCACGCGGGCGAACAGGCTGGGCTCGCCGGGAGCTTCAAAGTACACGAACTGATTGATCATCAGCTGCGGCACGATGGGGCCACTGATGCGGTAGTAGGTGTGGGCACCGCTTTGCCAGCTTTCCACGTTCTTGCCGCTCTTGGTCCAGAAATCCGGGGGCAGCGCCAATACGCCCGCGTAGAGCAGGTCACCGTCTTCCAGGGCCTTGTCGTTCTGGTAATCCTCGGCTGCCAGACCGAGTGCGCGGGCCTTGACCCGCATGTTGATGTCCTTCGATACGAGCACCACCTCGCGTGGCGCATGCTGCTTGCGCAGGGCTTCCACCACGCCCAGGATCTGGTTGTCGGCCTTGCCCTGGGGCAGGCTGGTGGGCAGGCTGTAGTCCAGCGGTTCCGTCTGGAAGAAGAGATGTCCGCCTGCGGCGCGTTGGCCCGTGGAATCCAGCTTGAGTCCCTTGGCTATGTCTGCGCCCTGGGCCGCTGCCAGTGCATCGAGGGTGCGGCTGGCCTGGCGGCCATTGCGTGCCACTTCCGTCATGCCCTTCTTGTGACCGTCCAGTTCCTCCAGAACGATCATGGGCAGGAAGATGTCGTGCTCTTCAAAGCGGAACAGGCTGGTCGGGTCGTGCAAGAGCACGTTGGTGTCCAGTACGAACAGCTTGGTCGGGCCCTGGGAGCGTGTCTTTTTGCTGCGGGCGCTGCGGCTCTCGGTAGTGGATGCGGCAGCGCTGCTGAGCGTGGCTGGTTCTGCTGCAGTCTCTTTGGGGGCCGCGGGTGCGCGACGCGCGGTGGGTGCTGGCGCAGCTTTGGCCACTGGAGCGGGTGTAGCGACCGTGGTAGCTGAAGCTTTTGAGCCGCGAGAGGCGCGAGTCCGCGTTGCGGGAGTGCTTGCTTCCAGAACGGCGATGTTGTTGTCGTCGTCTTCTGCGGCTGGGTTCGTTACTGCGCGAGCCGCTGCACGGGCAGAGCGGGCTTTGTTTTCATACGCCTCTGGTGCAAGCAGGGCGGCACGGCGGCTGGGGGCGGGTGGCAGGGGCATGGTGTGCAAGGGCCTCAGGCAAGGGTGTTCAGAAAGCAAAAAGCCGCCTGGAGGCCAAGGCGGCTTTTGTGATGGGAATGGGGCTTTGCAATGTGCAAGGGCATTAACCCATTATGCCCATTCCGTGTGAAGGCGCGGCAAGCACGCCCGGGCTGTGCGTATTTGTTGCTTGCAGCCCTCAAGCGGTGGTGATTCAGGCGGCCTTTTTCAGGGCCTTGAGCGACTTGACCGCCTTGAGCACTTCGTCCACGTGACCTGGAACCTTCAGGCCGCGCCATTCCTGGATCAGCACGCCATCAGGGCCGATCAGGAACGTGCTGCGCTCGATGCCTTTGACCTTTTTGCCGTACATGATCTTGTTTTTGACCACGCCGAACATGTGGCACATTTTTTCTTCGGTGTCTGCAATCAGCTCGAAAGGCAGTTCCAGCTTTTCCTTGAAGTCGTCGTGGGACTTCATGTTGTCGCGCGAAACGCCGAACACTGCGGCGCCCGCCTTGACGAAATCTTTGTACTTGTCACGGAACTGCATGGCTTCCGTGGTGCAACCAGGGGTGTTGTCCTTGGGATAGAAGTACAGAATCAGAATCTGGCCGGTGTGTGACGTGTTGGAGACCTTGATCCCGCCGGTCGCGTTGGCTTCAAATTCAGGGAGGGGTTTGTTGACAACGATCGCCATAGCACTTCAATCTCTCAGGATGTAGTCGTTGGTAAGCCGGAGGAGCGGGTGTGTTATTGCTCTTGGTGGTGCCCCCGACCGCAACCCGCGATTTTACTCTGAAAATGATACTTAGCCAACCACCGGGGCTGTATGTATGTACATATCTGCATAAGCATGCGTGCAAAACGCATGCCCGGTGATCGGTGGAGAGGCCTCGTGTCTGTCGGCCTCAGGGCTCGAGAATGAGCGCCGCGACAACGTTGCGGCCCTCGCCCGACAGGATGTTGTAGGTGCGGCAGGCGGCCGCCGTGTCCATGGTTTCCAGTCCCAGTTGTCGGGCGGCCAACGGGCGCAGCCACGCTGCGGGCGGAAAGCGGTTGCGCGCGCCACTGCCAAAGATGATGACCTCAGCCTCCAGTGTGGCCAAGTGCTCGAAGTGCTGGGCTGTCAGGTCTTCAAAGCGTGCGCAGTTCCACATCTCCAGCAGTCCGTTGGCGCCCACGATCAGGCTTTGGGTGTACTTGGTCCCGTCCACACCGATCCAGCCAGGGCCATAGCCGTGAATGGTCTGCGCGCTGGAGCGATCGGGCTGGAATTTCATGGGAGTGCCTGCGGTGCGAAGGGAGGGCGCGGGCCATGTACGACGGGGCTCGTTCGGGACGGCAACTGCGCGGAACTGTGGTCAAATTATAGGTTTCGCCAAGGCATGCCTTGCCCGGGTAGGCCTTTGTCCCCACGCCAACTCCGCCCGCCATGAAGACCGTTCAGAAATCCGCCAAGCTTGCCAATGTTTGCTACGACATCCGTGGGCCCATCATGGACGCGGCCAAGCAGATGGAGGAGGACGGCCACAAGATCATCAAGCTCAACATCGGCAATCTGGCCGTGTTTGGTTTCGATGCGCCCGAGGAAATCCAGCAGGACATGATCCGCAACCTGCCCAACTCGGCGGGTTACTCCGACAGCAAAGGCATCTTCGCTGCCCGTAAGGCGGTGATGCACGAAACCCAGAAGCAGGGCATCAAGGGTGTCACGCTCGACGATATCTATCTGGGCAATGGAGCCAGCGAACTGATCGTGATGGCCACCAATGCGCTGCTGGACAATGGCGATGAATTGCTGCTGCCATCCCCCGATTACCCGTTGTGGACGGCTGCGGCCAGCCTGTCAGGCGGCACCCCGGTGCACTATCTGTGCGATGAGGCCAATGGCTGGATGCCCGATCTGGACGACATCCGCTCCAAGGTCACGCCCCGCACCAAAGGCATTGTGGTCATCAACCCCAACAACCCCACGGGTGCTCTGTACTCCGAAGAGCTGCTCAAGGGCATCCTCGCCATTGCCCGTGAGCATGGCCTGGTGGTCTTTGCCGATGAGGTGTACGACAAGGTGTTGTACGACGGTGCCAAGCACACGGCCTTGGGTTCGCTCAGCGACGATGTGCTGACACTGACTTTCAACTCGCTCTCCAAAAGCTACCGCTCCTGTGGCTATCGCGCGGGGTGGTTGGTGGTGTCGGGCGACAAAAAACCGGCCAAGGACTACATCGAAGGGCTGAACATGCTCTCGAACATGCGGCTGTGTGCCAACGTGCCCGGGCAATGGGCCGTGCAAACAGCCCTGGGTGGCTACCAGAGCATCAATGACCTGGTCTCTGAAGGCGGTCGCCTGCGCAAGCAGCGCGATTTGGCCTATGAGCTGATCACTGCCATCCCTGGTGTCACCTGCGTCAAGCCCCGGGCTGCGCTGTATATGTTCCCGCGGCTGGACCCCGCTGTGTATCCCATCAAAGACGACCAGCAGTTCTTCCTGGAACTGCTACAGGAAACGAAGGTCATGCTGGTGCAGGGCACCGGGTTCAACTGGGGCGCGCCTGATCACTTTCGCATCGTCTTCCTACCGCACGAAGACGACCTGCGTGAGGCCATCGGCCGTGTTGCCCGGTTTCTGGAGCAATACCGCAAGCGCCATCAGACTGCTGCGGCGTAACACCGTGGTCCCTTCACCCAGCAAGCCCACTTTGTTCATGCGCCGTCTCCAGGATGTGATTGGCAGAAGGCTGGCCCTTATGGCGGGCTTGCTAGCCATGGCGGCTTTTCCCGCATGGGCGCAGACGCCTTCCGCCTCCAAAACCGTCAGCTTTTCGCACAAGGACTGGGCACTGCAGTGCGACAACACCCGCACCTGCCGGGCGGTGGGCTACCAGTCTGAGAGCGGTGATTCCGACCCGGTCTCCATGCTGCTCACCCGCAAGGCAGGGCCTGATGAGCCTGTCGAGGTGCAGTTGCAGGTCTACGCCGAAAAGGCCGATCCTTCCAGGCTGCAGTTGCGAGTGGGCAAGTTCACCTTGCCTGCACTCGAAGGCAGCAGCCCCAAGGTGCCTGCCGCACAGGTGCCACGCCTGATACAGGAGTTGATCAAGGCAGAGGACGCCATGGTGTCTGCTGGCAAGGACCTGTGGACGTTGTCGCTCGCGGGCGCGAATGCCGTGCTGCTCAAGATGGATGAAGCGCAGGGCCGCATTGGTACGGCCGGGGCGCTGGTGCGCAAGGGCTCCAAGCCAGAGTCTTCCGTGCTGCCAGCGTTGCCTGCGCCCGTCATCAAAGGAGTGAAACCCGTAGCGGCGCGCAAAGGCGATGCAGCATTGGTCAAGCCAGTGCTGGCTGCCGTGGGGCGCGACGAGCTGGAAGGTCAGTGCACCGGGGGCATTCCAGAGGCCTCGGAGATGAAGCTTCACCGCCTGACGGAGCGCAAGGTGCTGCTGGAGATTCCTTGCGCCATGGGTGCCTACAACTTTGGCAGCCTGCTGTTCATTGCCAACGACCGCCCGCCCTACCAGCCTGAGCTGCAAGGGGATGTGGATGGTGAATTTGATCCCGCCAAGGGCACCGTGCAGTCCTCCATGAAGGGGCGAGGCATTGGCGACTGCTGGTGGGTGCGCGAATGGGTTTTTGATGGCAAAGGCTTTGTGCTCACGGGTGAGCGCGGCGATTCCATGTGCCGGGGCTTTCCCGGCGGGGCGTGGCAGTTGCCCGTGCTCGTCACCCAACCGCAATGATGGGCACGCCTGCGGCCTTCCACTGCATTCCCAACGATTTTTGATTTGAAGAGAGTTATGACCATGAAACCCATCCAAGTAGGCCTGCTGGGCATCGGCACCGTCGGTAGCGGCGTGTTCAACGTTTTGCAACGCAACCAGGACGAAATCAGCCGCCGTGCTGGCCGTGGCATCGAGATCGCCATGGTGGCCGATCTGGATGTGGAGCGCGCCAAGAGCGTGGTGGGCCCCAACGTGCAAGTCGTCAACGACGCCCGCGCCGTGATTGCCAACCCTGACATTGACATCGTCATCGAGCTGATTGGCGGCTACGGCGTGGCCAAGGCTCTGGTCCTCGAAGCGATTGCTGCAGGCAAGCATGTGGTGACCGCCAACAAGGCGCTGCTGGCAGTGCATGGCACCGAGATTTTTGCGGCTGCTTCTGCCAAGGGCGTCATGGTGGCGTTCGAGGCCGCGGTGGCCGGTGGCATTCCCATCATCAAGGCGCTGCGTGAGGGTCTCACGGCCAACCGCATCCAGTGGATTGCCGGCATCATCAACGGCACCACCAACTTCATCCTGAGCGAGATGCGCGACAAGGGCCTGGACTTTGACGTGGTGCTCAAGGAAGCGCAGCGCCTGGGCTACGCCGAGGCAGACCCCACCTTCGACATTGAGGGCGTGGACGCCGCCCACAAGGCCACGCTGATGAGCGCCATCGCTTTCGGCATCCCGGTGCAGTTCGATAAGGCCTATGTGGAAGGCATTACCAAGCTGGGTGCGGCAGACATCAAATATGCCGAACAGCTCGGCTACCGCATCAAGCTGCTGGGCATCACCAAGCGCGCTGAAAAGGGGATTGAGCTGCGCGTGCACCCCAGCCTGGTGCCTGCCAAGCGCCTGATCGCCAATGTGGAAGGTGCCATGAACGCCGTGGTGGTGCAGGGCGATGCCGTGGGCACCACGCTGTACTACGGCAAGGGTGCAGGCAGCGAGCCCACCGCCAGCGCCGTGATTGCCGACCTGGTGGACATTGCCCGCCTGCACACGGCAGACCCTGAACACCGCGTGCCCCACCTGGCCTTCCAGCCCAACACGCTGGCCGACGCCATGGGCCAATTGCCTGTGCTGCCCATGAGCGAAGTGGTGACGAGCTACTACCTGCGCCTGCGCGTGGCGGATCAGGCGGGTGTGCTGGCCAAGGTCACAGGCCTGCTGGCCGAGGCAGGTGTGAGCATCGATGCCGTGCTGCAACGCGAAGCCGATGAGGTGGGCGGCGAAGGCTCCACGCAGACCGACCTCATCATCCTGACCCACGACACGCGCGAGGGCACCATGGACGCCGTCATCGCCCAGATGCAGGCTCTGCCTACGGTGCTGGCCCCTATCACCCGCATCCGCAAGGAAGAGCTCAACTGAGGAGCTGCCGCGAAGCCGTCGCCTGCCCCGTGCCTGTGATGCCCTCGCATGCCCACCCTTGTCGCCGTTCTCACGCTGGTGGCCCTGCTCAAGCTTTCGCTGGTAGAGCTGCCGCGCTGGCACCTGGCGTTCTGGTTCGGTTTGCTGGTCGGGCTGGCGCTGCTGGGCTCCATGTCGCGCCTGCATGCGCTGGCCAACGGTGTGGGCAGCTTCGTGGCCGCGTGGGTGTACTTCGAGTTATTGGAGCGCACCGATAATTACGAGGACAGGCCGTTGCACTGGCTTGTCCTGATCGGCGGTTTTGTGCTGCTGGTCGCTTCGCGTTTTTACA
Source organism: Acidovorax sp. DW039 (assembly GCF_037101375.1). NCBI lineage: Bacteria > Pseudomonadati > Pseudomonadota > Betaproteobacteria > Burkholderiales > Comamonadaceae > Acidovorax > Acidovorax sp. DW039. The sequence continues at coordinate 3,739,556 of NZ_AP029019.1, read as the reverse complement.
TTGATATCCGCGTGTACGGCATCAGCCTTTGAACCCCACAGACGGGACACCTTCATGAAATACCTCAGCACCCGCGGCCATGCAGACCGCAAACAGTTTTGCGACATCCTGCTCGAAGGCCTGGCACCCGATGGCGGGCTGTACCTGCCTGAGCACTATCCGCAGGTGGATGACGCCATGCTCACGCGCCTGCGCCGTGCCTACCACGAGCAGGGCTATGCCGAGCTGGCCTTCCAGATCCTGTCGCTGTACATCGACGACATTCCTGCGGCCGACCTGAAAGCCCTGTGCGCCAAGACCTACACCGCCGAGGTGTTTGGCACGGGCGAGATCGTGCCCCTGCGCCACCTCGAAAACAGCATGTGGCTTGAAGCTCTGTCCAACGGCCCCACGCTGGCCTTCAAGGACATGGCCATGCAACTGCTGGGCAACCTGTTCGAATACGAACTGGGCCGCCGTGGTGCGGAGCTGAACATTCTGGGTGCCACCAGCGGCGACACCGGCAGCGCCGCCGAGTACGCCATGCGCGGCAAGAAGGGCATTCGCGTGTTCATGACCAGCCCGCACGGCCGCATGAGCCCCTTCCAGCAGGCGCAGATGTTCAGCCTGCAGGACGCGAACATCCACAACATTGCCATTGAAGGCGTGTTCGATGACTGCCAGGACATCGTCAAGGCCGTCTCCAACGACCTGGAGTTCAAGCGCAAGTACAAGATCGGCACCGTCAACTCCATCAACTGGGCGCGCCTCTTGGCGCAGGTGGTGTACTACTTTGCGGGCTACATCCAGGCCACCGAGACCAACGACCAGAAGGTCAGCTTCACCGTGCCTTCGGGCAACTTCGGCAACGTGTGCGCGGGCCATGTGGCGCGCATGATGGGCCTGCCCATTGCCAAGCTGGTGGTGGCGACGAATGAGAACGACGTGCTTGACGAGTTCTTCCGCACCGGCGTGTACCGCGTGCGCGGCAGTGCCGACACGCACGAAACGTCGAGCCCGTCCATGGACATCAGCAAGGCCAGCAATTTCGAGCGTTTCGTGTTCGACCTGCTGGGCCGCGACGGTGCCAAGACTAAGGCATTGTTTGGTGATGCGCTGTCGCAATCGGGCCAGTTTGACCTGAGCCAGGACCCGCGCTTTGCCGACGCGGCAGCCAAGTACGGCTTTGAAAGCGGCAAGAGCACCCATGCGGACCGCCTGGCCACCATCAAGGACAACTACCAGCGCCACGGCGTCACCATCGACACCCACACCGCCGACGGCGTGAAGGTGGCGTTGGAGCACCACAGCGATGCCAGCGTGCCCATGATCGTGCTGGAGACCGCCTTGCCCATCAAGTTTGCGGCCACCATCGAGGAAGCCCTGGGCCACTCGCCCGATCGACCCGCCAAGTTTGCGGGCATTGAAGACCTGCCCAAGCGTGTGCAGGTGATGCCCGCTGACGTGACCTTGGTCAAGGCCTACATCGAGCGCCACTGCACACCGCCCGTGCTGGGCTGATGGGGCGCGCAGCCTGCCCGCAGGCCTGGGGTGCCTTGGCCCCCGGAGGCTGTGGGCGGCCTCACGGGGTGGCATACCCGGTTTGGCAGGAAAAATGCCCCTGGCGCCCACTGGATAAGCGCTGGCAGCTATAAATAGCATAGCTAATCAAGGAGCATTGGATGAAGGTTGTAGGCTTTGCCGGGTTTTCTGGCAGCGGCAAGACCACATTGGTAGAGCAACTGATTCCCGAGCTGCGCATGCGTGGCCTCCGGGTGTCGGTGGTCAAGCACGCGCACCACAGCTTTGATCTGGACCATCCGGGCAAAGACACATGGCGCCACCGCGAGGCGGGGGCGTTTGAGGTGGTGGCTGCGTCCAGCAAGCGGCTCATGCTGGTGCGGGAATTTGAGCAGCCCACCGAACTGAACGTGCACCACCTGCTGGCCGAGCTGTACCAGGGGGTGGACTGGGTGCTGGTGGAAGGCTTCAAGGAGAGCGACCTGCTCAAGATCGAAGTGTGGCGGGCCGCCGATCCCGGCAAAGAGCCCAAGCCCGTGCGCTACCCCGAGGACGACTTTGTGGTGGCCGTAGCCACCGATGCCCCAGGCCAGCTCCCCGTGGCTACGGGCCTGCCCCTGCTCGACCTGAACGCCCCCGCGCAGGTGGTGGACTGGTTGCTGCAGCAGGGCGACCGCTTTGATTACAACTGGGAACTGCACGGAGCCGTGTGATGAACGCCTCAGCCAAACCCCGCGCCCCTTTGAAGCCCCTGGACGACGCGCTGGCCGACCTGCTGGCCCACGCGACCCCCCTGGCGGGTACCGACACCGTGGCCACCTTTGATGCAGACGGCCGCGTACTGGCCCAGCATTGCACGTCTGTCTTGCATGTGCCGCCGCAAGACAACAGCTCCATGGACGGCTACGCCGTGCGCTGCGCTGACATCACCGCACCGGGCACGGTGCTGCCCGTGTCGCAGCGCATTGCCGCGGGCAGCGCGGGCGAGCCGCTGGCTGCCGGCACGGCCGCACGCATCTTCACCGGCGCACCAGTGCCCGCCGGGGCAGATGCCATCCTGATGCAGGAAGACTGTGAAGCCTTGGCCGCGCAGGCCGGTGACGGTCTGGGTCAGGTACGTATCAACGCCGTGCCTCAGCCGGGGCAGTGGATTCGCCGTGCGGGCGAAGACATCACCCGCGGCGCGGTGGTGCTGGCCGCGGGCACGCGCCTGTCGCCCGCCGAGCTGGGTCTGGCCGCCAGCATTGGTCTGCACCAGTTGCAGGTGGCCCGCCGCCCGCGCGTGGCCTTGTTCTCCACCGGCGACGAACTGGTCATGCCCGGTGACGTGCCACCCGAGCAGATGCGCCCCGGTGCCATCTACAACAGCAACCGCTTCTTTTTGCGCGCCATGCTGCTGCGCCTGGGCTGCGAGGTGACGGACTTCGGCATCGTGCCCGACCGGCGCGACGCCACCGTGGCCGCCCTGCGGGATGCGAGCAGCGCGCATGATCTGATCCTGACCAGCGGCGGGGTGAGTGTGGGTGAGGAAGACCACATCAAGCCCGCCGTGGAGTCGCTGGGCCGCCTGGACCTGTGGCAGATCGCCATGAAGCCCGGCAAGCCCTTTGCCTACGGCACCGTGGGTAATGCCCATTTCATGGGCCTGCCGGGCAACCCGGTGTCCAGCTTTGTGACGTTTGCGCTGCTGGTGCGGCCGTTTGTGCTGCGGCTGCAGGGGGTGACCGATGTTGCTCCTAAAAAAATAGCTGCCACCGCCCGTTTTGATTGGCCTAAGGCCGATAAGCGCCGTGAGTTTCTGCGCGTGCGCCACCACCCCGAAGGCGGCCTGGAACTGTTCAACAACCAAAGCTCGGGCGTGCTCACCTCCGCCGCCTGGGGCGATGGCGTGGTGGACAACCCCGCTGGCCAGACGATTGCGGCGGGCGACACGGTGCAGTACATCGCCTTCTCGGAGCTTCTGGCATGAAAATCACCGTCCGCTACTTCGCCTCCATCCGCGAGGCCATCGGACAGGGCAGCGAGGCTGTGGAAACCAGCGCCGCCACCCTGGGCGCGCTGCGCGACGAACTCATCGCCCGCGGCGACGCCCATGCCACCAGCCTGGCGCGTGGCAAGGCGGTGCGCATGGCGCTCAACCAGACCTTGAGCAACGAATCCGCCACCCTGGCCGACGGGGCCGAGGTGGCGTTCTTCCCGCCGGTTACGGGCGGCTGAGTTCTGCCACCACCTGCGGGCGCTGCAAGCGCTGCAGGCGTTCTGTTAGCCCCTGCGAGGCCGGCATCATCGGCGCCCGAAGCTCATTGCGCATCCAGCCCGCCTGCGCCAGCACGGCCTTCAGCGGTGCCGGGTTGGGCTCGGCAAAACACAGCTCCACCCAGGGCTGCAGGGCGTGCCACCGCTGGCGCGCCGCAGCCAGGTCCCCCGCGCGTAGCAGCGCCACCAGAGCCACGAACTGCGGCGCCTGCCAGTGCGCGCTGGCCGCGATGGCGCCGGTGCCGCCCAGGGCCAGCGTGGTGAACATCTGCGCGTCTTCGCCCGCCAGTACCGCCAGACGGCCGTCGGCAATCAGCGCCTGCGTCTTGGCCGGGTTGCCGCCGCAGTCCTTGATGGCGCGGATGCCCGGGTGCCCGGCCAGCGCCAGCAGCGTCTCGGCGGCCAGCGTGGCGCCCGTGCGGTAGGGGATGTCGTAGATGACCAGCGGCACGTGGCTAGCATCGGCCAGTGTGCGGAACCAGTGCAGCAGGCCGTCCTGCCCCGGGCGGATGTAATGTGGCGCGGGCACCAGCAGCCCGGCCAGCGGGTGGCGCGCCAGCGTCTGCACCCACTCCACCGTCTGCCCCAGGTGGTAGCCCGACAGGCCCATCACCACCGGCAGTCCCTGCGCGGCGCCCAGCACCGTTTCCAGCACGGCCAATTGCTCGGCCTTGTCCAGCGCCGCAGCCTCGCCGGTCGAGCCGCAGGCTACAAAGCCCGACACGCCGTACTGAGCAAGCGTGGCGGTCATGGCGGCCAGGGCCGGGTGGTCGACGGCCCCGTCATGGAACGGGGTGACGAGGGGAATCCAGAGGCCGCTGAAGACGGCATCCACGGCGGGGCTGGTGGGCTGCGAAAGAGAAGAAGGCATGCGAAAGACTCCATGGAGGGTTCGACCGAGAGGAAGAACCGCCACCAGGGTGCGCGCGCGGAATGCCAGGAATCAAAAAAGGGGAGTTTTGTGCCAAGGGTTCCGTCGCTCATCCGGGACGGAACCATGCAGCTCCGGTCAGATGAGCTGGGGTTTTTTGGCGTTGGCGATGGCCACGCACGGCAATGCCACCGACGCCGTCGCTGCGGCGGTCAGGGCAAAAGGGGTGTGCGTGGGCATGCGGGGCAGTATAGCCAGGGGCGGCCCCTGCGCCTCAAGAACCTTCCGGGGGCTGTGGCGTGGGCACCACCAGCGCAGGGCAGGGCCAGTTCAGCAGCTCGGCCAGGCGGGTGGTGATCCACGTGGCTTCGGGCACCGGTACGCCCGACTCGGCCGCGCACAGGCCGGCGTGGATGCGCCGCAGGATCTCGGCTTCGGACGGCGCCTGCACGTGGTACAGCGTCTGCGCCTGCTCCACCAGGTGGCCGGCCAGGTCTTCGCACAGCTCGTAGCGGGTGCGCACCTCGTTCGTGCTGGCGGTGAGCCGGCCGCGGGCGTCGGAATACACCGCCATGAAGGAAGGCGGCACGTGGATCTGGTTGTCGTCGTACATAGAGTCCTGCAAGGTGTCAGTGGCCCGCGGCCTGCCGCGTGCTGCGGCTGGCCGCCTGGGCGGCTTCGGCAAACCAGCCCAGCAGGTGCTGCAGCCAGTGGCGCAGCTCGGCCTCGAAGCGGGGCGTCAGCGCCACCAGCCCGCGCCGCGCGTCCTGGGTGAGCAGGCCCGCGGCCGTGGCGTCGTTGACCAGGTTGCGCACGTGCGAATGCGAAAACCCCAGCCGCTCGGCCAGTTCCTGCGCGCGTAGCGGAAACAGGGGCGCTGGGCCGCTGCCCGGGCTGGCTGCGGTGGTGCGGCAGTGCTCGCGCAGCAGCAGCATGGCCACGCGCCCGCCGCCCTCGCGCTGGTCAAACCAGTCCCACCCGCCAAACTGGCCGCGGTGCGTGGCCAGGCGGTCCAGGATGGTGTCTGCCCGGCACAGAAAGGACTCGAAATAGTCCGCATCAGCCTGCAGCCGCGTGGCATGGCCGCTGGCGAGTACACCCAGCGCCTCGGCGCACTGCAGGTGGTGGACCACCCAGGTGCGCAGCCCGTCCAGCAGCCGCGGGCCGGGCACCAGGTAGCGCACGCGGCGGTCCGCCGCATCGGGCTCTGCACTGACCATGCCGGCCAGCCGCAATACCGCAAAGAACGTGGCCAGCGTGCGTCCGCCGCTGCCTGCCTGGCGCTGCAGCAGTGCCAGCGTGGGCCGGGGTGCGCCTTCGCGCTGCCACTGGAAATGCTGCACCACCAGCCGCCCGGCGGCGTGCGACTGCAGCGCGCGGCCGAAGATCTTGTTGATGAGCCGCTCGTTCCAGTGCAGGCGCAGGATGCCGTGGCAGTAGGCCTCCACGGCCGCGGTGTAGGCGTCGGGGGCCTGTGATTCCAGCGGGTGGAATGATTCCTCGAAATCCATAGACTCGATGGTGCGCAGGGGAGGTTCAGTCAGGCGTGAACAGGCGCTCAAAGCGTGTCTGGTCCGCCGCCAGTTCGAACGTCACTACCTGGCCCATCTTCATGTCGGCCAGCCGACACGCGGCAAACAGCGTGGTTTGGCCCGCCAGGTCCATCGCGTCGAGATCGATGAGGGCGTAGGGGTAGGGCACGAACACTTGGTGTGCAAACACGTCCTTGGTGGCGTTGCGTGGGGAGGGATAAAGCTTGTAGAGGTCGGTCTCAATGGTCTGAGTGGCCATGGCGTTAGGGTGAAATAGTCGACTGCTGGTTGGGCAGTGCGGGCACTGAACGGGTACAGTTCAGGCGAATCGTACAGATAAAGCTTTTTACCTGTTTATTTATGGCACGCAACAAAAGTGAATGGCCCGCCAAGGTGCTGGCCCTGGTGCGGGGCGGCAACATCCCTGCCGCCGTCGCCCAGATCAAGGTGGCGCCCACGGTGGGCGACATCACTCGCTTGCAGGCCCTGCTGGCCGAGTTGCCATCGACCCCCGCGCTGGTGCAGCTGAACAAGGTGGTGGAGGAAGAGCGCGCCCTGCTGGCCGCGCCGCGCCTGCACCGCGCGCCCTGAACCCCGAGTGCCTTGCCCCTTCCCAGACCTTCCATGACCCAGCCCCGCGTTTCCATCCAGACCGAGGACTTTGACCTCAGCGCCGAGGTCGCCGCCCTGCGCCGCGAGAACAAGGGCGTGGGCGCCGTGTGCAGCTTTGTCGGCACGGTGCGCGACCGCAACGAAGGCGACGCGGTCGCCTCCATGGAGCTGGAGCACTACCCCGGCATGACCGAAAAATCCATCGAAGCCATGGTGGATGAGGCCTTGCGGCGGTTCGACATTTTCGGCGCCCGCGTGATCCACCGCGTGGGCCTGCTGCAGCCGCTCGACCAGATCGTGCTGGTGGCGGTGACCAGTGCGCACAGGGGCCAGAGCTTTCAGGCCTGCGAGTTTTTGATGGACTACCTCAAGACCCAGGCGCCGTTCTGGAAGAAGGAAGAAACCCCGCAGGGCGCGCGCTGGGTGGATGCGCGGGTGAGCGACGACGCGGCGCTGGCGCGCTGGGGCATTGTGGCGGGCAACGCTGCCTGATCAGGCGCGCTGTGCGTTGGATCTCTGCTGTGTGCAGAGCGGCGTGCAGATGCATGCAAAGTTTGGACTGGGTGGGGGGCGGAAGTTTGCCGATACTGCGCGTTTTGTTTCATCTTCCTGCCTCACAAAGGGCTGGCAAAAGGTTATGCAACTTTTCGCACTGCAGTGGCGCATTCTGGATTTGCCACACTCGCCTTTCTTTCGCACTTGCCGTCGGTGGCTGGGTCTGAGTTGCCTGGTGTGGCCCCTGTGGGGCGGTATCGCGCCCGCTGCGGTATGGGCACAGACAGGGGCTTGGAATCCCGAACCCTATTACGAGATGGCTTTCGCCAGGACCGAGCACGCCACAGCGTTGTCGGGAGACAACGTTACGTCGCAGGTCCTGATGGTCACGGGAGGGATCGGTAACGGGAACATTGGCACAGTGGCTTTTACTGAGTTTTTCAGCGACAGCGGCTACTTTTATGGCAATGGTTGGATGTCTGAGAGTCGACAGGGGCATACAGCCACCAGCGTGCTGCACAACTCATACCGTGCCCTGGTCACTGGCGGCTTTTCGTCGACGGCAGCTACCGTGGTGGCTTCTGCCGAGTTTCTAGAAACTGACTCGTGGGGGCAACTGCAGAGCGTGCGCGCACCTTCTATGCAAGTGCCTCGGATTCGCCACACTGCGACCTCGTTGCCGGGCGGAGACGTGTTGGTGGTTGGTGGCAACCTGACTGAAGGTGAGGGCGAGATTTTGCATGTCCCTCACTACTTCGACACATCATCCTTTTCCTACTGGTCCTCGACCCAGCCGATGCAGGTGCGCAGGGAGCAGCACACCGCAGTTCTCCTGCCCTCTGGCAAAGTGCTGGTCGCTGGCGGCCTCACGCTCGGTGGTGCAACGGCTTCTGTGGAGCTTTTCGACCGTGCGACCAATGCCTGGTCATCCGCGCGATCCATGGGGGTTGCCCGCTACGGGCACACCGCGACGCTGCTGCCATCGGGGCAAGTGTTGGTGGCCGGTGGAAAAGACACGGCAGGAATGTCTCTCAGCGCTGCAGAGCTGTACGACCCTGGGACAGACACGTGGATCCCTGTAGGCTCCATGGCGTCTGCGCGTTATCGCCACACGGCAAGCTTGCTACCAACAGGCGAGGTGCTTGTCGCGGGCGGCTATTCGGGCCTGGTAGTCGACAGTGCAGAACGTTTCGATCCCTTCACCAGAACCTGGCAGATGGATGCATCCATGCCGCAGGTGCGAGCCAGTCATACGGCCACGTTGATGGCTGATGGCAAGGTGCTCCTGGTGGGGGGAGAAGGGAACAGCGGCGCCCTGTCCAGTACCGTGAGCTACCGCTATCAGCGGCCTCTGTGGGCAGATGCACAGGATCAGGGAACTGCGCGGGGCGATCAGAAAGCCGTGTTGCTTGCGTCCGGCAAAGTGCTGTCGACTGGCGGAGTGGATGCTGCCGGGCCAGTCGCCACGGCCGAGCTTTACGACCCAGCACTCAACAGCTGGACGGCTGCCTCGTCCATGGGCGCGCCGCGCCATCGGCACACCATCACGCTGCTGACATCTGGCAAGGTGTTGGTGGCTGGCGGCATTGCGTCCCGCTCCGCGGAGGTCTACGACCCCGCGACCGACACCTGGACAAACACCCCGGATATGGGTGTTGTCCGTGAACGACCTTCTGCCACATTGCTCGACGACGGCCGTGTTCTGGTGCTGGGTGGTGAGGGGGCAGCGGCGGACTCTGCCGAGATCTACGACCCTGCTCTCAATACTTGGACGATGGCTGCCGCGCCGGGACGCCCCTTCTCTGGGCATTCTGCCGTGCTGCTGGCTTCCGGCAAGGTGCTGGTATTGGGCGGGGACACTGGCAGTGTCCCTCAGGCCTCGCAGCTTTACGACCCAGTGACCGACAGCTGGAGCGACCAAGGGCAGATCAGCATGCGGCAGGCCACCCTCACGAAGCTGCGCTCCGGCGTGGTGTTGGCAGCAGGCGGCTATCACGCCGGTCAAGCCCTGAGCGAAGCCTATCTTTACTACCCGCAGTTGGGATGGCGCCGCGTCGCTGATCTGCCGCAGCCCCGGGCGCGGCACGCAGCCGTGCTGCTGGATGATGGCCGCGTTCTTATTGCTGGCGGAGATGGTGCGACGTCCGGTGCGCCTGTGTCGAGTCCGTATGACAGCGCGCTGGTCTTTGATGAATCCAGATTCACCTGGACCGAGGTGACGAGCTTGCGCACCGCGCGTGCTGAACTTGGGTTGGTCCTGCTGCCCTCGGGCCGTGCGCTGGGGGTGGGGGGAACGGTCGGAGGCAACCAGCACACCACCGAGGTGGACCAATTCGAGCAGCGGTTTGCGGTCACGCCGGCTTGGCACGAAGGCGGAGATATGTCACCAGCACTGCCAGTGAGTGCGCTGAGGGGAGAACGTGTTTCGTTTACAGTGCGGTCCAACCCAGGCGCGGTAGCGTCTGTTCAGGGCTGCGGCGGTACGCTGGTAGGCACGGTGTACACCACCGGCCCCATCACCGCCCATTGCAATGTGACCGCCAGTTTCGCGGTTGGACTCACAGTCACTGCGGTGGCCGGGACCGGGGGCACCATCTCCCCAAACGGTGCGCAGGTGGTTCCCGCAGGAGATTCCATCCGTTTCACCGTGACGCCCCAAACTGGCTATCAAATTGCGTCCGTGGTGGGTTGTGGTGGCACACGCGATCAGAACGAGTACACCATCAGTGCGGTCACGCAGAGCTGCACCGTCACAGCGGCTTTCACGCCCATCCTTCACGCTGTGACGGCTTCGGCCCTGCCTGGCGGCAGCATCAGCCCCACCGGCATGGTCAACGTGACCGAAGGCCAGGTCAGCAGCTTCACCGTCACCCCCGCAGCGGGTTACCGCATTGCCGCCGTCACGGGCTGCGGCGGCACACTGGCGGGCAGCACTTACACCACGGCGGCGGTGACGGCGGCCTGCACGGTGCAGGCGCGTTTTGAAACCCTGCCCCGGCCCACGGACACGGGCTCGGGCCCTGTCAATGTGGGCGTGGTGGACGATGCCACCAGCTGCCAGCTGGACCTGGCGGGCACCGGCCCTATGGGGGCGCCCGCGCCCTATCCGGGGGGCACCCTGCCGCACGGGGCGTTCCGCGTGCGCCTTGTCAATTGCCAGCCGGGCGCTACCGTGCGCGTGGCCGTCACGTTTCCGGACCTCACCGGCATGACGGTGAAAAAGTACGGCCCCACACCCGACAGCCCCGCGCGCAGCCGCTACTACGACCCTGCGAACCTGCAGATCAGCGGCAACACCGTGACGTATGACGTGACGGACGGCGGCTGGGGCGACAACAGCTTTGGCGTGCAAGACGGCACCATCAATGACCCCGTGGTCCCGGTGTTGCTGGCGGCTTCCGGCCCGGCCGCCATCCCGACCCTGTCGGCCTGGAGCCTGGTGGGGTTGGCCGCCTTGCTGGGCTTGGCGGCTGGGTGGGGTGGCGGCCCCGCACCCGGGCGGCTGCGCTCGGTCGGCAGGGCAACAAAAAACTGAAGAAAAATGGCTGCTAGCGCTTATGGGGTAAGCGCTATAAGCTATAAAATTAATAGCATTCTATGGCGCTGATGGCGGGATGATTCGCTGATGCAGGTCAATGGGCAGGCGGGGGCAGTGTCTTGAAATCAGGCACACCCCGCCTCAAGTGCTCTGCAATTCGGAGGACATTCACCCATGCGTCTCGACAAATTCACCACCAAATTCCAGGAAGCCCTGGGCGATGCACAAAGCCTGGCCCTGGCCCATGACAACGCCTACATTGAGCCCGTGCACGTGCTGCTGGCCATGCTCAAGCAGGACGACGGCCCCAAAGCGCTGCTGCAGCGCGCGGGCGCCAACGTACCGGGCCTGACCAGCGCAGCGGAAGCCGCCATCAAGCGCCTGCCGCAAGTGCAGGGGCACGACCAGGTGCAGGGCGGCCCCGAGCTGGGCCGTGTGCTGCAGGCCACCGAGAAAGAAGCCATCAAGCGCGGCGACCAGTTCATTGCCAGCGAACTCTTCTTGCTGGCGCTGACCGACAGCAAAAGCGATGTCGCGCAGATCGCCAAAGACAACGGCCTGACCCGCAAGAGCCTGGAGGCTGCCATCACCGCCGTGCGTGGCGGCCAGAAGATGGACAGTGCCGAGGCCGAAGGCCAGCGCGGCGCGCTGCAAAAGTACTGCCTGGACCTGACCGAGCGCGCCCGTGCAGGCAAGCTCGACCCGGTGATTGGCCGCGACGACGAAATCCGCCGCGCCATCCAGGTGCTGCAGCGCCGCAGCAAGAACAACCCGGTGCTCATCGGCGAGCCCGGCGTGGGCAAGACCGCGATTGTGGAAGGCCTGGCCCAGCGCATCGTGGCGGGCGAGGTGCCCGAGTCGCTCAAGGGCAAGCGCGTCCTTTCGCTGGACATGGCGGCCCTGCTGGCCGGTGCCAAGTACCGCGGCGAGTTTGAAGAGCGCCTCAAAACCGTGCTGAGCGAACTGGCCAAGGACGAAGGCCAGACCATCGTTTTCATCGACGAGCTGCACACCATGGTGGGCGCGGGCAAGGGCGAGGGCGCGATGGATGCGGGCAACATGCTCAAGCCTGCCCTTGCGCGCGGCGAGCTGCACTGCGTGGGTGCGACCACGCTGGACGAGTACCGCAAGTACATCGAAAAAGATGCTGCGCTGGAACGCCGCTTCCAGAAAATCCTGGTGGGCGAGCCCACGGTGGAGGCCACCATCGCCATCCTGCGCGGTCTGCAGGAAAAGTACGAAGTGCACCATGGCGTGGAGATCACCGACCCGGCCATCGTGGCTGCGGCTGAACTCTCCAATCGCTACATCACCGACCGCTTCCTGCCCGACAAGGCGATTGACCTGATCGATGAGGCCGCGGCCAAGATCAAGATCGAAATCGACTCCAAGCCCGAGGCCATCGACAAGCTCGACCGCCGCCTGATCCAGCTGCAGATCGAGCGCGAGGCGGTGAAAAAGGAGAAGGACGAGGCCTCGCAAAAGCGCCTGGCGCTGCTGGAGGAAGAGATCGACAAGCTGCAAAAAGAGATTGCCGACCTGGAGGACGTGTGGACCGCTGAAAAAGCCCAGGCCCAGGGCAGCCAGCAGGTGCGCGAGCAGGTCGAGAAAGTGAAGCAGCAGATCGAGGAACTCAAGCGCAAGGGCGACTTCAACAAGGTGGCCGAGCTGCAGTACGGCAAGCTGCCCGACCTGGAGCGCCAACTGAAGGAAGCGCAGGCCAAGGAAGAGGGCAAGGACGGTGCGTCCACCCCCAACCGGCTGCTGCGCACGCAGGTGGGTGCGGAAGAAATTGCCGAGGTGGTGAGCCGCGCCACCGGCATCCCTGTGGCCAAGATGATGCAGGGCGAAAAAGACAAGCTGCTGCAGATGGAAACCAAGCTGCACGAGCGCGTGGTGGGGCAGGACGAAGCCATTAGCGCCGTGGCCAACGCCATCCGCCGCTCGCGCTCGGGCCTCTCCGATCCGAACCGGCCCACGGGCTCGTTCCTGTTCCTCGGCCCCACGGGCGTGGGCAAGACCGAGCTGTGCAAGGCGCTGGCGGGCTTCCTGTTCGACAGCGAAGAGCATCTGGTGCGCATCGACATGAGCGAGTTCATGGAGAAGCACTCGGTAGCCCGCCTGATTGGCGCACCGCCCGGCTACGTGGGCTATGAAGAGGGCGGCTACCTGACGGAAGCCGTGCGTCGCAAGCCCTACAGCGTGCTGCTGCTCGACGAGGTGGAAAAAGCCCACCCCGACGTGTTCAACGTGCTGCTGCAGGTGCTGGACGATGGCCGCCTGACGGATGGCCAAGGCCGCACCGTGGACTTCAAGAACACGGTGATCGTGATGACGAGCAACATCGGCTCGCACCTGATCCAGGCCATGGTGGGCCAGGACTATGAGGAGGTGAAGGATGCGGTGTGGGGCGAGCTGAAGAACCACTTCCGCCCCGAGTTCCTGAACCGCATTGACGAGACGGTGGTCTTCCACGGCCTGGATGCGCAGCACATTGCCGCCATCGCCAAGATCCAGCTGGCGCAGTTGCAAAACCGCCTGGCGCGGATGGATTTGGAGTTGCAGGTGTCTGATGCCGCCTTGGCAGAATTGGCCAAGGTGGGGTTCGACCCGGTGTTTGGTGCGCGGCCGCTCAAGCGGGCGATCCAGCAGCGCATCGAGAACCCGCTGTCGAAGTTGCTGCTCGAAGGGCGCTTCCCGCCCAAGAGCGTGATTGCCGTGAATGTGAACCCGGTGCTGGAGCCTGGTGTATTCCAGTTCAGCACCACAGCGCAGGGTTGATTTGCGCGGTGGGTGGGGTGTGGCACATCCGGTCGAACCTGGCACCCCACCCATGTTGTGAATGAGAGGTGTCGTTTGAACGATTTTGTTGCAGGCCTGTTGCGCCTGTTGCTGCGCGCCGTGGTCCTGGCCATGGGCGTGGTGCTCTTCTTGAGCTTGCTGGCCGCTGTGATGGTGCTGGCTCTGGTGTGGGCCCTGCGTGCAGGCTGGGCGCGACTTACGGGCCGTCCCGTCACGCCCTGGGTGATGCGCATGGACCCCCGTGCGGGTTTTGATACGGTGTTCCGGTCCACCCAGCGCTGGTCTGGCGGGGCGCGCAGCCCTGCAGCCCCTGCCGATGCGGGCGAAGCGCCTGCTGCGCGGCGTGGAGGCATCTTGCCCGGCGCAGCCGAGGTGACGGACGTAGAGGCCCGCGAGGTACGCTGAGAGCGGCTTCGCACAGAGCGGTAGAAGGGGCTTGCTGAGCCCTTGCAGGGTACCAGCCGGGCACATGTGTCGGGTGCCAGACGCAACCCTGCGGCTGCCTTGTGTCCACCCGGCCCATGGGTGCTTTGGTGACAGGCAAACGGGTGGCGTCTCCTATGATCTTTGCATGACCCCTGCAGAAATCCACACCCATTTCCATCTTCAGCACCAGGCCAGCCGGGCCCACACCGATGTGCCTTTGCTGGTGCGCCGCGAGCGTCTGCTGCGGATGCAGAAAATGCTCAACGAGCACGCCCCGGTGCTGGCCGCTGCGGTGCAGGCGGACTTTGGCATGCGTTCCTCCCGTCTGACGGAGGTGGCAGACTTCTTTGTGCTGCGATCTCTGTTGTCGCACACGCTGCGCCATCTGGGGCGCTGGATGAAGCCCCGCAAAGTGTGGACGCCCCTCTTTCTCCAGCCTGCCAGCGCCTGGATTGAGCGGCAGCCCGTGGGTGTGGTGGGGGTGATTTCGCCGTGGAACTACCCGGTGCAACTGGCGCTGGCCCCCGCCATCACGGCACTGGCTGCGGGCAACCGCGTCATGCTCAAACCCAGTGAACTCACGCCCCATACATCGGCCCAGCTGGCGGCGCTGGTGGCCCAGTTTTTTGCACCGGACGAGTTTTGCGTGGTGCAGGGCGATGCCAATCTGTCTGCCCTGTTTGCCTCGCTGCCGTTCGATCATCTGGTGTTTACCGGCTCTACCGCCGTGGGGCGCAAGGTGGCCCAGGCGGCGGCCCAGAACCTGACGCCCACGACGCTGGAACTGGGCGGCAAGTCGCCCTGCATCATTGACGGGCACTGCGATCTGCGTGATGCAGCACTCAAGATTGCCCATGGCAAATTGCTGAACGCAGGCCAGACCTGTGTGGCCCCCGATTACGTGCTGCTGCCCCGCGGGCGCGAAGCCGAGTTTGCTCAGGCCTACAGCGCGGCCGTGCTGCGGATGTTTCCTGCCATCGAGGGCAACCCGGACTACGCCTCCATCATCACCTCGCGCCATCTGGCCCGGCTGCGCACCATGCTGCAGCAGGCCCAGACCCTGGGGGCGGAGGTGCAGACCATTGATCCGTCTGCGGGCAAGCCACCGGTGCACACCACCGGCACGCTGGGGGATGGGGCCAGCCGCCAGATGCTGCCCACGCTGGTGTTCGGCGTCACCTCGGCCATGCAGCTGATGCAGGAAGAAATCTTTGGCCCCATCCTGCCCGTGGTGCCCTACGAGCGGCTGGATGACGCCATTGCCCACATCAACGCAGGGCCGCGCCCCCTGGCGCTGTACTGGTTTGGCCAAAGCGAGGCCGTGCGTGACGATGTGCTGCGCCGCACCGTGAGCGGCGGTGTGACGGTGAACGACACCCTGATGCACGTGACGCACGACAACCTGCCGTTTGGCGGGGTGGGCGACAGTGGCTGGGGGGCCTACCATGGCGAGCAGGGCTTTCTGCGCTTTTGCCACCAGAAGTCGGTGCTGGTGCAGTCCCCCTGGTCGCTGGGCAAGCTGCTGTACCCGCCCTATGGGGCGCGGTTTGATCGCATCATGGGGGCGATGCGGCGTTTGTTTTAGGAGCGTACGCTGAAGGTGTCTGCCAGGCTGCGCGAGCTTTGATCGACAGCCGTGGCTGTGGCCTCAGGCGGTGTTGCGTGGCGTTGCCTGCTCGGCTGGCGCTGGCTCCCAGGGCGCTGGAACAGGTTGCTGCAGCGACTGGTTGATGGCATCGCGCAGCTGCCCGGTGGACACCGGCTTGTGCAGCAGCAGGGCAGAGGTGGACTGGGCATCGCGCAGCCGCTGGGGCGATGTATCGCCGGTCATGATGATGGCGGGCACCATCCAGCCCAGTTCCGAGCGCAAGGCTTCCAGCACCTGTTTGCCGGTTTCCTCGTTGCGCAGCCGGAAGTCCGTGATGATGAGCTGGGGTGTCATCCGCTGCAGGCAACGTTTGGCATCTGCACCCGACTCTGCGGTGAGGCACTCGCAACCCCAGCTCTCCAACAAGGACTGCATGCCCATGCGAACGGCCTCGTCATCGTCCACCGCCAGCACCCGCAGCCCGGCCAGGCGTTGTGGGTCCAGCACGGGCTGGGCTTCGTCTTCCAGTGCGCCTTGCCAGCTGTCCAGCCACAGGCGGAACACCGAGCCCTTGTCGGGGCGCGAGCGCACCTCCACCGTGGTGCCCATCTCGCGCGCCAGTCTTTGCACAATGGCGAGGCCCAGGCCCAGGCCCTTGCGGCGGTCGCGCTCGGGGTTTCCAAGCTGGTGAAACTCCTTGAAAATTTCTTCCCACTGGTGCTCCGGAATGCCAGGCCCTGTATCCCACACTTCCAGTGCCAGACGGCTTCCGCGCTGGCGGCAGGCAATCAGGATGCCGCCTTCGTTGGTGTAACGCAGCGCGTTGGAGATGAAGTTGTGCATCACCAGATCAACCAGTGAGCGGTCTGCAAATGCGGCAGCCGATGTCTCACGCGTGCGGTAGATGAGCCCTGCCGTATCGGCTTGCACCCCAAATTCCTGCTCCAGCGACGTGAGCAGCGCCTGGATGGAAAAAGCTGCGGGGCGCACCTTGACCACACCGGCTTCAAGGCGGGAGTAGTCGAGCAGCGTGGTGAGCATTTCTGCCGCCGCACCCGAGGCCGCATGGGCGTGGCCCAGAACGGTTTGCTGGTGGGCGTTGAGCGGGCTGCGCTGCAGCGTTTCCAGAAACAGGCCCATGGCATGCAGCGGCTGGCGCAGGTCATGGCTGGCCGCGGCCAGAAAGCGGGACTTGTCCCGGTCGGCCTGCTCTGCAGCTTCCTGTGCGGCCAGGGCTCTGCGTGATTCGGCCCGCAGCTCCGCCACCAGCCGCTCGTTTTCCAGTTTGAGCACGATGGAGCGCAGCGTGGCCTGTTCCCCGGTGCGGGCGTGCATGGAGGTCAGCGCGTAATACACGCACACCATGAGAAGCGCGGGCCACATCACCACACCGCCCGCCAGCGCCAGCGCGAGCAGAACTCCGCCGATGGCGAAAGTCAGGTAGACGATGTAGCCCCACAGCAGCGGGGCTCCCAGGCCCAGGGCACCGGACGATACGGTGCTGATGATGCCGATGGCGTAGATCACCGCTTCGCCACTGCCCCAGTACAGAACCACATGGCTCAGGCTGCCCCAGCTGATGCCCATCACGCTCATGCAGAGCATCAGGCGCCACACGGCTTGCCGGGGGTGTTCCTTGCCCGTGCGGTCAATGCCCAGCAGCACGGCGTACACGCAGGCCACGATCACGATGTGCGAGATCAGCCACGCCAGCATGGCCTGTTGGTCTGCCACGGGGCGCATCACCCACAGCGTGCCGAAGGCTGTGGCCAGTGAGGCCAGCAGCGTCATGGGAAAGTTGTGGCGCAACAGGAAGACCTGTTCGCGCAGGATTTCATCGCGCTCCCAGCGGGGCCATGCCCAGCGCCGAGGGGGCTCTGCGGGCGCAGCAGTTAAAGGGGCGGCCTCTTGTGCAGCACCGCCAGCCGCCATCGCCTCAGTGCTTGCCTCTTGGGCGTCAGACGGTGTCATGGCTTGGTATGGACACCAGGCCCATGCGCTGGGCCGCCAGCAGAGCGGCGCTGCGGCTGTTGACGCCCAGCTGCGTGAAGATGGCGGCCACATGCACGCGCACCGTGTTCTCGCTCAGGCCCAGGTCGCGCGCGATGACCTTGTTGGGCTTGCCTGCACACAACAGGGTCAGTACATCGAGTTGCCGCGAGGTCAGCGTTGCACCATCGGCAGGTTTTGCACCTGCGGGGGCATTGCCGTTGCTCGCCGGAAAACACGGCAGGCCGGCCAGCGCACAGGAGATCGCTTCCAGAATGTCCTCGCCGCTGGCCGATTTGGGCAGAAAACCGTCTGCACCGCGTGCACGGGCCTCGTTCACCGCATCGGGCGCCACGCTGGCCGACACCAGCACGATGCGCGCCTTGGGACACGCCTGGCGGATGAGGCGCAGGCCATCGAGGCCGCTCATGCCGGGCAGCTGGATGTCCAGCAGCACCAGGTCGGCATCGATCATCTTGAGCGCGCAGGCCTCTGCCACCGAACCCGCTTCGGCAATGTATTCCACAGACGGGTGACCCTGGACGATCAGGCGCAGTCCGGTGCGGAAGAGGGTGTGGTCATCAACAAGCAATAGGCGGGCAGACATACACCAAGTATTGCGCACAAACGGCTTGCGTGGACTAGTCCATTTTTGTTAGTCCATTTGTGCGATGGACGCAGGCCATACCGATTTCTAGACTTCCCCACCATGCATTGAACGGTGCCTCGAATTGCAAATGTCAATGCGTTTTCATCTTGTTTTCGATTGATTGTTCAGGGGGTTTCCATGACTGCTTTTGCCAACCGTTCTTCCGCTGAAGTGTTCGCTGCGCCCCGCGCAACGTCAGACCGCCGCAGCTCCCGCGGTGCGTCCCTGTCGGGCGGGGTGGGCGGCAACAGTGTGGTTCAGATCCTGCAGGACAACTGCCCTGATCTGGCGCTGTTTTCCGGCGTGGTGATTGAGCAGCTGGACGCACATGTGGGCACCTGGCAGTTCTCGACCGACGGCGGCCAGACCTGGCGCACCGTGCGCACCGACCTGATCAACCGTGCGGGCAGCTTGGGCCTGGCCCTCGACCGCGACGCCCGGGTGCGTGTGCTGCCCTTTGGCGGCAATCGCGTCAACAGCGCGCGCCTGGCCTTCCACGCCGTGCGCCGCAGCCACGGGCAGGGCAATGGCAGCTACCGTGCCTACGCGACAGAAGACCGTGAAGAGGATTCCCGCACCGTGACCCTGGTGCTGGGCCTGGGGGCCATCAATGGCATGCCACCAGCCGTGCACGCCCCTCGTCCACGCAACAAGCGTGCTCTGGTGCAGCGCGCTGCCCAAGCCATGGCAGCTACCGCCATGGGCAACGCCATGGCCATTGCCTGAAGGCTGCGCGCTGACCATCCCCCATAGGCTTCAAAGCCCCTGTTGGTGGGGCTTTGGGCGTTTTCCGTATGTGCAGGCTGCAGGCTCTTTGCCTGCCCAGAATGCCGGTCGTCGTTGTCTCCCGACAGCCCTTCGCAAGGTCAAAAAAGGGCTGAAAAATGGCTTCACAAGCCCTGCATGAAACCGAGCGCAAAAGGGTGGAAAACGGTTTGCGGCGACAATGCCGGTCCTTTCGTTTTTTTACACCCTGTTTTCGTTCGTTTTTTCCATGTCTAGTATCCAGGTTCGTCCCGCTACGCTTCGCGATGCAAAAGCTATTGCCCAGATCCACACCGTCTCCGCTCAAGAGGCTTACAAGGGTCTGGTGCCAGACGAGCAATTGAAAGCCATGTCCTCGGTCGAAAAGCGCCAAGCCTACTGGCGCGAGGCCATTGAATACTGCGAGCCCCAGGTTCAGGTGGCCGTTGATGGCGAGAAGATCGTCGGTTTTGTCGGCTATGACCGCTCGCGCGATGAAAAATCCCGTCCCACCACCGGCGAAATCTGGGCCATCTACGCCGCCCCCACCCATTGGAATCAAGGCGTGGGCCTTGCCTTGTGGGATGCAGCCCGTGACGGTCTTCAGGAAGAAGGCTGCACCAACGTCACGGCGTGGGTTCCGCTGCGCAACGAGCGTGCCCTTCGCTTTCACGAGCTGGCAGGCTTCAAGCGTGAACTCTCCACTGCCAAGACCGCTGTGATTGGCGGCGTCAAGATCGAAGAAGTGCGCCTGAAGCGCTCTTTGGCTGGCTGACACGCTGATGATCGAGTGGAGCCGCCAGGGCCAGGCCCACAGCGCGCCATGGCGCTCCGAAAGCGGCGCACCCGCGCCGCGCCGTGTCATCACTGCCGATGACACCTTGCCAGCGGATGCGGCTTACCGGCTGGCCTGCGAAGGCACCGGGCTGTTGTGGACGGGTGATTTCCAGAACGCTCGCATGCTGCTGCAGGCCATGGCCCGCCGTGCCGACCGCAAGGCGCGCCCCTCGCGCAAGAATGCGGCTCCTGCGCCCGCTGGTGCCAAGGGGCCAGAGGCCCTGGCCCAAGCCTTCCACCTCCATCGCCAGGCCCAGGGACAGCGCGCGCGCGTGCTGTCTGCGGTGCTTATCCCTCTGGAGGGTGACTACTCCATTGCCCTGCGCCGAGCGCCCGACCTGAGGCAGGCGTGTACCGAAGCCTGGGGCGCTGCCACTGGTGAGCGCTGTGTGGTTTCGCTGCGCGAACTGCTCGGTCTGGTGGGCGCGCATGAGTGGCGCAAGAAAGGGGTGGAAATTGCCGCCCTGGGCGCTGCCCCGCGCAACCGTATCCACCCGCACTACGGCGTGTTTTCGCCTGTGCGGGGTGAGTATGTGGACCTGGTGGCGCAAGCGCCCTTGCCCGCCACCACGCTGGCGTTTGACATTGGCGTGGGCACCGGGGTGTTGTCTGCCTTGCTGGCGCGCCGGGGCGTGCAAAAGGTGGTGGCTACCGACCAGGACCCCCGTGCCTTGGCCTGCGCGGCAGACAACCTGCAACGCCTGGGTGTGGCAGATCGGGTGCAGTTGCTGCAGACGGATCTGTTCCCCGAAGGGCGCGCCCCCCTGGTGGTGTGCAACCCGCCTTGGGTGCCTGCCCGAGCCAGCTCGCCCATCGAACGTGCGGTGTACGACGAGGGCAGTGGCATGCTGCGCGGCTTTCTGACCGGGCTGGTAGCCCACCTGGAGCCCGGCGGCGAGGGCTGGCTGATCCTGTCTGACCTGGCCGAACACCTGGGGCTGCGGCCACGTGCCCAGCTGCTGGAGTGGATCGCACAGGCGGGCCTGCGCGTGGTGGCCCGCCATGACATCAAGCCGCGCCACGGCAAGGCGGTGGATGCGGCAGACCCGTTGCACGCAGCGCGTGCGGCCGAGGTTACATCGCTGTGGCGTCTGGCGGCAGCCTGAGTGGATCTTGGTGGTTTCTTGCGCTGAAGGCGGGCTGGGTGAGAAGCTGTTCAAAGGACTCACGCAGCGGCCATGCTGGCCTCGCGGGGTAATAGCTGGGCCATGCGTTCGCGCACGCTCTGTGCGCGCTCTTCGCCCGCGAGGTGGGTGATTTCTTCCAGCAGGGACTCACTCACATCCAGCATGCTGTCCCGGTCTCGGGCGCTGCGTAGGGCGCTGTGGAAATGCTGGGCCATGGCCGGGTCACGCCGTGCAAACATGCGCTCGCAAATGTCGAACAGGTACATGCGTGCGCCCGCTAGTGATCGCAGGGCGTCAGCAGGCTGTGCGGGCTCGGCTGGCTTGGCCTGGGCCGCAGGCTGTGCGCTGACCACGGCCTCCTGCGCAGCTGCAGGGCTGCCAGAGGTATTCATAGCGGCGAGATAGCCTTGGCGCAGCAGGTGCTCGACAATCTGGGCACCGCCGCCGTTGTACATGGCTTGCAGGTCGGACAGGGGTTTGCCATCGGCCAGCAGCAACAGCGAGCGCTCGCGCAGGCTCAGTGTGCGCATGCCGGGTGCGAGTTCCTGTCGGGCTTTGTCGGTTTTGATGAGCAGCATGGCGGGAGGTCTCACGGGCAGTGGCCGGTATTGCACCAGCGCGCCGTGACATGTGCGTGACGCTACCGAGCGGTAACGCCACTGACGCTGGTGTGCACTGACTGCCGGTGGATTACGATCGCTATAATTTTTATAGCTTCTTGCGCTTGTTGGATAAGCGCTGCAATGCTTTTTGATGCTGATAGGCAGTGTCTTCCAGGGATGATTTCCGAATGACCTTGTTGCTTGCGCCCATGGAGGGCCTGCTGGATTTTGTGTTGCGTGATGTGCTCACCCGGGTGGGGGGCGTGGACCGCTGCGTGTCGGAGTTCATTCGCATCACCGGCTCACTGTTGCCCGACAAGGTGTTCCTGCGCTACGTGCCTGAGTTACTGAACGGCAGCCGCACTGCGGCGGGCGTTCCTGTGCGGGCACAGCTGCTGGGCTCAGACCCTGTATGCATGGCGGAAAACGCTGCGCGTCTGGCCGCCCTGAATCCCGAGGGGATCGACCTGAACTTTGGCTGCCCCGCCAAAGTGGTGAATCGCCACGGTGGGGGCGCGGCCCTGTTGCAAGAGCCTGAACGCATTGCGCAGGTGGTGGCCGCCGTGCGCCGCGCAGTGCCTGCGCATCTGCCGGTGTCTGCCAAGATGCGGTTGGGCTTCAACGACACATCGCTGATGCGTGAATGCGCCCAGGCCATGCAGGATGGCGGCGCAGCAGAACTGGTGGTGCATGCGCGCACCAAGTCCGACGGCTACCGCCCTCCGGCCTATTGGGAGCTGATTCCGGAAATCCGGGCCGCGGTGCGCATTCCGGTGGTGGCCAACGGCGAAATCTGGACGGTGCAAGACGCCCAGCGGTGCCGCGAGGTGTCTGGCTGCAACGCGCTCATGCTGGGGCGCGGCGCGGTGGCAGACCCGGGCCTGGCCCGTGCCCTGCGTGCGGCAGATTCTGGGCAGGCGGGCACGGACACGGTGCGGTGGGCGGACCTTCTGCCCCATCTGCAGACCTTCTGGGACCTGGTGTGCGCAGACTTGGAGCCCAGGCAACGCGCGGGCCGCCTCAAGCAGTGGCTCAACCTGCTGCGCAGGCGCTACCCTGAAGCCCAGCAGGCGTTTGACCATGTGCGCACACTGACTGACCAGCGTGAAATCACCCTCTGGATCGGGCAGCTGCAAACTGCCGCAGGGGGAGAGCGGGCGGGCTGATCTCGGTCTGCATGATTGCAGTTGCAACCACCGTTTGGGCTGAGCCGGCCCAAGCGTTGCACAGTGCGTCCCACTTTCTGGGCGCATTCAAGGGGTTTGAGGCCGGTTCCATGAGCGGTGCGAGCAGGCGACGGAACAACAACTCCAGGGGGCGTGTTGGTTGCACTTAAAGCAAGTGATCCGGCGCAAAGGGCTTGAGCAGCCACAACAGCCAACGCAAGGGGGCGCTGGTGTCTGGCTCGGTCGTGGCGTCTGCCAGCCCGCTGCCTTCGGGGGCTCGCCACAGCAGCTTGCCATCCGCATCTCTCTCCAGCCTCCACGCTGCCTCACGCAGCGCAGTCTCTATCTGTTCGGTGGCCTGCGTGGCGAGGCCGGTGCTGCGAATCAGGAGTGCGATCTCCGTGTTTTGCAGCTGGGAGCGCAGATCGAGGTTCATGGAGCCGATGGCGAGCAATCGCCCATCCAGAATGAGCAATTTGGAGTGCAGCATGGCGCGGGAGCTGCCTGCACCGCCTGCACCACCGCTGCTGCCCGATGCATTGAGCACATTGCTCAGGCCCGACAGTTCGCTGCGCATTTCATACAGCTGCACCCCGGCTTGCAGCAGATCAGGGCGGTGCCTTGCGTAGCCCGCATGGGCCAGCGGTGCGTCGTTGGAGGCCAGCGAGTTGGTGAGCACGCGCACGCGCACGCCGCGCGCCACTGCGTCTGCAAAAGCCTTTTTCATGTCCGGCCCCGGCACAAAGTAGGGCGACACGATGAGCATGTCTTTTTGGGTTTGCGCCATCAATGCCAGCAGCCCATCCACCACGGTTTCGCCTTGGGTGGGTTCAGCCACGGGTGCGGCCTCAGCCTGGGCTTTGGTTTGCTGCGTTGGACCCGGTACGCTGGTCTTGGCGGCAAAGGCTTGGGCTTTGGCGGGCGCTGAAGCGGCGGTTGGGGTCATGGGCGATGGGGGCGTCGGCGATGACGCAGCCGTGCCTGCCCCTTCCGCCGAAATCTTGGTGGGCTCATCCACCAGAACCGCAGCGGGTGCCCAGGTCCACCGGGCCTTGCTCAAATCCATGGGTTGCTGCCCCCAAATGCGGGCGCGTTGCTGCTGTGCGGTAGGAGACGAAGCTTTGGGCGCAGGCAACGGCTCGCCACTGCCTTCGCCCTCACCGTCCCGCACGGCCTTGACGCGTGGGCGGCTTGCCCCTTCGGCAGATTGAAAAGCCCCTCGCATGCGCTGCAGCTCCTGGTGCGAGATCAGCGACTGCACCGGATAGGCGCGCGGGTTGTTCCAGTACGCATCAAAGGTGCGTGACAGCTCCTGCACCACGGGCCCGTTGGCAAGCACATCCAGATCCACGAAGTTGCCTGCTTCATCGTTGCCGAAATAGGCATTGCCCAGGTTGCGGCCGCCTGCAATTCCCATCGCGTTGTCGGCAATGAACAGCTTGTTGTGCATGCGCTGCTGCACGCGCGAGAAGTCTCCCAGCAGGCTGAACATGCGCCCCAGTTGGGAGTTGCGTGCCCCCACCAGCGGGTTGAACATGCGCATCTCGATGTTGGGCGCAAAAGCCAGGCGCATCACCTGTGCATCCCGTCCGGTGCTGTGGAAATCATCCAGCAGAACGCGCACCCGCACCCCTCTTTGTGCAGCGGCAAGCACACCACGCAGCAGGCGCTCCGTGCTGGCATCTGCGTGGATAGCGTAGTACTGCAGGTCCAGCGTTTTCTGGGCCGATTCCACCAGTGCCAGGCGGCTGCTGTAAGCCGCTTCCGGGCCACTGAGCAGCACAAAGCCCGAGGCGTGGGAAGTGCGGGCCGCCTGCCGCTGTTGCTGCACCTGCTGACCGAGGGCTGTGGTTTCAGGCGCTTCCAGTGCGTGGCTTACTGGGCGGTCTACATGCTCTGGCAGACCTGCGCAGCCCGACAGCAGTGCACCTAGGGCGATAGCTGTTGCCGTGAAGAAGGCCAAGCCTGTGGCAAATCCAAAGCGATGGCCAGACGCTGGCCGGGGCAGGGCAGGGGGCATATTGGCGCGTGAAGATGAACGGGCAGTACGCCCGCCATCACTGTAATGCGCAGTGTTCTGCAGAGCTGTCGGACAACGCGCCAACCGCGCTCTGGAACACTCCGGAGGGCCTCCGCAGCGCGTTGAGCGAGCATGTGCAGCCCAAGAGGCTGGCGACCCCTGCCTTACCAGCTCACTTCGCGATCAGGGGTTGCGCTGATCTTGTGAATGGACAGGTCGGCACCGTCAAATTCCTCTTCCTGGCTCAGCCTCAGGCCCACGGTCGCTTTCAGGGTGCCGTACACCACAGCTCCTCCCAGCAGCGCCCATACCACCCCGAGCAGAGTGCCAATCAGCTGGCCGCTGAAGCTGATGCCCCCCAGGCCACCCAGCGCCTTGCTGCCAAAAATGCCTGCCGCCAGACCACCCCAGGTACCGCACAGGCCATGCAGGGGCCACACGCCCAGCACATCGTCAATCTTCCATTTGTTCTGCGTCAGCGTGAACATCACGACGAAGATCGCGCCAGCGACTGCGCCCACCACCAGCGCACCCAGAGGGTGCATCAGATCAGAGCCTGCGCATACGGCCACCAGTCCGGCCAGAGGGCCGTTGTGCACAAAGCCGGGGTCGTTTTTGCCCATGACCAGCGCCGTCAGGGTGCCGCCCACCATGGCCATCAGCGAGTTCACCGCCACCAGGCCCGAGAGCTTGTCCACGCTTTGCGCGCTCATCACATTGAAGCCGAACCAGCCCACGATCAGAATCCAGGCTCCCAATGCGAGGAAGGGAATATTGGAAGGGGGGTGCGCGGAAATGGCGCCGTCCTTGCGATACCGGTTGGCGCGAGAGCCCAGCAGGATCACGGCTGGCAGTGCAATCCATCCGCCCATGGCATGCACCACGACCGACCCGGCAAAGTCATGGAACTCTTCCCCTGTCAGCGCCTTGATCCAGGCCTGCACGCCGAAGTGCTGGTTCCAGGCAATGCCTTCGTAGAATGGGTACACAAACCCCACAATCACCGCTGTGGCAAGGAGTTGAGGCCAGAACCGGGCCCGCTCGGCAATCCCGCCGGAGATGATGGCAGGGATGGCGGCGGCAAACGTGAGCAGGAAGAAAAACTTCACCAGCCCATAGCCGCTTTGCAGAACCAGGGTGTCCGCACCTACAAAAAAGTGGGTGCCATAGGCTACCCCGTAGCCCACCACAAAGTAGACCACGGTGGAGACAGAGAAATCGACCAGAATTTTGACCAGCGCGTTCACCTGGTTCTTTTTGCGTACGGTACCCAGTTCAAGAAAGGCGAAACCCGCATGCATGGCAAGCACCATGATGGCGCCCAGCAGAATGAACAAGGCGTCCGTGCCCTGTTTGAGTGCTTCCATATCGTCCTCAAGCTGTGATGGTGTGTGTTTTGGTGCATGCGAGAGGTGCATTCACCAGTTTTGCACCATGAAAAAGCAAGAAGTGCGCCAGCTTGGTGCTGTGTGGTGGCGTGTGTGGGCCGTGTTGGTGCCTGTGGGTGGGGTGGGCGCAGACAGCCCATACGGCGCATGCCAGAGGCAGACCGTGGTGTGAGGCAGGCAGAATTCATGTGTAAAAAAATAGCCTCTAGCGCCCATCCCATGAGCGCAAGAAGCTATCTTTTATGTAGCAAAAGTCGAGGAGCGGTTTCGTTGGAGTGGCCGGTTGGCCGCTGCTGACTTGCCCCTGCTGCGTTAGCTGGTTACGGCAGGTGCGGCCATCATGCGCTCCACATACCGGGCGATCAGGTCAATTTCCAGGTTGACTTTCGAGCCTGCCTTGAGCGCGCCCAAAGCTGTGTTCTCCACGGTGTGAGGAATCAGGTTGATGCTGACTTCGCAGCCTGCCTCGGAATCCGCAATCCGGTTCACCGTGAGGCTTACACCATTGACGGTAATGGAGCCCTTGTAGGCAAGGTAGCGGCCCAGAGCGCGTGGGGCCATCACCCGCAGCTCCCAGCTCTCACCCACTTGGGCGAAGTGTGTGACCTGGCCCAGCCCGTCCACATGGCCGGACACAAGATGCCCCCCGAGCCGATCGTGCGCGCGCAGGGCCTTTTCCAGGTTGACCGGGCCTGTTGTATCCAGCCCCGTGGTTTTGTCGAGCGATTCCGCAGACACATCCACGGTGAACTGCTGGGCTTCCAGGGCCAAGGTGGTGACGGTCATGCATGCCCCGTTCAGGGCAATGCTGTCCCCCAGCCCGACATCGTCCAGATAGCCCGCGGGCGTCTGGATAGTGAGGCGTTTGCCGTGAGCGGCGGAGTCCCCCAGAGGGGCGACTGCTGTGATATGGCCTAGGCCGGTGATGATTCCTGTGAACATGGTGGTGATTTTGGCTAGAGCAGAAAAACGAGGTTTGCAGCAGGTCATTGCGCAGCACCATGCGCGAGCTGCACGGATGTCAAAGACTACGAATCAGATGTTTTGTTGGAGGTAAAGTGGTCACGCCCCCTTACGCGGGCGACGATGCGTACATCAGGCCCGATGCCTTCCACGCTCTGGAAAGTTAGGGGCAAGCCATCACCAAGATGGTCGATGGGCCCCCATTGGGCCATGCCAAACCCGGTGCCCAGCAATTGGGGCGCAAGATACACCAGCATTTCGTCCACGAGTTTCTCTCGCACGAAAGAGCCGTTGAGCTTGTGACCCGCCTCCACATGCAGCTCGTTGACGCCTTTGGTTGCCAAGTCGTGCAGCATGGCGGTCAGATCCACCTTGCCGTGTGGGTTGGGTAAATGAATCACGGTAGCACCCTGCGCCTCCAGTGCCTTCTTGCGACTCTGGAATGCCGCGTCTTGCGGGGCGGCGCAATAAACCCAGGTTTGCCGACCCGGCATGATGAGGCGCGCTTCAGGGGGCGTCTGCAACTGGCTGTCTACCACCACTGCATGGGGCTGGCGTGGGGTGGCGACCTCTCGCACATTCAGGCTGGGGTCATCGTCCAGCACGGTGCCAATCCCTGTCAGCACGGCACAGGCCCGCGCACGCCAGGCATGCCCATCCGCGCGCGCCTCGGCAGATGTGATCCATTGGCTCACGCCGTTGTGCAGGGCAGTCGTACCGTCCAGCGATGCGGCCACCTTCATGCGAACCCAAGGTGTTTTGCGCACCATGCGGCTGAAAAAACCAATATTTAGATCGCGTGAGGCGCTGGCTCCATCCCCAACTTCCACCTCAATGCCAGCTGCTCTGAGCTTGGCAAATCCGTTGCCTGCCACCTGCGGGTTAGGGTCAGCAATAGAAGCTACCACTTTGGCAACGCCCGCTCTAACCAGCGCATCGCAGCAAGGCCCGGTTCTGCCGTGGTGTGAGCAAGGCTCCAGCGTCACATAGGCTGTAGCACCACGCACATCGTGCCCGCGCTGCGCAGCGTCACGCAGCGCCATGATCTCGGCATGCGCTTCGCCAGCGCGCTGGGTAAAGCCCTGCCCAAGCACTTGTCCGCTAGGCGATGTGATGACGCAGCCCACGCGAGGGTTGGGGTTGGAAAGAAAAAGCGCCTGGGCGGCGAGCCCAAGCGCTTGGTCGATAGGTGAGGACGCTGAGGAAGTGGTCATTGCGCCCGCGATGGTAGCTCAGCGGTTACTTGCCCCAGCAGTCCGGGTCATAGCCGCTTTCGTTAGACTTTTTCCCGTTGGCACCGCGCAGACCGTTGTGCTCCAAGGTATACGCACCGCACTTATCCGTGGCTTGGGCTCCCTTGGGGGTCGCAGTCAGCATGTAGGTCACACCCTTGTCTTCATCTTTCCCACTCGTGGGCGAGGTGAGGGTAATGTTGTAGCGCTTGTCCTTGAATCCGGTCTTGCTCACATCCCATGCCAGAGTATCTGGCAAGGCAGCGGGGTAGACCCCCGTAGCTGTGGATGCGCGTTCCATCCACAACTGCGCTTGCAACAGGCCTGCACGGGCATCAGCACGATGGCCACGCCGCACGTACTCTTGGTAGCTCGGGATGGCAATGGCCGAGAGAATCCCCACAACGGCCACAGTAATCATCAATTCGATCAGCGTAAATCCACGCTGCGGCTTTGGCACATATCGAACCATGTCATTCCTCATTTCAGCTGACGCCAGCTGGGGCGCAGGGATTTTTCAGGCATACGGTTCAGCGTGTCACGGCCACCGCCACCGCCTGTTTTGTCCACAATACGATCACGTTTTGTGATCAAGACAGGAGTTCCTGTTTTGACTGCAGCGCGAGCCACATTCAGATCGCCAGCGTCGTATTGACCATTACCGTCATAGTCTACCAACTGCACGGTAGGAATCTTCCCATCCATGATGTTGATGAGCGTACGGAATTGGCTGCCCGCGCTGGTATCTACCTTCACTGGTACGCAGCTTTCATTGATGTTGTCACTTTCACTGTTTTTGGTGCCTGCAGGTGATTCTGAATAAACCGCAAGAATGTTACTACTATCAAAAAACTGCATGGGTTTCAAGAGGCGCTCTCCCGAGAACGGCAAATCCAGGTACCAACCTTTGTATGTCGACCAAGTTTCTTTATTCAAGTTCTGGGTTGCGTTTACGGTAGCAAAATCACCATCAACCTTAGAAACTTCCTGCTTTGCTAAGGGCTTTCCATCGGTAGTCATCGTGCCCACTGCTTCAGGGGTTGGAATACATGTGGCGGGTGCGCTGCCGCAGTCGCCGGTTCCAGGATGAACTTCAAGTGAAGTCTTGTCAGATCTCAAGCGGTAGCGCGCGTTATCCAGTACGGAATAAATAGTCTGCACTGGTTGGGTAATGTCCGTACGGCGATCCTGAGCTGTGAGATTGCGGCCCGTACCAAAAGCGACCATCATTCCGCCTACGGGCACTGTCTTGGCATCCTTGCCGGAGCCAACAGTTTTCATACGGTCATTGGGCCGGACAATCGGTGGAGCGGTGATAGGCTGCACTTGATCACGCGTTGTGGTGCTGGAGCTTGCCCGTCCACGCGCAGTAAAGAGCGGTTTATTTTTGCCAAAAGCCACATCCCAATTGGCATCTTTGATGCTTGTCAGGTCAAATTTCCACAGGTTTCCCTGGTTGTCGCCTGCATACACCACATCGGTCTTGCCATCGCCATCCAAGTCCACCAGTGCGGGAGAGGCCAAGCCATTATCAACGGCATAACCCGAGCCTGCTGAGTCTGTAGTGGCTGGAATAGTCTTCAGTTCTCTCATTCCATCCAGGTACTGAACCAGCAGTACAGGCCGCTGATTAACGCTGTTATAGCCATTCCCCATGATCACTGCCCAGCGGCCAGTGGTGCTGGCTTTACCGCTACCAAGGGCAGTTTCACTGTTCACGCGGGTGATCTGGGTCGCCTCTTGCATATTTGTAGGGTTGCGCCCTGGCTGGGCCACGATATTGCCAATATCCGCATCGTTGCCTGAGCCTGTTTCGGTATTGCTGCGGGTGCGATCCATGATGACCAAGCTAGACGGGGACTGAGTCTTGAACGAGTCGGGGTTTGTTACATCTAATACGAAGTAACCCTGACCACCAGCACCTAAGGTACCTATCAATACAGTTCCCCACCCTCCCGCTCCGCCTATGTCACCCGTCATAGGTGAACCGTCAACGTAGTAGCGATGTGCATAGTCTTTGTCGGCCAGGTCTTTAAGGCCGCTCACAACCCCTCGGGGCACGTAGGCGATTAACTCTTCACCGTTTTTCGCAGAAAAGCCATGCAACATGCCGTCGTTACCGCCTACATAGAGGACGGGTGTGCGGTCCTTCTGGCTCGCCACAAATTTCGAATATCCTTCAGCGTAATTGCCAGAGGGGCGACCCGTGTACCAGATTTCGGAGTTGACAATGTCGCCCTGTCGGCTGTAGCGCACGCGTAGGGGCTTATCTGGGGTTGTGCCTTCTTTGCTGCGGTCACCTCTGATGTAGTTAATGATGTCTTGGGCTTGGGTTTTCTGGGCCGTGGTGAAAGCGCCAGTTGTGGCTATACCCAACAGACTTCTTTTTTGTGCATCGCTGTATCCGAGCTCAGGCATCGTCGGGTCAGTAGTGTTGGTAGCCTTATCCCACTTGAACGGAATACCGCCGTTGCTAGCATCACTCCAACTCAAAATCAAACGGTTATCCACATTTGGCAAGGCGTCGAGTCTGTCAGCAGTGGATTTACCTTCCCAGCCTGCAATGGTGTCCGGGAATCGGATGCATTTGAGGTTGGGGTCATCCTTCGTTGGGCATGGATATTCTTCAGGTTCTATCGCACGTGTAGCTGTAATTGAACCACTCCAAGCGCGCTTGGGACTGTAAATCGATGCGAAGATACCCGCATTACTTTGAGAAACGTTATATCCGCTAGTGCTGCTACCGCCGGCGATTTCGTCTGGCAGGGGAGCACTTTCATCACTAATTTTGCCGATGATTTCTGTGAAAGCCTTTGCCAGATCCTCTGCTTCCGATACTGCATAAAATCTACCTCGGCCGTTAATTGCTGCATGCCATAAATCTAGTGCGCGCTTATCTTCACTATCCATGGCGGGCCAAGTTTGAAAACCAGTCACCAATTCGACGAAGCCGTTGTCATAGCCAAAAGGAACCGTTGTAGATGGTCCTATAATGTTACTGGCCCCTGGCCAAGTTGTGGCATCATCACTAAACCCAATGGTATAAGTGACCATATGAGGCCACGTTGCGGGATTATATTTTGGATTCCAATATTTTTGTAGATTTACAGATTTTGTTTCCGTTCCATCATTCACTTGGCAATTATTTGTCGTACCACCTAACCATGTTCCAGATAGCGCTAGACAAGCGTTCCGCCTTTGGGTGGTGGTGGTGCCAGTGGTTGTTATAATTTTAGTTTTATTTTTTGTCAGAGAAAATAGTTCTGTTGCTGGTGCATCGGTATAAACTTGGGATGGCTTAATCTTGTCTGCATCTTTTAAGCTTGTTGTAGATTGCAAGGGATCCATCCAGCTTTTAAATGCCCAGTCGGAGATCGTATCTGAATAGTTGTCGTAATAGATTCTGGTCTGGTCGGAGGCAGTGTTATATGCTTGGCGACCGCCTTGTGTAGCCCAGTTTTGTCCATCTTGATCTCCACCGGATACATCGCCGTTCCAGCGACCATCGGTCATCAAGATATGGTAATTCCGACGGCAACCAAGGTATTCTGTAGCTTTGCTACCCGTTCCTCCTGGGTCAGTAGCCCAAGGGCTGCTGCTGTTGAGTGGGCGCCGCATGTAAGCATCTGCTTGACTGGGGAGACGGTGTAAAGGAGTGCCGCCGTTTGGGGCTAAACCATTGACGAAAGTTAAGAAATTATCACGATGCTTCTTGCCCCCCACAATCGCATCTACGGGGCGCATAGAGTTAGTAGCCATACCGGCCACGTTAACGTTCTTCTGTGTACCGTTGTTCATGGATTGCCAAGCAATCCGTAATTTGTTTTCCGGTATAAGCGCCGTATCTTTGAAAACTTTATCCAAGGCATACTGTAAAACTTTTACTCGCCTGGCATCGTCCTTCCATTTGCCATTGCTATCGGGCACCGTGTAGCCTGGCCCTGTGTTTGATGAGCCAGTTGTGGAGGTTTTTACACCAAAGTTCATACTTCCAGAGTCATCAATGGAAATAATAACGTTTGGTGCTACAAATGCTGATTTGGATGTGGGTAGTGGCGGCTCTTTAACCAAATCTAGTGCCCAGCTTGTTAGTGGGGATAACAATGTGCTTGCAGCAATCGCCAGAAGACTTTTGGGGAAGGGAATTTTTGTGCTGTGGGGCATGATTGTTCCTTGAAGTCAATATGCTGAGGTAAATGTATTTATCTGTTGCATTGGCTGTAGTGTTAATCCTTGAGCCGCTGCCGGGCATAGGTTTCCTGTAGGACTACAGATGTGCCGGGTTTTGTGCCAATAGCTAAGACTGTGATTCGATATACCACGTAGACGTCAAGATTAAGAGGGAGTTGGCTACTGGATGAGTCAATCACGACATTTGCACTCTTGGCTTTGTCGCTATAACGTAGAATTTCAATCCAATACCAACCACCGCGTCCATCAGCTGTATCGGCCAATATGGGATTCGCGGGTTTGCCATTGGCACCCACTTTTGCGCCGGTAAACTGACCATAACGTGCTCCTACCCCTTCTTTAATAAGATCAGAAAGGGGGGTTTCGCCTTCTAGTTCGGCAGGCTTATAGTTGGCTTCCGGCTTGATGGGGGTGTCTGGCTTGACGTAGTTCCAAAAGTCTTGTCTTCCCATTCGGCGAGCGCAAAGCCCATCTTTGCAGCGTGTAGGCTGATCTAGCAAAAAAGTGATCAGTGGGTTGATTTCTTGAGTATCACCGGGAAACTGGAGTTTGCTGGTGTACGCGCGGCATGGCGCGCTGCTGCAAGGGGTGCCATCAGCCATTTCGCCGCGTATATCTAACTCGGCATCTTGTATCAAAGCTTGTGCCGCTTCAAAGGCACGTTGGTAGTTTGCATCATTACCTACCACCATTTCATTGAAGAGTGAGGTGCGAGATGCCCATAATGCCAACAGCATAGATAAGAGCACAAAAACAATTACTACAAACAAGGCAATCCCTTGTTGGCTGGTTCTTGTGTTTCCCATTGGTCTCTGCCCCTTGTTGTAGGGCGGGTTGGCTAATGGGTTGGACGAATTGGTTGGCATGGCTGCAAAGGGTGTGTGCTTGCTGTGAGATGGGCTGGTTTTTTTATGCGTTAAATCAGTCCCTGACTACGTAGCTGGAATGTGTTGCGGAACAGCAGATGCGCACGGTTCTTCCTGGTGTTCGTCAAGGTGGTCATATCTACGTTGTTTCCGCTGCAGTCGGTGTAGCTGCTGTTCGCAGGCATGTCGACGACTTCGTTGCCATAAAGCACTATGCAGACTTGCACTCCTTGGACAGTGCGCCAAATAGGGTCCGTGACATCGGTGGGCATATCACTTCCCTTCTTGAATTGAACTTTGGTGCCGCTGCCATCGTTGGTTTGCACTATGTAATTCACGAGGAACTCCGCAACGTTTTGAGCGATAGGTTGAGCGGCGGCTCCATTCCCTCCGCAGCTAAGCATGTTATCGGCGAAGCTGAAAATGCTCTCAACGCGTTCATCAGTCTTATTATTGGCTGGGGCTCCCACGCAATTACGTGCTAGATAATCTGTGCCTACGGTTGTGGTGGTTGCGTTGTCGGCGATAAAAACATTATCCTGGTAACGCCTAAAACCTGTTGTAACGCTGCTCGCAGTTCCCTTGATAGTGTCCTGTTGTGAGAAGCTGTTGCCTCCCCCTTGTCCGGTGGCCTGAATCTCAAAGGCAACAGCGGTAAGTACATCTGCGCTTGCAGCGCTAGCTGGATTGGGGTTGAGATACAGAGACCCGGACTGTCGCAGCTGCTGACCGATAGTCCGGAGAATATAAGCTCCCTGTTGCTGTAAGCCGCTTGCGTCACTCACGGTGCCTGAAACACCACGAGAAACCATCAATGCGCCCATTGCGACCGCAATCACCAGCAAGCCGATGGCAATACCTACCATCAGCTCGATCAATGTCACACCGCGTTGATGAATCATTTTTTTTCGACTTTTCATGTTCAATGCATTGCTTGGTACGTACTCGGCCGTATTGAGGGATTTGTATTCACGAGCAGTAAAACTTCTTTTTACCGCTGCCGTCTTCATAAGGTGCGCATCGCGCAGCTACGGGTATGTACTGCAAGTGACAGGTTCTATTTGCAGGGCAGGCATTCGTGACATCTGTTCCTGACAGCAATTTGCTGTCAGAGGCGCGGAACTTGCTGGCATCAATGTCGTCCTTGTAGCCGCCGGAGCCTGTAGTCGTCTCTTTCTCGTTTTCGCGCCAGGCGATCATCACTCCCAACTGTCGTCTATTGACATCCACGCCTGGGGGGTCAACATCCTCGCCTGGCGCAAGAAAGACACTCGCTTGGCCGGCGGGTAGGCTTTGTTCTACGGTTGTTTTCCACTGCTTCAGGTCGTATGTCACCAGTTCAGCGGGGGTGCACGCCACAGTGCTGCAGTCTGTAGCAGTAATCAGCGCGCTGCCTTTCTTGTTGTAGCCGGATTCGTAGCTTTTAATATTGGTGAGTGCATTGGGGTTGGCCTTCATGCGCTCACTCAAATCGTCGATCAGGCGTATCGCCTGTGCGCGACGCACTGAGGTAGACGTATCTGTCAATGTGCGCATCTGCACACCCAGAATGCCTAGGATTCCCAGCGCTGTGATAACCACGGCAACCAGGGATTCGATCAGTGTGATGCCACGTTGGTGTTGGTGTGAGGTGGTTGTCATGGCAGTCATGCTTTGCACGGTATTTCTTCTTGCGGAATGATGCGAATGCGGCCCCCTGAGCTCATGCAGACGCCACGTGCGCCTGGATGGGCAAGAGTTTTGTCGAGGGGGGTCAGGTTGAAACCGAGCCAGGTGCCGTCAACTAGGCCCCATCGGTTGAACTTGATAGTTGCACCGCCTTTGGAGCGATTGATATGGACTTTGGCCGATGTGTCAACGCGCTGTAAAACGGTTTCAGATGCGTTGCAGGTGCCATCACTATTGGTATCGTGGCATATAAACCATCCGCAATCCCATTCCAGCTTGTTTGAAGCTGTTTTGCAACCATTGGTGTTGTTGGGCAACTTCTGGATAGTTATTTGTCCTCCGCGCTTGATGGCTTCTGAGCGTGCATATTGCAGGCTGGCTTGGAGTTGCTCTGTTACCTCTTTCACTCGCCAACTCTCGATGATTGGCGTAAAGCTAGGGGCAGCCAATGCTGCCAAGGTTGCAACAATAGAGATTACTACCATCAATTCGATGCTGGTGAAGCCGCTTGCTGGTCGCCTGAATTGAGGGAAATGAAGAATGATGTCCATGGTGTTTGGGTCGCCTCATCAGGGGCACGCGGCACCTTGTTTCATTTGGGCAATGCGTCCTGATGAAGTACATAGCCTGATGGCGCTGGCATCACTTGCGTTCTTGCCTTCGGGGTAAATCACTATGTCGAGAGAGGTTGGCGCGCCACCACTTGTCTCTGACAGAGTGCCCCAGCGATCCAAGTACAACTTCGTCTTGTTATTACTTTGCACCAAGCTCACTTTGGCGGGCGTGGTGCTTATTTGCAGGTCTGTTGTTGTGCCGTTTACTGTTTGTGTGACCTTCCATCCTTGGCTCCATCCGTTGTATGCGTCAATAGCAATGCCGCCTCCGTTCTTGATAGCCTCAGACCGGGCGTAGTAGAGGGTGGATGTGAGGTCTTCCACCACGCTGCGAACACGCCAGCGTTCAATGAGTGGGGTGAAGCTGGGGGCAGCCAAGGCTGCTAGCACTGCAACAATGGCGACCACGACCATCAATTCGATGGCAGTAAAGCCGTGTTGGTCTGGAATTTGTTGGATTCCCGGGATGAGGGATGTTGCTTGCATGGGGCGATCCTAAGGATTTTGTGTTGTGTCGCAGTGGGTCGTGTGACTAATGGCCACGCCTTAAGGATGAGCGGCAGCCTATCTGCGGGTGTACCCCAAACAAGCACCAGCGTTAGGCATGCCTTTGCACTCTCTGTACAGTCTTCGATCACGCTCGGCTTGGGTTTCTTCGGATGGACTCTTGTGTGGGATCACTTTAAGGCCTCCTCGCTTTTGCTGTTGAGGCGCTTGGGTGGTCTTTGGTTTGCCTGTCTGGGATGCCTGGGCCCATGCAGTTCCAACGAGATGTGAAGAGCAAAGAAAGATGACTGTGCAAAACACGCTGCGCCAGCGGTGTGCGTGATGAGTGTGGGTAGAGTTCGTTATTTCCATTTGGGGTTGGTCAATGATCGGCTTCAGGATGATTGTGGGCTGGCTGCATTTGGGTGCTTGGCGCAGTGTTCTGGATTGCGGTTCCCTTTGCAAGTCCAAAAATTCCGTACAGGGTATACTTGGCAAGTTTTGCATGGTGCAAGACGCACGCCGTCGGTCATTCCAGCTGTTGGCGCAAGTAAAAACTATGGCTCTCATATTGGTGGGGCCACATTTAAGGAAAATCATGATCGCATCCTCCATCAAGGCCGAAGTCGTCAAGGCCAATGCGCGCAGCGCCAACGATACTGGTAGCCCAGAAGTGCAAGTGGCACTGCTGACAGCCCGTATCAACGAGCTGACACCTCACTTCAAGACCCACGCAAAAGACCACCATGGTCGCCGTGGTCTGCTGCGTATGGTGAGCCGCCGCCGCAAGCTGCTTGACTACCTGAAGGCCAAGGACGCTGACCGTTACACAGCACTGATCGCCAAGCTGGGTCTGCGCAAGTAATCGTTATCGCATGCAAAAACGCCTGGGTTAGTTCGCTAGCTCAGGCGTTTTTTACTTCGGAGTTGCAAAACGGAGCGAAGCTGTGTCATTCCAATGCAGTTGCAGGGCGCTGGTCATGCGGCAGCTTCACTGGAATGGCATCGTGTTCTGAATTGCTCTCCGCTCTGGCTGGTCTTCGGGCTGGCTGTTTTCTCAAGGAGCTGAAATGAGCATTTTCAATAAAGTGACCAAGACCTTCCAGTGGGGCGGCAAGACCGTCATCATGGAAACGGGTGAGATCGCCCGCCAGGCATCGGGCGCTGTTCTGGTCAACATCGAGGACACCGTGGTTCTGGCAACGGTGGTAGCATCCAAGTCTGCCAAGCCTGGCCAAGACTTTTTCCCGCTGACGGTTGATTACATCGAGAAGACGTACGCTGCTGGCAAGATTCCAGGCAGCTTCTTCAAGCGTGAAGCGAAGCCCAGCGAGCACGAAACGCTGACCAGCCGACTGATCGACCGCCCCATCCGTCCGTTGTTCCCCGAAGGCTTTTTCAATGAAGTGCACGTGGTGGTGCACACCATTTCGTTGAATCCTGAAGTGGATGCAGACATCGCTGCCTTGATTGCGACCAGCGCAGCCTTGGCTGTCTCTGGTATCCCATTCAACGGCCCCATTGGGGCTGCTCGTGTGGGCTATATCAATGGTGAATATGTCCTCAACCCTGGCCAGACTGCGCGCAAGAACTCGCAGATGGACTTGGTGGTGGCTGGCACCGAAGCCGCTGTGCTGATGGTGGAGTCCGAAGCCCTTCAGCTGTCTGAAGAAGTCATGCTGGGTGCTGTGGTGTTTGGCCATGAGCAAGGCAGGATTGCCATCAACGCCATCCATGAATTGGTGCGCGATGCAGGCAAGCCCGTCTGGCAATGGGAGGCACCCGCCAAGGACGAAGCGCTGATTGCCAAGGTGGTGGGTTTTGCAGACTCCAAGCTGCGTGCGGCTTATCAGATCCGTAACAAGCAGGCGCGTACCCAGGCGTGCCGTGAGGCCTACGCTTCCGTCATGGAAGCATTGAAGGCTGAGGGTGTCGAATTCGATTCCGTCAAGGTCGAAGGCATGCTGTTCGACATCGAGGCGGGCATTGTTCGCAGCCAGATTCTGGCTGGTGAGCCACGCATCGATGGCCGCGACACCCGTACTGTGCGTCCTATTGAGATTCGCAACAGTGTTCTGCCCCGTGCGCACGGCTCTTCGCTGTTCACGCGTGGCGAGACCCAGGCCTTGGTGGTGACCACTCTGGGTACGGAGCGCGATGCTCAGCGCATCGATGCACTGTCTGGCGAGTACGAAGACCGCTTCATGATGCACTACAACATGCCTCCCTTTGCCACGGGTGAAGTGGGGCGCATGGGTTCTACCAAGCGTCGTGAAATCGGTCATGGTCGTCTGGCCAAGCGCGCTCTGGTTGCCGTGCTGCCCACCAAGGAAGAGTTCCCCTACACCATGCGTGTGGTGTCTGAAATCACCGAGTCCAACGGTTCCTCGTCCATGGCTTCGGTGTGCGGTGGCTGTCTGTCGCTGATGGACGCTGGCGTGCCCATGAAGGCGCACGTGGCGGGTATTGCCATGGGCCTGATCAAGGACGGCAACCGTTTTGCGGTGTTGACGGACATTCTGGGTGACGAAGATCACCTCGGTGACATGGACTTCAAGGTGGCCGGGACTACCGCTGGTATCACGGCCCTGCAGATGGATATCAAGATCCAGGGCATCACCAAGGAGATCATGCAGGTGGCGCTGGCCCAGGCCAAGGAAGCCCGCATGCACATTCTGGGCAAGATGCAGGATGCCATGGGTGAAGCCAAGACCGAGGTGTCGAGCTTCGCTCCCAAGCTCTACACGATGAAGATCAACCCTGAAAAGATCCGCGACGTGATCGGTAAGGGTGGGGCGGTGATCCGTGCTCTGACAGAAGAGACGGGCTGCCAGATCAATATCGAAGAAGACGGCACCATCACTATCGCTGCCACAGAGGCTGCCAAGGCGGATGAAGCCAAGCGCCGCATTGAGCAAATCACGGCCGAAGTGGAGATCGGCAAGGTCTACGAAGGTCCTGTGACCAAGATCCTGGACTTTGGCGCACTCATCAACTTGCTGCCGGGCAAGGATGGTTTGTTGCACATCAGCCAGATTGCGCACGAGCGTGTCGAGAAGGTTTCCGACTATCTGTCTGAAGGCCAAATTGTCAAGGTCAAGGTCATGGAGACTGACGAGAAGGGCCGTGTCAAGCTGTCGATGAAGGCGCTGGCGGAGCGTCCCGCGGCTGGCGACCGCCCAGCCCCTGCAGAGCGGGGAGATCGGGAACAGCGTCGCCATGCATCGGAGCAGCAACAGCAACAGCAACAGCAGCAGTGATGTACGGGGCTTCGGCCCTGTATCTTCACGGCGCTACGTTTTTTATAGCTGCCAGCGCTTGATTGCAGGCGCTGGCATTGGTATTTCATCTAAACCCTACCGATATGACTGAACGCAGCATGCGCGCGGTGGAAATCTCTGAATTTGGTGCGCCAGACGTATTGCGTTTGGGGCAGCGCTCAGTGCCTGTCCCTGGTGAAGGCGAGGTTCTCATCCGTGTGACTGCCAGTGGCATCAACCGTCCGGATGTCTTGCAGCGTGCGGGGCATTACGCACCTCCTCCGGGAGTCTCTGATCTTCCGGGTCTGGAGGTGGCCGGTGTCATTGAATCGGGTGATGCGCGTGCGATGGAGGTGGCTGGCTTCAAGGTGGGTGACAGGGTGTGTGCGCTTTTGGCTGGAGGGGGTTACGCAGAGTGGTGCGTGGCTCCAGTCGGGCAGTGTCTGCCTGTGCCTGGCGCGTTGTCTGATGTCGAGGCTGCTTCTCTCCCGGAAACTTTCTTCACGGTGTGGAGCAACGTTTTTGATCGTGGACGCCTGCAGCGCGGAGAAGTTTTCCTGGTGCAGGGTGGAACGAGTGGTATCGGCGTGACGGCGATCCAGCTGGCTCGTGAGTGGGGTGCGGTGGTGATCGCTACAGCGGGCAGTGATGAGAAGTGCGCAGCAGCTGTGGAGTTGGGGGCACACCATGCCATCAACTACCGGTCGCAGGATTTCGTGGCCGAGGTCCGTCGTATCACCGATGGGCGGGGTGCGGACGTCATTCTTGACATGGTGGGTGGGGACTACGTCGCGCGCGAGGTGGATTGCCTGGCTGAAGATGGTCGTCTCG
The DNA here is from genome assembly GCF_037101375.1 of Acidovorax sp. DW039. Taxonomy (NCBI): domain Bacteria; kingdom Pseudomonadati; phylum Pseudomonadota; class Betaproteobacteria; order Burkholderiales; family Comamonadaceae; genus Acidovorax; species Acidovorax sp. DW039. Next base: position 3,699,303 of record NZ_AP029019.1, on the reverse strand, counting down.
TCATCATTGCCGTGCAGGGGGGCACCAAGGCTGCATTCAATGCTGGTTTGGTGTTGCGTCGCAGATTGACCATCACTGGCTCTACTCTGCGTCCACGTTCTGTGGAGTTCAAGTCTGCGATCGCTCAAGCTTTGCGTGAGCATGTATGGCCTTTGATTGCGCAGTCCCGCCTTCGTCCTGTGATTTACCAAACGTTTGATGCTGGCCAGGCGGCAGCTGCCCACGCACTGATGGAGTCCAATCAACATATAGGCAAGATTGTTCTGACATGGTGAACATGAAAAAGAAACTGATCGCCGGTAACTGGAAGATGAATGGTGGGCTGGCGTCCAATGAGGCGTTGCTCAACGGTCTTCTTGCCGGCCTGCAGCAGGCTCCGGCATGCGATGTAGCTTTGGCTGTACCTGCGCCCTACTTTGCGCAAGTTTCGGCAAAGGTCGCTGGCAGTGCCATTGCGTTGGCAGCTCAAGATGTCTCAGCCCACGCATCCGGCGCGTACACCGGCGAAACTTCGTCGGTCATGCTGCAGGACTTTGGGGTCCGGTACGCGTTGGTGGGCCACTCCGAGCGGCGGCAGTACCACGGGGAGAGCGATGGCGTGGTCGCTGAAAAGGCGCGTCAGGCTCTGGCTGCAGGTATAACGCCTGTGGTGTGTGTGGGTGAAACCCTGCAGGAGCGTGAAGCGGGACAGACGGAAGCGGTGGTCAAGCGCCAGCTTGCGGCAGTCATACATGTCAATGGCCACTGCATCAGCGAAATCGTAGTGGCCTACGAACCGGTGTGGGCGATTGGTACGGGCCGCACTGCAACGCCTGAGCAGGCGCAGCAGGTGCATGCAGTTTTGCGTGCTCAGCTGGCTGCGGCCAGTGCACATGCTGACCGTATCCGTATCGTGTATGGCGGCAGTATGAACGCGGCAAATGCGGCTGAGCTGCTTGCTCAACCCGACATCGATGGCGGTTTGGTCGGTGGCGCGTCACTCAAGGCAGAAGACTTTCTCAAAATCATCGCTGCTGCACGTTGAATAAGCGCAGCGTGCTATTAAATTAGGAGTAAATATGGGTATCCTGGTAAATGTCATCCTGGCCGTTCAAATGCTGGCCGCATTGGGGATGATTGGTTTGATTCTGGTGCAGCATGGCAAGGGTGCTGACATGGGTGCTGCTTTTGGTAGTGGCTCCTCAGGTAGCCTGTTTGGTGCCAGTGGCAGTGCCAACTTTTTGTCGCGGACTACTGCCATTTTGGCTGCGGTGTTCTTCGCGGCAACTCTGGCGCTGGCTTACTTTGGCAATGTGCGTCCCGCGGGTGCAGGCAGTGTGCTTGAAACGCCAGCAGCCAGCGTGCCAGCTGCTGCTCCCACAGCAGACGTGGCGCCAGCTGTACCTGCCTCTGGCGCAGCGCAAATCCCTGCAAAATAATCTCCTTAAATTTGGGCCCTGCCGCTTCGGCAGGGTTTTTCCGGAGTAGAATTCCGGATTGTCTGGAAAGCCAAAGCCTTCATGGTTCCTCATGCCATCCAGACATGCAACATCAGCCGTCGTGGTGAAATTGGTAGACACGCTATCTTGAGGGGGTAGTGGCGAAAGCTGTGCGAGTTCGAGTCTCGCCGACGGCACCAAAACAAAGGCCTGCCTGCAAAATCTCGCGTTTTGACGGGTCGGGCCACAGCGGTGAGCATCCTCAAGATGAACCTCGATCAGTACCTCCCCGTCCTCTTGTTCATCTTGGTCGGCAGCGCCGTAGGCGTTGTCCCCTTGATCCTCGGTTATGTTCTGGGCCCCAATCGCCCGGATGAGGCCAAAAACTCCCCTTACGAATGCGGCTTTGAAGCCTTCGAGGACGCGCGCATGAAGTTCGATGTGCGCTATTACCTCGTGGCCATCTTGTTCATTTTGTTCGACCTTGAGATTGCTTTCCTTTTTCCTTGGGCGGTAACTCTGCATGAGGTCGGGATGACTGGTTTTGTGGCCGTTTCGATCTTCTTGGCCATCCTCGTTGTGGGCTTCGCCTACGAGTGGAAAAAAGGCGCCCTGGACTGGGAATGACCTGGCTTCAACAAGGACAGATGCAATGATTGAAGGCGTGATGAAAGAAGGCTTCATCACCACGAGTTACGACTCCGTGGTGAACTGGGCCAAGACAGGGTCCTTGTGGCCCATGACTTTCGGTTTGGCTTGCTGTGCTGTGGAGATGATGCACGCAGCTGCCGCTCGTTACGACATTGGTCGTTTTGGTGCGGAAGTTTTTCGTGCAAGCCCGCGTCAGTCTGACTTGATGATTGTTGCAGGCACGCTGTGCAACAAGATGGCTCCTGCCTTGCGCAAGGTGTATGACCAGATGTCTGAGCCTCGGTGGGTTCTTTCCATGGGCTCATGCGCCAATGGTGGTGGCTACTACCACTACAGTTATTCGGTGGTGCGCGGCTGTGATCGCATCGTTCCGGTGGATGTGTATGTTCCGGGTTGCCCTCCTACGGCTGAGGCACTTATCTATGGAATCATCCAGCTGCAGCAGAAGATTCGCCGCACCAACACCATTGCCCGTGTCTGAAGGTTTGATGATGACTTCTGTTGCCATTCGGCCTGAAACTCTGAAAAACACCATTGCCTCTGTGCTTGGTGACAAAGTGCGATCCATCGGTGTTGCTCTGGATGAGGTGACTGTTGAAGTTGCTGCGAAAGACTATCTGGTGGCAATGGGGCTGTTGCGGGACTCCGAGGGTTGTCGCTTTGAGCAATTGGTAGACCTGTGCGGCGTGGATTACTCTGCTTATGCAGATGCGGTACACGAGGGGCCTCGGTACTGTGTCGTCTCCCATTTGCTGTCAGTCAGCCTGAATCAGCGAGTGCGAGTCAAGGTTTTCTGCGCTGACGATGATTTTCCGGTCATTCCGTCTGTGGCGAACTTGTGGAATTCGGCCAACTGGTATGAGCGTGAAGCTTTTGATCTGTTTGGCATCGTGTTTGACGGTCATAACGACCTGCGTCGTATCCTGACCGATTACGGTTTCATTGGGCACCCATTCCGCAAAGACTTTCCTCTGTCTGGCCACGTGGAAATGCGCTACGACGCTGAGCAGCGCCGTGTGGTCTATGAGCCCGTTTCCATCGAGCCACGTGAAATCACGCCTCGCATCATTCGCGAAGACAAGTACGGAGGCCTTCACTAAGCCCTCTCGGGTTCGAGTGATACACCATGGCTGAAATCAAGAACTATTCCCTCAACTTTGGTCCCCAGCACCCTGCCGCGCACGGTGTGTTGCGCTTGGTGCTGGAGCTTGATGGCGAAGTCGTCCAGCGTGCCGACCCGCACATTGGCCTGCTTCATCGTGCGACAGAGAAGCTGGCTGAGCACAAGACATACATCCAATCGCTGCCTTATATGGATCGGTTGGACTATGTGTCCATGATGTGCAACGAGCATGCGTACTGCTTGGCGATTGAAAAATTGCTGGGTATTGAGGTGCCTCTGCGTGCCCAGTACATCCGGGTGATGTTTTCTGAGATCACGCGCCTGCTCAACCACCTCATGTGGCTCGGCTCGCACGGTAACGATTGCGGTAGCTCCACGATCCTGATCTACACCTTCCGCGAGCGTGAAGACTTGTTCGACATGTATGAGGCCGTCTCGGGCGCTCGCATGCATGCGGCTTACTTCCGTCCCGGTGGTGTGTACCGCGATTTGCCCGACAGCATGCCGCAGTACAAGGTCAGCAAGATCAAGAATGCCAAGGCGCTGGAGGCGATGAACAAGAATCGCCAAGGTTCTTTGCTGGACTTCATCGACGACTTCACTCAACGCTTCCCGGGTTGTGTGGATGAGTACGAGACACTGTTGACTGACAACCGTATCTGGAAGCAGCGTACGGTAGGCATTGGCGTCGTGGCGCCTGAGCGTGCATTGAACCTGGGCATGACAGGGCCAATGCTCCGTGGCTCTGGTATTGCTTGGGATTTGCGCAAGACCCAGCCGTACGATGCATACGATCGCGTGGATTTCGATATCCCTGTGGGCAAGACAGGTGACTGTTACGACCGCTATCTGGTTCGTGTGCAGGAGATGCGTGAGTCCAATCGCATCATCAAACAGTGCGTCGATTGGCTCAAGGCCAACCCCGGCCCGGTGATCACCGACAACCACAAGGTCGCCCCCCCAGCTCGCGAGTCCATGAAGTCCAATATGGAAGAGCTGATTCACCACTTCAAGCTCTTCACTGAAGGGTTCCATGTGCCACCGGGCGAAGCCTATGCAGCGGTGGAGCATCCCAAGGGAGAGTTTGGTATCTACCTTGTGAGCGATGGAGCCAACAAACCTTATCGCTTGAAGATTCGTGCTCCAGGTTTTGCCCATTTGGCAACCTTGGATGAAATGGCCCGCGGGCACATGATCGCGGATGCCGTTGCCATCATTGGCACCATGGATATCGTGTTCGGAGAGATTGACCGATGATTACCGAAGCGACCCTTGCGCGATTTGCGCGGGAAGTAGCCAAATACCCTGCAGACCAGAAACAGTCTGCAGTCATGGCCTGCTTGTCCATCGTGCAGCAGGAACAAGGCTTTGTCAGCCCCGAAAGCGAAGCGGTGATCGCCGACTATCTGGGTATGGCCCAGATCGCGGTGCATGAAGTCACCACGTTCTACAACATGTACAACCAACATCCTGTTGGCAAGTACAAGCTGAATGTGTGCACCAATCTTCCATGCCAGTTGCGTGATGGTCAAAAGGCCCTTCACCACCTGGAGAAGAAACTGGGTATCTCCATGGGAGAAACCACTTCCGACGGAATGTTCACCCTTCAGCAATGCGAGTGTCTTGGTGCATGTGCTGACGCACCTGTCATGCTGGTGAACGACCGGACCATGTGCAGCTTCATGGACAACGACAAGCTTGATCAGTTGGTGGATGGTCTGCGTGCAGCGGAGGGTAAGTGATGACCACGGCAGCACAGGTTCTCTCTCAATTCAAGGCCACAGGTGTCCAGACCTGTTTTCATGACCGTCATATCAATCCTCAAATCTATGCAGGGTTGGACGGAACCAACTGGGGTATCAAAGACTACGAAGCACGTGGTGGATACCAAGCTCTTCGTAAGATTTTGGGCAAGGACGGTGGTGAAGGTCTTACACAAGATCAGGTCATTGCCACTGTGAAGGAATCAGGCCTGCGTGGCCGTGGCGGCGCAGGTTTCCCGACAGGGCTGAAATGGAGCTTCATGCCCCGTTCATTCCCGGGGCAAAAGTATCTGGTTTGCAATTCTGACGAAGGCGAGCCAGGTACGTGCAAAGACCGAGACATTCTGCAATTCAACCCTCACATCGTAATTGAGGGCATGATCATTGCTGCCTATGCCATGGGCATCACCGTCGGGTACAACTATATACACGGTGAGATTTTCCAGACCTATGAGCGCTTCGAAGCGGCTCTGGAGGAAGCCCGTGCCGCAGGTTATCTGGGTGACAACATTCTGGGCAGCAGTTTCAACTTCCAGTTGCACGCTGCGCATGGTTTTGGTGCCTACATTTGTGGTGAAGAAACTGCGCTTCTGGAATCCCTGGAGGGCAAGAAGGGTCAGCCTCGCTTCAAGCCTCCGTTTCCCGCGAGCTTCGGGTTGTACGGCAAACCCACCACCATCAACAACACCGAGACATTTGCAGCGGTTCCCTGGATCATCCGCAATGGCGGCGCTGCTTACCTGGAGTGTGGAAAGCCCAACAACGGCGGCACCAAGATTTTCTCGGTGTCGGGTGACGTAGAAAAACCAGGCAATTACGAGATTCCTCTGGGAACACCATTTTCCAAACTGCTGGAGCTGGCTGGTGGTGTTCGCAAGGGCCGTCAGCTCAAAGCCGTCATTCCCGGAGGTTCGTCTGCTCCAGTGTTGCCCGCTTCCATCATCATGGAATGCACGATGGACTACGACTCCATTGCCAAGGCTGGCTCCATGCTGGGCTCCGGTGCTGTGATCGTCATGGATGATTCCCGCAGCATGGTGGAAAGCCTCCTGCGCCTGTCCTATTTCTATTCGCATGAGTCATGCGGCCAGTGCACTCCTTGCCGTGAAGGCACAGGATGGATGTGGCGTGTGATTGACCGCATCCAGCACGGGCAGGGACGCGAGGGTGATCTGGACTTGCTCAATTCTGTGGCTGACAACATCCAAGGACGCACCATTTGCGCGTTGGGTGACGCTGCAGCCATGCCCGTGCGGGCAATGATCAAGCATTTCCGTCCCGAGTTTGAAGCATTGATCCGGAACAAGGCGGCCCAGCCCGCAGCTTCTGTCTGATCGCGAGAAACATATGGTTGAAATTGAACTGGACGGTCAGAAGGTTGAGGTCGCCGAAGGTTGCATGGTGATGCATGCAGCTGAAAAGGCTGGTACCTACATCCCTCACTTCTGCTACCACAAGAAGCTTTCGATTGCCGCCAACTGCCGTATGTGCCTGGTGGATGTCGAAAAGGCTCCCAAGCCCATGCCTGCCTGCGCCACGCCCGTGACCCAAGGCATGATCGTGCGCACCAAGAGCGACAAGGCCATCAAGGCTCAGAAGTCGGTCATGGAATTCCTGCTGATCAATCACCCGCTGGATTGCCCCATTTGCGACCAGGGCGGTGAGTGTCAACTCCAGGATCTGGCCGTGGGCTACGGTGGCTCTTCCTCTCGTTATGAAGAGGAAAAGCGCGTCGTGCTGCACAAGGATGTGGGCCCTCTCATTTCCATGGAAGAAATGAGTCGCTGCATTCACTGCACTCGCTGTGTCCGCTTCGGTCAGGAAATTGCTGGCGTGATGGAGCTGGGCATGATCCATCGTGGCGAGCACTCTGAGATCACGACCGTTGCGGGTGACACGGTCGACTCCGAGCTGTCGGGCAACATGATTGATATCTGCCCTGTGGGTGCGCTGACCAGCAAACCTTTCCGCTACAGCGCTCGTACATGGGAGCTTTCTCGTCGTCGTTCGGTCAGTCCTCACGACTCCACGGGAGCCAATCTGATTGTCCAGGTCAAAAACCACCGCGTCATGCGTGTGGTTCCGCTCGAAAACGAGGCGGTCAATGAGTGCTGGATTGCCGACCGTGATCGTTTCTCGTATGAAGCGTTGAATGGTCCTGACCGCCTGACGCAACCCATGCTCAAGCAGGGTGGGGTGTGGAAGGAAGTGGATTGGCAGACTGCGCTGGAGTACGTCGCCAATGGTCTGAAGAACATCAAGACTGAGCACGGCACTGGTGCTATTGGCGCTTTGGTGAGCCCACACAGTACGCTGGAAGAGCTGTACCTGTCGTCGGCACTGGTGCGTGGTTTGGGTAGCGACAATATCGACTACCGCTTGCGCAATGCCCAGTTCGCAGCGCCTGAAGGCATCCGTTGGCTCGGAACCTCCATTGCTTCGCTGTCCACGCTCCGGCGCGTACTGGTGGTTGGCTCCAACCTGCGCAAGGACCATCCCCTGTTTGCCCAGCGTATCCGTCAGGCTGCCCGCCACGGATGCCAAGTCAGTGCTGTTGCTTCCAAGGTTCACGACTGGGCCATGCCTGTGGCTACGTTTGTGGCCCAGCCCGCCAACCAGTGGCTCTCCGTCCTCGGTGCGATTGCCACAGCTATTGCACAAGAGAAGGGTGTATCCGCTCCACATGGGGCCACGCCTGCTGATGACGCTGCAAAGGCCATTGCCGCCTCGTTGCTGGGTGGTGAACGCAAGGCTGTGCTGCTGGGTAATGCCGCCGCTCACCACGGGGAAGCCGCTCAACTGCTGGCATTGGCGAACTGGATCGGTCAGCAGACAGGTGCGACGGTGGGTTATCTCACTGAAGCGGCCAACACGGTTGGCGCACAGTTTGCGGGCGCTCACCCTGTGAATGGTGGTTTGAACGCCGCCCAAATGCTGTCGGGCGGAGTGAAAGCTGCGCTGTTGTTGAACAACGAGCCTGTTTACGATTCTGCTTGGGGTCAAAAGGCTGCTGAAGGACTGTCTCAATCCGAGATGGTGGTCACGCTGAGTCCTTTCAAGTCCAACTTGGAATTCAGCGACGTATTGCTTCCCATCGCACCGTTTACCGAAACATCTGGCAGCTTCGTGAATGCCGAAGGTCGCATCCAGAGTTTCCATGCTGTGGTTCGCCCTCTGGGTGAAACGCGTCCGGCCTGGAAGGTGCTGCGTGTTTTGGCCAATCTGTTGGGTATTCCCGGCTTCGACTTTGAAACGTCGCAGGATGTGCTCGCTCGTGCCACCAACGCCCCCGCTGGAACGGTTACTCATGTTCCTGCAAGTCAGCTGTCCAATGCCGTGAGTGGTACACCTGCTTCGGGCGCTACGATCGTGGCTGAACCTGTTGTCGCATCCATCTATGAACTGGATGGTTTGGTGCGTCGTTCTTCATCGTTGCAACTGACCGCGGATGCACGCATGGCAAAAGAAGAGGTGGCCGCATGATCGATGCGCTCTATAACGCCGGTCTGGGTTTGTTGCCCTTCGGATGGTGGTCGGCCATGGCATGGCCTGTGCTCTGGATCCTTCTGAAGATCGTGTGCATTCTGGCTCCCCTGATGGGCGCAGTTGCTTACCTGACTTTGTGGGAGCGGAAGCTGCTGGGTTTCATGCAAGTTCGCTATGGTCCCAACCGTGTGGGGCCTCTGGGGCTTTTGCAGCCTATCGCTGACGCCTTGAAGCTGCTGACCAAGGAAATCATCCAACCTACGGCTGCCAGCAAGGGCTTGTTCATCTTGGGGCCGATCATGGCCATCATGCCTGCTCTGGCTGCCTGGGTTGCAATTCCTTTCGCTCCGGACGTTGCTTTGGCCAATGTCAATGCCGGGCTGCTGCTGGTCATGGCGATCACTTCGATTGAGGTGTACGGCGTCATCATTGCGGGTTGGGCTTCCAACTCCAAATATGCCTTCCTCGGTGCTCTGCGCGCTTCGGCTCAAATGGTGAGTTACGAGATCGCCATGGGCTTCTGCTTCCTGGTTGTCATCATGGTTTCGGGCAGCATGAACCTCACCGAGATCGTTGCCAGCCAGAGCCGGGGCTGGGCTGCCTCGCATGGTGTATCGCTTCTGTCCTGGAACTGGTTGCCATTGCTGCCCATTTTCCTGGTGTACCTGATCTCCGGTGTGGCCGAAACCAACCGTCACCCCTTTGACGTGGTGGAGGGTGAGGCCGAGATTGTGGCGGGTCACATGGTGGAGTATTCCGGCATGGGCTTTGCCATCTTCTTCCTGGCTGAATACGCCAGCATGTGGCTGGTTTCCATTCTGGCGGTTTTGATGTTCCTGGGTGGATGGCTGCCTCCGGTGGATGCGCTTTCCTTCATCCCAGGATGGATCTGGCTCGGCCTCAAGACGTTCTTGGTCGTTTCCATGTTCATCTGGATCCGGGCTACGTTTCCTCGCTTCCGTTATGACCAGATCATGCGTCTGGGCTGGAAGATCTTTATCCCAGTTACCTTGGTGTATCTGGTCGTCGTGGGCGGTTGGTTGCTCTCGCCTTGGAATATCTGGAAATAAGCGGGGACACACATGACTGCTGTTGCTGCTGCTGCACCTTTTTCGTTCAAAGACTTTTTCAAGAGCTTCATGCTGGTGGAGCTCCTCAAGGGAATGGCCCTGACGGGGCGCTATGCCTTTCGCCGTAAGGTGACTGTGCAGTTTCCTGAAGAGAAGACACCGCTGTCGCCGCGTTTTCGTGGCCTGCATGCCCTGCGCCGCTATGAGAATGGTGAAGAGCGTTGCATTGCCTGCAAGCTGTGCGAAGCCGTGTGCCCTGCCATGGCTATCACCATTGAGTCGGATGTGCGCGACGATGGTTCGCGTCGGACCACCCGTTACGACATTGATCTGACGAAGTGCATTTTCTGTGGCTTCTGCGAGGAAAGCTGCCCAGTCGATTCCATCGTGGAAACGCACATCTTCGAATACCACGGAGAAAAGCGGGGTGACCTGTACTTCACCAAGGACATGCTCCTGGCAGTGGGAGACCGGTACGAAGGCGAGATCGCCGCGGCCAAGGCGGCAGACGCCAAATACCGTTGATCGGTGTTGAACTCGGCCTGTTTGCCTGACTTTCTATAAAGACCCGATCCATGGACGCCAAGACTGGTTTCTTCTACCTCTTCTCGGTAGTGCTGCTGTTTGCAGCCTTCCGGGTGATCACTGCACGCAACCCGGTGCATGCAGTGCTCTATCTGATTCTTGCTTTCTCGCAGGCTTCCGCTGTCTGGTTGCTGCTGAAGGCAGAGTTTCTCGCGATTGCGCTGGTGCTTGTGTACCTTGGCGCAGTGATGGTGCTTTTCCTTTTCGTGGTGATGATGCTGGATATTCACATCGACACGGTGCGCAAAGGTTTCTGGAAACACTTCCCTCTTGCTGCCACGGTGGGTGCATTGATTGCTCTCGAAATGGCTGCTGTCTTGATGGGCGGTTTCCGCGGTCTGGATGAGCCCAAAGTCGCCGCTCCCGTGCTGGATGCGGCCGGTCAGGTGGTTCAGCACTCCAACACCAAAATCTTGGGCAAGCTGCTGTACACCCAGTACCTCTACCCAGTGGAAATCGCAGCTGTCATTCTGCTGGTCGCCATGATCGCGGCGATTGCGCTGACTCTGCGTCAACGCAAGGACAGCAAGGCCATCAATCCTTCTACGCAGATCCGTGTGCAGGCGCGTGACCGTCTGGCTGTCGTCAAGCTGGCCCCTACACAAAAGCCTGCTGATCCAGCCCCTGAGGCGGCTGTGGCCGAGGAGAAAAAAGCATGACTTTGACTTTGGGACATTTCCTCTCGCTGGGGGCGATGCTGTTTGCTCTGTCCGTCATCGGCATTTTCCTGAACCGCAAAAACCTCATCGTGTTGCTGATGGCCATCGAACTGATGCTGCTGGCAGTCAACATGAACTTCGTGGCTTTCTCTCACTATCTGGATGACATGCACGGTCAAGTTTTCGTGTTTTTCATCCTGACAGTGGCTGCGGCAGAGTCCGCTATTGGTTTGGCCATTCTGGTGCTGCTGTTCCGTAACAAGTCCAGCATCAACGCAGAAGATCTCAACACCCTCAAGGGTTGATGAGTTCCCCGTATTTGCAAGGTTCTCAAGAATGAGTCAAACCCTCTCTGCATCCACGCTCCTGGCCGTTCCGCTGGCTCCGCTGGCGGGCGCTTTGCTCGCTGGTATCTTTGGTACGACCTTCGGTGGTAACTGGATTGGTCGCCGACTGAGCCACACCCTGACCATCCTTGGCGTGTTCGTGGCATTTGTGCTGTCTGCGCTCACGCTCAAGAGTGTTGCTCTGGATGGCGCACGATTCAACGAAACCCTCTACACATGGATGGTGGTGGGTGGCCTCAAGATGGAGGTCGGGTTCATGGTGGACAGCCTGACCGCCATGATGATGGTGGTGGTGACTTTCGTGTCGCTGATGGTGCACATCTACACCATCGGCTACATGGAAGAGGATGAAGGCTACAACCGCTTCTTCGCCTATATCTCGCTGTTCACTTTCTCGATGCTCATGCTCGTCATGAGCAACAACCTGCTGCAGCTCTTCTTTGGCTGGGAAGCGGTGGGCTTGGTTTCATACCTGCTGATCGGTTTCTGGTTCAACAAGCCATCGGCCATCTTTGCCAACATGAAGGCATTCTTGGTTAACCGCGTGGGTGACTTTGGCTTCATTCTGGGCATCGGCTTGATTGCGGCCTATGCAGGTACGCTGAACTACACCGAAATCTTTGCAAAGTCCTCTGAGCTTGGTGGCTTTACATTCCCTGGTACTGACTGGATGTTGATCACTGTGATCTGCATCTGCCTGTTCATCGGTGCGATGGGTAAGTCTGCCCAGTTCCCGCTGCACGTGTGGTTACCAGATTCGATGGAAGGTCCAACCCCCATCTCCGCCCTGATCCATGCGGCTACCATGGTGACGGCTGGCATCTTCATGGTGTCCCGGATGTCGCCCTTGTTTGAGCTGTCAGACACGGCCCTCAACTTCATCCTGGTCATCGGCTCCATCACAGCGCTGTTCATGGGCTTCCTGGGCATTATCCAGAATGACATCAAGCGCGTGGTGGCTTACTCCACCTTGTCTCAGCTGGGTTACATGACTGTGGCGCTGGGGGCATCCGCATACTCTGTGGCGGTGTTCCATCTGATGACCCACGCTTTCTTCAAGGCGTTGCTGTTCCTTGGCGCAGGCTCGGTCATCATGGGCATGCATCACAACCAGGACATCCGCTGGATGGGGGGCGTACGCAAGTACATGCCCATCACCTGGATCACATCTTTGCTGGGTTCCCTTGCTCTGATCGGTACCCCCTTGTTCTCGGGTTTCTATTCCAAGGACAGCATCATTGAGGCGGTGCATTTCAGTCATTTGCCTGCGGCCCACTTCGCTCACTTTGCTGTGTTGGCCGGTGTGTTTGTGACGGCGTTCTACTCGTTCCGCATGTACTTCCTGGTCTTCCATGGCAAGGAACGTTTTGATCAGAACCCGGATGCGCACCATGATGACCACCACGGTCACGAAGAGCACCATGAGCCTCACGAATCCCCATGGGTGGTGACAGTGCCGCTGGTGCTGCTGGCGATCCCCTCGGTTCTGGTGGGTTTCATGTTCATCCAGCCCATGCTGTTCGGCGACTTCTTCAAGGACGTCATCTTTGTGGATGCTGCCAAGCACCCTGCGATGGCCAAGCTGGCTGAAATCTTCCACGGTCCTGTGGCCATGGCCGTCCACGGTCTGCAAACCGCACCTTTCTGGCTGGCCTTGTCAGGTGTGGCGCTGTCCTACTACATGTACATGGTGAACCCTGCCTTGCCTGCAGGGATCAAGGCGCGCGTGCAACCCCTGTACCGCCTGCTCGAAAACAAGTACTACCTGGACTGGATCAACGAGAACATTCTGGCCCGTGGTGCCCGTGCCTTGGGTACTGGCCTGTGGAAGGTGGGCGACCAGGCCATCATTGACGGTGGTGTGGTGAATGGCTCATGGAAGCTGGTGGGGGCCGTGTCTGGTGTCGTACGCTGGGTGCAGTCGGGCTTTGTCTTCCACTACGCCTTGGTGATGATTTTGGGTGTATTCGCGCTGATGACATGGTTCGTTTGGGGCGATTTCTTCATGCAGCTCATCAAATAAGGAAAACAAGAAATGAGTTCGTTGTTGAGTCTGTCCATTTGGACCCCGATTGTTTTCGGCGCTGTCCTGCTGGCTCTGGGGCGTGATGAGCATGCCCGCGCCGTGCGCTGGATCGCCTTGATCGGTGCACTGGCTGGCTTCCTGGTGACCTTGCCTCTTTACGGTGGCTTCCAGACGGGCACCGCAGCCATGCAGTTTGTCGAGAAAGCGGTCTGGATTGAGCGCTTCAATGTGAATTACCACCTCGGTGTGGATGGCATTTCTTTCTGGTTCGTACCACTCACTGCGTTCATCACCGTGATTGTGGTTCTCGCTTCGTGGGAATCGATCACCGAGCGTGTGAACCAGTATATGGGCGCGTTCCTGATTCTTTCGGGCTTGATGATCGGCGTGTTCTCCGCACTCGACGGCATGCTGTTCTACGTGTTCTTCGAGGCGACCCTGATCCCCATGTACCTCATCATCGGTATCTGGGGTGGTCCTAACAAGATCTACGCAGCCTTCAAGTTCTTTCTGTACACGCTGCTGGGCTCGTTGCTCATGCTGATTGCGCTGATCTACCTGTACAACCAGTCGGGTGGCAGCTTCGACATTACCGCCTGGCACAAGCTGCCTCTGGGAATGTCTGCGCAGACATTGCTGTTCTTTGCATTCTTTGCAGCTTTTGCCGTGAAGGTGCCCATGTGGCCAGTCCACACCTGGTTGCCCGATGTGCACGTGGAAGCGCCTACCGGTGGCTCTGCTGTGCTGGCTGCCATCATGCTGAAGCTGGGTGCCTACGGTTTCCTGCGCTTCTCTCTGCCTATCGCTCCTGATGCGTCGCGTGAATGGGCCTGGCTGATGGTGGGGCTGTCGCTGGTGGCGGTGGTCTACGTGGGCTTGGTGGCCATGGTGCAGAAGGACATGAAAAAGCTGGTGGCTTACTCCTCTGTGGCACACATGGGTTTCGTGACCTTGGGTTTCTTCATCTTCAACGACCTGGGTGTGTCCGGTGGCCTGGTGCAGATGATTGCGCACGGTTTCGTATCCGGCGCCATGTTCCTGTCCATTGGTGTTCTGTACGACCGCGTTCACTCTCGTGAAATCTCTGCTTATGGCGGCGTGGTCAACACAATGCCCAACTTCACTGCGTTTGCTCTGCTGTTTGCCATGGCCAACTGCGGTTTGCCAGGTACTGCGGGCTTCGTGGGTGAATGGATGGTGATCCTGGGCGCGGTGAAGGCCAACTTCTGGATTGGCTTGATGGCTGCCACAGCCTTGATCTTTGGCGCTGCCTACACGCTGTGGATGTTCAAGCGGGTTTACCTGGGCCCCGTGGGCAACGATCACGTCAAGGAACTGTCGGACATTTGCAGCCGCGAATTCCTGATCCTTGCCATTCTGGCCATTGCTGTACTGGCCATGGGCCTGTACCCCCGTCCCTTCACCGATGTGATGGACGCCTCGGTGGCCGAGCTGCTCAAGCATGTTGCCCTGCATAAGCTGAACTGACCGACAGAACTGAGAGATTTGAGATGATTGACAACATCAGCTGGCTTGCGGTCTACCCCGAGATCGTCCTTCTTGTGATGGCCTGCGTGATCGCGCTGGTCGATCTGGGGGTGAACAGCCCCCGCAGGACTGCGACCTACGTGCTCACCATGCTGACACTGGCTGTGGTGGCAGCCCTGGAAGGCGTGTACGCCAGCAGCGGCAACACGTTCTACGGCTTCGGCAACATGGTGGTGAGTGACTCCATGGGCAACTGGCTTAAATGCTTTGCCACTGTGGCCGTGATGGTGACCTTGGTCTATTCCCGCCCTTACGCCGCTGACCGCGACATGCTGCGCGGTGGCGAAATGTTCACCCTGTCGATGTTCGCGCTGCTGGGCATGTTCATCATGATCTCCGGCAACAACTTCCTGGTGATCTATCTGGGCCTTGAACTGCTCACCCTGTCCAGCTACGCCCTGGTGGCCCTTCGTCGCGACAATGCAACCGCGACCGAAGCCGCAATGAAGTACTTCGTGCTGGGTGCCATGGCCAGCGGTTTCCTGCTGTATGGCCTGTCCATGCTCTACGGTGCCACAGGCTCTCTGGACATCGGTCAAGTCTTCAAGGCGGTGCTGTCGGGTCAGATCAAGCACCAGGTGTTGGTGTTCGGTTTGGTGTTTGTAGTGGCCGGTCTGGCATTCAAGCTGGGTGTGGTGCCCTTCCACATGTGGATTCCTGACGTGTACCAAGGTGCTCCCACAGCTATCACGCTGATGATTGGTGGTGCTCCCAAGCTCGCAGCATTTGCCATCACCATGCGTCTGCTGGTGGACGGGCTGCTGCCTCTGGCGATTGACTGGCAGCAGATGCTGGCCGTCCTGGCGATTGGTTCGTTGCTGATCGGTAACCTCGCAGCCATCGCGCAGACCAACCTCAAGCGCATGCTGGCTTACTCCACCATCGCGCAAATGGGTTTCGTGTTGCTGGGCCTGCTGTCCGGCGTCATCAATGGTCAGGTGAACCCCGCTGTCACCGAGAACGCTTACAGCGCCTCGATGTTCTACATCGTCACCTACGTGCTCACCACGCTGGCAAGTTTTGGTGTCATCCTCTTGCTGGCGCGTGAAGGCTTTGAAAGTGAAGAGATTTCCGACCTGGCAGGTCTGAACCAGCGCAGTCCCCTGTACGCGGGTGTGATGGCCATTTGCCTGTTCTCGCTGGCCGGTATTCCACCCATGGTGGGCTTCTACGCAAAGCTGGCCGTGTTGCAGTCGCTGCTGGCTTCGGGCCAAGGCATCTACATCGCACTGGCAGTGTTCGCCGTCATCATGTCGCTGATTGGTGCCTTCTACTACCTGCGTGTGGTGAAGGTGATGTACTTTGACGCTCCCCTCACCGCAACCAGCGTGTCTGCTCCTGTGGATGTGCGACTGGTGCTGACGGTGAATGGTGCCCTGGTGCTGGTGCTGGGCCTGCTGCCCGGCGGGCTGATGAGCCTGTGTGCCAACGCCATCGTGCGCGCACTGCAGACCTGATCTCCTGCGGGCGCTAGAGCTGTGTCACAAACCGGGGCCATCTGGCTGGTCATCATCGCTGCGCTGGTGGCCGCCAACCTGCCTTTCATCAGCCAGCGGCTGGCCCTGATCGGCCCGGTGGCAGCGCCCACAAAGAGCCTGCTCATCCGTTTGATCGAGTTGGTGGCGCTGTACTTTCTGGTGGGTGCACTGGCCATGCTGCTGGAGCGTCGCGCTGGCCAGAACGCTCCCCAAGGCTGGGAGTTCTACGCCATCACCGGCACTCTGTTTCTGACTCTGGCGTTTCCAGGTTTTGTCTATCGTTACCTGCTGCGTCGCCACGGCTGAGCCACAGTCGGGCTGCGTACGCTTCACGCCATGAAGGTACTCGATCTCCATTGCCGTAGCGGACACGTCTTTGAAGGTTGGTTCGCTTCCGAAGACGACTTCCAGTCCCAGCTGCAAAGAGGGCTGGTGCAATGCCCCATGTGTGGGGATGAGCACATCCAGAAAAAGCTCAGCGCACCGCGTCTGAACCTTGGCGCTGCTTCCGCTCACGAGGTTTCCAAGGCTGATTCCAGCACATCAAAAGAAGTGGCCTTGCCTTCTGCCCAACCGGCCTCGCCTCAGGCTGCCATGGCTGCATGGATGCAATGGGCCCGCAAGGTAGTGGCGCAGACAGAAGACGTAGGCCCCCGGTTTGTGGAAGAGGCCCGCAAGATGCATGCGGGTGAAGTGGATGAGCGCCCCATTCGAGGCCAGGCCACGATGAAAGAAACCGTAGAGCTGCTGGAAGAAGGCATTGCCGTGATGCCTTTGCCCGCTGCCATCAAAGAGCCACTGCAGTAAGCGCCTTTTGCCACCAGTCGCCCTGCCGACGCAATGCCGCGTTGCTGTTTTCCTGAGCGAGCATCTTTGTGTCTGAAGCCACGGTTCGGGCTGAGTCTGTCGAAGCCTTGCGCTGCGGCCTCGACAATCACTTTGGGCAAGCCTCAAACGGATGCGTCTGACTCAACGCTGCCTTCAAGCGCAGCTGCGTGCCTCCGCCCCCTCACTCACAGTCGCATTGCCCGCGTGTACCCCGTCATTTCCAGATAACCCTTGCCCACTGCATGACCCTGCGCGTTGTGCAGGTCTGACAGACCCTCCCAATACACCGCCCCGGTCGACCCACTGCTGTCCAGTTCCTGGTCGTCCAGCATTGCCATCACGGTGAAAACTCCGGCGGGCGTTGTCACCTGCCACTGCACCGGGTAGCGGGCATTGCTGCGGCCGCTTTGCCACCAGCGCAGGGGCTGCCAGGTCACCTCGGTCGCTGCAAAAATTCTGGCGGCCTGACCCGATGCGCGGTAAGAGCCGCCCGCCCACAGGGCTGATCCATCGGCTCGCCGCAGGCGGAAGGCCGTCAGCGCGCTGCCATCATGAAGATTCATCCCGATCCAGTCCCAGCCCACCGCATCGTCGGCCAGCAGGGCTTCGCTCCACTCGTGGTCCATCCAGGCTCGGGCGGGGGCGCTGGTGTCTACCGCCATGCGCCGCCCGGCTAAAACGATCTCACCGCTCACCGCCAACTGGGGCTGGCTGTAGTAGTAGCTCGCCTGCTCGGCCAACGGCCCTTTGCGCGACAGCCCGTTGCTGCCCTGCAGCAGCAGGGACTGGCTGGTGTCAAACTGCAGCTGCAGGCCAAATGACTCGCTTTCGATATGCGTGGTGTAGCGGCTGGCTTCAAAGGCGCTTTGGCCTTGCACAAGGTTCTCGCGCTTGAGCGTCCAGCGCTGCAGCTTCACGTCGGTGTCGGCCTCTGCCGCGCTCACGCCAAACCCTGCGCGCGCTACGCGCTGGTCGTGCAGCAGGCTGCGGCCCTGCACATCCGTCAGCGCCGCATGGGCAAACACCAGCTGCTTGGCCGCAAAGGCCGACTGCATGCCTTGCGTCGCATCCATGCGCGAGCGAAAAAATGTCACCTGAAACCCAAACGGCCGCCCGCCCGCCGTGGCATAGCCGGTGATGTACCACCACTCGGTGCGCAGTTCTGGGTGGCTGCCATGGTCGCGCGGAAACTGCAGCGCCCGCGCGGGCAGGGCTTGGGCGATAGGGCTAGCACCCGCACCCATGGCACCCAGCGCCCAGGCCAGCCACCTGCGGCGCGAGAGGGCACGCACCATTGCGGGCGCAGTTACATCAGTGGGCATAGGTGTCAGGGCACGCATCGGCATCAGGTTCGTCCGCCGTAGTTCCTATCAATCCAGCAGCGCAGCCATCCGCGCCTGCGCCTCGGTGCAGTCACCCATGGTGGCAGACACCCAGTCGCAGTTGTAGTACGTGGGCAAATAGCGCTCACCCGCATCGCACAGCAGCGACAAGATGGAGCCGCTCTCGCCCCGCTCCCGCATCTCATGCGCCAGCGTCAGCATTGCCACAAAGTTGGTGCCGGTGGATGGCCCCACGCGCCGCCCCAGCAGTTGCGACAGCACCCGCATCGCTGCCACCGAATCCACATCCGCCACATCCACCATGCGGTCTACCAGCGTGCGAATAAAGCTGGGCTCCACCCGTGGGCGGCCAATGCCCTCGATGCGTGAGCCGGGGGCCGTCAGGCTGGCATCGCCCGTGCGGTGGTAAGCGCTGAACACCGAGCCCGCCGGGTCGGCCACGCACACCTGCGTGGCGTGCCGCTGGTAGCGCACATAGCGGCCAATGGTGGCGCTGGTGCCGCCCGTGCCAGCGCCCACCACAATCCAGCGCGGCACCGGGTGCCGTTCGCGCGCCATCTGGGTGAACATGCTCTCGGCAATGTTGTTGTTGCCCCGCCAGTCGGTGGCCCGCTCGGCATAGGTGAACTGGTCCATGTAATGCCCGCCCGTCTCTGCCGCCACGGCGCGGGCTGCGGCATACACCTCACCCGCACTCTCCACCAGGTGGCAGCGCCCGCCGTGGAACTCGATCTGCGCAATCTTCTCGGGCGAGGTGCTGCGCGGCATCACCGCCACGAACGGCAAGCCCAGCAGCCGTGCAAAATAAGCCTCGCTCACTGCGGTGGAGCCGCTCGATGCCTCCACCACCGTCGATCCCTCATGCAGCCAACCATTGCACAGCGCATACAGAAACAGCGACCGCGCCAGCCGGTGCTTCAGGCTGCCCGTGGGGTGCGTGGACTCGTCCTTGAGGTACAGGTCAATGCCGTGCGCGGCAAAGGCGGGCAGGCGAAGTGGGATCAGGTGCGTATCGGCGCTGCGTTGGTAATCCGCTTCGATGCGTGCGATGGCTTCGTGGAGCCAGGGGGATAGGAGAGTCATAGCGAGATTTTCAGGCAGGTCAAACCAGGAATTTATGAGCGCGGCAAGAGGTTTTCCGCATCTTGCTGAGCGTTCCATCAGTTGCCGGCGGAAAGAAATGGCGCAGCGACGGGTGCGCATTGGGCCAAAAGTGGAGGTAGTTCTTTGCGGATTTGCGCCAGAGCTGCGGCTTCATCGCCGCAGTCTTCCAGCAGATGGTCAACAAGATACGAAAGTGAGACCAGCGGATTCTCCAAGTCTTCGCCCATGCAGCGCCGTGAAGCCCACAGTGCAAAAGCAAGCGTTTCTTCGTCTGAGTTCAGTGAAAAGTTGCAAGCTCGAATGCAAAACTCTTCGTTGAAGCTCAATCGCATTGGGCGCGGTGAAAAATCTTCGGCGGACTGTTTCAAGCATTTTTCTGGACCATCGTTTAAAAGATCGAAAAGCTCCATAGGTGGTGCATCCATTATTTCGATCTGCATTTGGGCCCACTCCTTCACTTGGTCCGACGTTATGAGTGACGCCGACCACAAGGTGAGTATTTGTTCAATGGTGCGCATGGAGTTCTTCCTGTTTGCCTGATTTGTTGGAGGCGGCGTCGCTTCAGACTACTACCAATCCTCCTTCACCGCCATCACCGCATCCCTCCCCGCCGCCGCCCTCCCGGCCAGCCAAGCAGTCACCGTCCCCGATACCACCACCGCCGCGCACAGCGCCCACAAGCGCGGCGCTGGGATGTTCATTTCCATCGTCCAGTGAAAACTCTGCGGGTTGACCACGTGCACCAGCACCACGGACACGGCCAGGCCCAGCAGCACGCCAGCGATGGCGCCAATGCCCGTCCAGGCCGCGCCTTCGCCTGCTACCACGGCCAGAATTTGGCGGCGGGTGAGGCCCAGGTGGGCGAGCAGGCCGAATTCTTTGCGGCGGGCCAGGACCTGGGCACTGAAGCTGGCGGCCACGCCGAAGAGGCCGATGCCCATGAACACGGCCTGTAGCCGATAGATGACGGCGAAGTTACGGCTACTCAAAGCCCGTAAAAAGCCTTGTTGGCTTCAATGCGAGCGGCATGCGCCTCGGGGTAGCGGCGCTCGGCTAGCAGACGCTGCAGCGCAGCACGACCCAGGTTGCGGTGGGGGGTGTAAAAGGCACTCACGGCCAGCTCATCCAGAGAACGCCAAGCGTATACCGGCGTGTCTATGAAGAGAATGTCTGCAGGTTGCGGAATTTGTGAAGCTTGCAGCGCAAACAGCGCAGCCAAAGCGTACTCTCCACATTCGCGATAGTAGCGGGCGAGTTCGCACAGCGGCTCTGCCCTCTGGGGACGGGCGGCATAGGCAGCCAGATAGGCTTCACGTACAGTGACTGCAGAAGCCTTGCTACGCTCATGCAGTACAGCGATCTGGAACAGTGCGTACCAACGCTCTTCTTCCCACCCGCCCATCTCAACCCTGCGCTGATACCAATGCAGACTGGGTTCGATCTTCCCGGCATCACGGCAGCTCTGGGCAAGGTAGAACACGTTACGTGTGTTGGTGGGATCGTCCCGCACGGCTTGCTCCAGCAATGCGATGTCACGCAGGTAGGTCTCCGGGTCACGTGCGCGGGCGCCATCGTGCGACACATGGATGACAGGGCCTTGCAATGTCTGCCACGGGCCGTGCTGCTTGGCGGTCAGATACTCATGCAGCACGCCCTCCCAATACCAGTTCACCCGTGTGGCAATCAGGCTATTGCGCTGGTATTCCCAGCCATCCATGTGGCATGTCAGGGTGTATCCGTCGGCCAGGAGAGCAGGCCAAGTAAAGCCGGATGGCACACGCAACTGCTCGTCAGCATCAATAAAAAGCAAGTAGCTGCCATGGGGGCGTGCTAATTCAAGCGCTTCGTTGCGGTTGTGGGCAAAGTTCTTCCAAGGACGTTCATACAGCGTGCCTGGAATACCCCGCATAAACTCGCGGACGATATCTTGCGTGCCATCTGTGGAGCCCGTGTCCACAATGACCCAATGATCTACGAAGGGTTTGACCGAAGCGAGGCACCTGGTGATCACCGGTGCCTCGTTTTTGACGATCATGTTCAGGCAGATACGGAGCGGGGCCAATGACTGCAATGCGTTTACGTGGTGGTGGCTTGTGCGCGTAACCTGCGGCACAGGTTACTGGCAGATGGCAGAGGCTTCCGCTGACAGGTCTTGGAATACAGTGTTTTCTTGTGTTGCTGAGTTGCTGAAAATCAAACACAGCCAAAAACGCAACGTCACTGACACAGGGCAAACGCGGTATGCGTGACCTGTACATCAGTAATGGCGTACTTGCACACCCACGTTGTGCTGGAACCTGGATAGCTTGCACCCAAAACATCCCCCTTGGTCACTGTAGTGCCATCAGTGGTATTGCAGCCCCCAGTCACTATGGTTTTACTAGCACCACAGGTCGCAGTGACGGTGTACCAACCGTTGACCAAATTTTCGGATGTAGACGTGTAGGTGGTGAGCGACACGGTTCCGGCCCCGGCGGCGCCGGTGGCACCCGTGGCCCCGGTAGCGCCCGTAGGGCCTTGAATTCCCTGAATGCCCTGTGGTCCCGGCACAGTGCTATTAGCACCTGTGGCCCCAGTGGCGCCGGTGGGGCCCGTTGCCCCAGTAGGGCCCGTTGCGCCAGTGACACCAGTAGCACCTGTGGCTCCCGTTGCTCCGGTGGCGCCCGTAGCACCAGTGCCGGAAGCGCCGGTAGCCCCAGTGGCCCCCGTTGGACCAGTGGCGCCTGTAGCACCCGTTCCGGCAGCCCCTGTGGCTCCTGAGGGGCCGGTGGCTCCAGTCGCCCCGGTGGGGCCTGTGGCTCCGGTGGCACCAGAACCAATGCCTGCTGCACAAGGCCCCAGCCGCCCTGTGGGTCCGTCAAAGCAGGTGAGATTGTTGTTGGTCGCAGCACCGCTGAGGCCAGGCGCACGCACCTCACCGTTGTCCTGTACCTTGAACCGTTCCTGTCCGCCAGGACTTTTGATCACAAAGCCGCCACCGCTGGGCACGGTGATGGATACATCGGCGGCCAAGGCCAAGGGAGTATGCAGTGCATAGATTGCGCTTAAGCTGCAGATGAGGCGCAACTGGCGAACAGATGAGTTCATAGCTTCAAGCCTTCGTGTTCGTCAAATTCGAATATGCCGATGGAAGTGAGTGTCTGCAGGGCGGCGGTGATACCAGAGCGCTACCAAGCCAATGAGCAATGTCATCAGCATGAGGCCGTACTCACTTAGTGTCGGAATACTCTTCGCAGTGGCAATAGCGTTGCCTATTTGGACATTACCAGCCACGGAAGTGAAGGTTTGGCTGACCGTGGCACTTGGGCCCAGGTTGATCACTGCAGCGCCGCCGCCAGAAGAGACGAGTTGGATATTTTGCCCAGGGGCCCCTTGCAGGGTCAGGGTGCCTAGCACCGTGATGTTTGCCCCCGCTGGAATGACAAAGGTGCGGCCTGTCGTGCTGGAAAGTGTCAGGTTCTGAAAAACGAAATTACCGTTGATTTGGCTGCTGTTGCCTGGATCGCAGCCATCGCGCAGTACCACGCTATTGCTACCGGTATTGATGTTGCCAGACGAGATGAGGTTTCCGCCCACGGCAATGACGCCATTATTCCCGGTGATGCTGGCGCCAGAGCCAAAGGTCACATCCGTGTCCACAGTAAGCGTACCGCCACTGAGGTTCAGTGTGCCTTGCATGTCCAAGGCTATGCACCCTTGATCCACCGAGCCGCCGGGTGGAACGTCTAGAGACGAGCCGGGGGGATAAACAATTTGCGCTGCGACAGGTGCGCAAACACTCAAAGCCACGGCACAACAGACCAGAAAACGTGACACGGTCCAACGCATAAACCTCCCTTGTTGACCATGTAAGCACCGCGTTGAAGCTAAACGTTTCCTCAGCGACTAGCTCTATTGGTCGGTGTCAAAATTCATTGAATCAATCATCTGTTAAAAAAATGTAAATGGCAACTAATATTCAGGCATTGTTGGGTGCTGGGTTCAATAGACCGTTGTTACATTTCAGCTGTTGATGGTCTGCCGGAGGCTCATTGTTACTCTCACCAATCCTCCTTCACTGCCATCACCGCATCCCTCCCCGCTGCCGCCCTCCCGGCCAGCCAAGCAGTCACCGTCCCCGATACCACCACCGCCGCGCACAGCGCCCACAAGCGCGGCGCGGGGATGTTCATCTCCATCGTCCAGTGAAAGCTCTGTGGGTTGACCACGTGCACCAGCACTACCGACACAGCTAGGCCCAGCAGCACGCCAGCGACGGCACCGATGCCCGTCCAGGCCGCGCCTTCAGCTGCCACCACGGCCAGGATTTGGCGGCGGGTGAGGCCCAGGTGGGCGAGCAGGCCGAATTCTTTGCGGCGGGCCAGCACCTGGGCGCTGAAGCTGGCAGCCACGCCGAAGAGGCCGATGCCGATGGCCACGGCCTGCAGCCAGTAGGTGACGGCGAAGCTGCGGTCAAAGATTTGCAGGGAGCGTTCGCGGATGGCTTGGGCGGATGCAAATTCGACCAGGGGCGGATGGCCATCCGTGCTGTGGTTGGCAGCGCCTGAGTCGCTGGAGCCCGCTGGAGTTGCAGCGCTGGCCTGCTGCGCCGTGCTGCGGATGCGGCTTTGCAGTGCGGCCAAGTCCACCCCATCGGCAGGCCACAGGGCCAGGTCGCTGATACGGGTGTCGCCGGTCAGGCGCTGGTAGGCGGCGCTGTCGAGGGTGATGGCCCCGGTCTGGCGCACATAGTCACGCCACACACCTGCTATGAAAAACGTAGCTGCTTGCGCTGGTGTATCAAGCGCTACAGGCATAAAAGCCTTAGAAAGATCGGGCCACGCCTGGCCGGGGCGCACGCCGTACAGGTCCACCACCGCTTCGCTCACATACACGCCGATCTGCCCCGCAGGTACGGGCAGGGCCGGGCCGGTGAGGGGCAGCACCTGGGCGGGGTCGGTGCCCAGCGGGCGGCTCAGCACGGTGAGGGCGGGGCGGGCGGCGCTCAGTTGCAAAGCACTGGCACGCAGCGGGGCCACCTTGTCCACGCCCGGCAGGCGGGCCACGGCTTCAGCAAAGCCCGGCGGCAGCAGGGCGGCATCACCGCCCGCGGCTTGCAGGGCCGATCGCACGTACAGCGGCGAGGGCAGCACCGCATCCAGCCACTGGATGACCGAGCCGCGAAAGCTGGCCACCATCACCGTCAGCGCCACCGCCAGGCTCAGGCTGGCCACCACGCCGCCCACGGCAATGGCGGCGGTGCCCCGCATGCGGCGGGCGCGCTCCAGCGCCAGCAGGCTGAGTGGGTGGCGCGCTGCCAGCGGTTGCAGCCGCTGCAGCAGCCAGGCCACGCCCCAGGGCAGCAGTGCAATGCCGCCCACCAACAGCATGCCAATGGCCACGTAGGCCGCCAAAGGAATGCCAAAAATGGGCGGAAGCGCCGCCAATACAGCGCTGGCAGCTATCAAAACCATACCAATCCAGCCCCGCCCGGTGCGCCCGCTGGCGCTGCCCAGGCCTTTGAGGGTTTGCGCCGGGGGCAGGGCCTGCGCGGCGCGGGCGGGCCACCAGCCGCCCGCCACGGCGGCGGCCACGCCCAGGCTGCCGTAGAGCAGGGCGGCGGGCAGGCTCCACTGCAGGCGGGGCTGCACCCCTGCAAAGTAACCACCGCCCAGGTCGCCGCCCAGCAATTGCAGTGCCGCGCTGGCCAGGGCCGTGCCCAATGCCAGCCCGGCCAGGCTGCCCGCTACGCCGAGCAGGGCCGATTCGGCCAGCACCAGCGCCAGCCGCTGGCGGGGCGTGGCGCCCAGCACGGCCAGCAGCGCAAACTGCGGCCCGCGTTGCGCCACGCTGAGGGCCAGCACCGAGAACACCAAAAACGCCCCGGTGAACAGCGCCACCAGCGCTAGCACCGTCAGGTTGACGCGGTAGGCGCGCGAGAGGTTGCTCACCCGCTGCGCCGCATCGCCGGGCTCGGCCAGGGTGGCTTGCGCGGGCCAGCCGGGCAGGGCCTGCAGCGCTTGCTTGAAGGCGCTGCGGTCGGTGCCGGGCTGCAGCTGCAGGTCGATGCGGGTGAGCTGGCCCACGCGGCCCAGCAGATCTTGCGCGGCGCCAATGTCCATCACCGCCAGCGGCGCGCCGGGGGCGCTCACGGTGCCCGCCACCTGCACGGCCAGGGTTTGCAGGCCGGTTTGCAGTTGCAATGTGGGGCGGGGCTGGGTGCCTTGTGGCGGCAGGCCCAGCGCCTGCAGGGCGGCGGGGTTGAGGTAGACGGTGGCGGGGGCAAACAGTGCGTCACGCGCCGCGCCTTCCCATGGCCGGGGCATGAGGGCCGGGGCCATGGCGGGCAGCAGCAGGGCGTCGGCACCCAGCAGGCGCAGGGCGATGGGGGCATTGCCTGGGGCCTGCGCCGCCGGGCGGGCCATGGCCGTGGCCTCCAGCACCGGGTTGGCGCGGGCTACGTCGGGGTGGGGGGCGATCTGGGCAAACAGCGATTCGGCCAGCGTGCCTTGCATGGGGCGCACTTCCAGGTCGGGCTGGCCGTTGACGGCGCGCACGGCCTGCGAGAACTCGTCCAGCGCCGATGCGTTGATGACGTGCACGGCAAAGGCCAGCGCCACGCCCAGCATCACGGCGGCCATGGCGGCGGCGCTGCGCCAGGGGTGGTGGCGCAGGTCTTGCCACGAGAAGGTGCGAAGCAGTGCAAGCATGAAAGCATTGTGCCGCCGGGGTGGGGCACGGCAGGCGGTGCGGGGCTTTTTGAGCCAACTCAAAGACCGTGGCGATGGGGACGTCCGGGGTCTGGTGGGGCCTTGAAATGGCAGGAGAGGCACCGTAATTTAAGAGTGTCGGAACGCTGGCGCAGGGTGTGCGCCAGCAGGTTTGTGTCACTGACTTTCTTGAAGGAGCATCACCATGAGTTCTCTGATCCCCCGCACCGGAACCCTGCTGGACGAGTTTTTCAAGGACGTGGCCCCGGGCTTTTATGTGCGCCCTCTGCATGGCGACGGCCTGCCCTCGGCGGCGCAGATCAAGGTGGATGTGAAAGAGTCTGACAGCGGCTACACCGTGCACGCCGAGGTGCCGGGCGTGGTCAAGGAAGATATCCACGTTTCGCTCGAAGGCAACGTGGTGAGCCTGCGCGCCGAGGTGCGCCAGCACGACCAGCAAAAAGACGGCGAGAAGGTGCTGCGCTCTGAGCGCTACTACGGCCAGGTCGCCCGCAGCTTTGCGCTGCCTGCCGATGTGGACGCCAGCCAGGCACGGGCCAAGTACGACCACGGCGTGCTGACGCTGACGCTGCCCAAGAAGCAGGCGAGCAACGCGCAACGGCTGCATATTGAGTGAGGGGGCCAACTGATGGGCGCGCGCCCTGTGAGTGTCGGGTGACGCCCTTGCGGGCTCACCTGACTTACGGTGGTAAGGGCTTGCGTAGGCTCAGCCTACCATGCCGCTGGCCGTCAGACGCAGCACCCGGTCGGCACGCGCAGCCGCTGTGTCTGAGTGGGTGACCAGCACCAGCGATGCGCCGTGCTCGCGCGTCTGGGCCAGCAGCAGGTCCATGACCAGCGCGGCGGTGGTGGGGTCCAAGTTGCCTGTGGGCTCGTCGGCCAGCAGCAGGCCGGGGCGGTGCACCAGGGCGCGGGCAATGGCTACGCGCTGCAGTTGCCCGCCGCTCAGTTGCTGCGGCAGGCGGTTGCCCAGCGTGCCCAGGCCCACGGCATCCAGCATGCGCTCCACACGCGCAGGGTCGGTCTGGCCCAGCAGCATCAAGGGCAGGGCCACGTTTTGTGCCACGTCCAGGTGCGGCAGCACATGGAAGGCCTGGAACACGAACCCCACATGGGCGCGCCGCCACAGGGCGCGGGCGGTGTCGTCCAGCTCTGCCAGGCGGGTGATGGAGCCGTCTGCTGCTGCATAGGCGATGTCGCCTTCATCCCAAGCGTCCAGCCCGGCCAGGCAGTTGAGCAGGGTGGACTTGCCCACGCCCGAATCGCCCACGATGGCCACAAACTCACCCGGCGCTACGCTGAAATCCACCCGCGCAAACACGGGCGTGCTGCCGTAGTGTTTGCCCAGTTGGCGCACGCTGAGGGTGGCTGGGCGCGGTGCGGTGTCGCTGGCTGTGTTGATGTCTGTCGTGGCCATGGCGAAGCGGAGTCCGGTCAGGCCACGGTGGCGGCGCGTGGGGTTGGCGCTGCGTCCAGCCGCTGCAGCACGGCCTGCACCAGTTCGGCCACGGCGGTGGGATGGTCGCAGGCAATGGCGTGGCGTTCGGGCATGCTGCGCAGCCAGGTCACCTGCCGCTTGGCGAGCTGGCGTGTGGCGACGATACCGCGCTCGCGGAAGTGGGCCAGGTTCAGCGGTGCGTCAGGCCCCTTGCTGGCCTGGTAGTCCAGTTCTTCCCATGCCTGGCGGTAGCCCACGCAGCGCATGGATGGCAGGTCGGCATGCAGTTCGCCGCGCGCACGCAGGGCACGCACCTCGTCCATGAAGCCTGCGTCCAGCATGGTGTCAAACCGGCGCGCAATGCGCTCGTGCAGCCAGGCGCGGTCGTGGGGCTCCAAAGAAAAAAGGGCTGTAGCGCTTGCTGCGCTTGTGCTGGCAGCTCCTTTTTTTGTAGTGTGAAAGCTCGACAGCGGCTGGCCGGACACATGCCACACCTCCAGCGCACGCTGTATGCGCTGGCTGTCGCCGGGGGCGAGGCGGGCGGCCGTGGTGGGGTCTACCTTGGCCAGCTCGGCGTGCATGCCGGGCCAGCCAATGGCCTGGGCCTGCGCTTCAAGCTGGGCGCGCACCTCGGGGTTGGCGGCGGGCATGTCGTCAATGCCGTCGAACAGGGCCTTGAAGTACAGCATGGTGCCGCCCACCAACAGGGGCAAGGCACCACGGGCGCGGATCTCGGCAATCAGCCGCGTGGCGTCTTGCACAAACTCGGCGGCGCTGTAGGCCTGCAGCGGGTCGCGGATGTCGATGAGGTGGTGCGGCACGGCGGCGCGCTCTGCCGCCGTGGGTTTGGCGGTGCCAATGTCCATGCCCTGGTACACCAGGGCCGAGTCCACGCTGATGATCTCTACCGGCATGCGCCGCCCCAGAACGGCAGCCAAGGCCAGCGCCCCGGCGGTTTTGCCCGATGCGGTAGGGCCTGCCAGCGCAATGTTGGGCAGGTGTTCAGGCAGCATGTCGCGGTTCTCCAAATTTTTGTACCAAAGTCCAGGATGTCATGCCCAGCACGACGGACCAGAACAGCACGCCGTAGATCAGGGGCCAGATGGTGCCGTTGAGGTGGGAGCCCACCCAGCCGCCCGTGGCAAAGGCGGCCAGCATCATCACAAAACCATTGAGGGCCGAGGCCACGCCCGCCGCCTGCGGAAACGGCCCGACTGAGCCCGTCTGCCCGCAGGGCTGGTGGATGCCGTGGCCCAGCATGAACAGATAAAACGGTGCTAGCAGTGCCACCGGCTGGTGCCAGCCCGCCAGTGCCACCAGCGCCATGCCGCAGCCGCCCAGCAGGCTCATGCCCCCGGCCACCGCCACAGTGCGGCGCAAGCCCAGCCGGGCCAGGAGGTAGCGGCACAGAAAGGTGCCTGCAAAATAAGCCACGCTGGTAGACAGCAGCATCCAGCCATATTCGGTGCGCGTGAGCTGCAGCACCTCGATGAACACAAACGATGAGGCGGCCAGAAAGGTGAACAGCCCGCCATACGTGGCGCTGGTCAGCAGCGAAAACGCCCAGAACGTAGGGTGCCCCAGCACCTGCCGCCAGGTGCGCAGCAAGGTGGCGGGTTGCAGGGCCTGCGGGTTTTTGTGCTGCACGGTTTCGGGCATGCGCAGGGCCACCAGGGCCAGCGTGCCCACCGCGTAGGCCGTGAGGGCCAGCAGCGCCGCGCGCCAGCCCAGCCACTGCGCCAGCATGCCACCCACAGGGGCACACAGGCAGGCCACCACGCCCAGCCCCGTCAGGGCCTTGGACATGGCGCGCGCCCCGGTCAGCGGCGTGTACAGGTCGCGCACGATGGCGCGGGCGCACATCACCACCGCGCCCATGGCCGCGCCTTGCAGCACGCGCCACACGATCAGCATGCCCATGCTGGGGGCCAGCGCGCTGGCCACCGATGCGGCGGTATAAATGCCCAGGCCCGCCAGCAGCACCGGGCGGCGGCCAAAGCGGTCAGACAGCGGGCCCCACACCAGTTGCGAGCAGCCAAAGGCCAGCAGCAGCGCGCTGAGCGTGAGCTGGCCTGCGGCTACGGTGGCATTCAGGTCGCGGGTGAGCGCGGGCAGTGCGGGCAGATAGAGGTCGGTGGTGACCGGCTGAATGCTGAGCAGCAGGGCCAGCACCACAATGGCCAGACTGGCCGGAACTGCAGGAGGTGCCGGGGGTGTGGAAACCGCCGCACCCACGGTGGCGGAAGGGGCAGACATAAGCGCCTGAGCGTACCAGATGGGGCAAAGCCCGCGAGTCTGGAAACCTGCAGGAGTGGATCGCCTGAGGAGCCTTTGAACAGGTTACTAGGGCGCCTGCAATTTGAAGAGCGAGGCCAGGGCTTGCCGGTATTGCTGCATACCCATGGCATTGGTGGTGTGGTGCGAGCCGCCTTCCACCAGCACAAACTGCTTGGGCTCCTGGGCCGCGTCAAACAGTTTGCGGCCCAGGGCAGGCAGGATGAGGCTGTCCTCGCTGCCGTGCACCACCAGCAGGGGCGAACCGATGCCCGCCACTTTCTGCACCGATTCGAACCGCTGGGTAATCAAAGGCGACACCGGCAGCCAGCCCCAGCGGAAGGTACTCACCACGTCCGGAATGCTGGTGAAAGTGCCTTCAACAATGGTGCCCTGTTCGTCCTCCACGCTGCGGGCGAGGTCAATGGCAATTGCGCCCCCGAGCGAGTGGCCGAAGATGTAGCGCGGCTTGCCGGGGTGGGCCTTTGCCAGCCACTGCCAGGCCATGCGGGCGTCTTCTGCTGCAGTGGCTTCCGATGGAAGGCCTGCGCTGCTCTTGCCAAAGCCCCGGTAGTCGATGGCCAGCACCGCAAAGCCCAGTTCCTGCATGCGCCGTATGCGGCCTGCGGAGCCCGCCACGTTCCAGCGCGCCCCGTGCAGGTACAGCAGCACGGGGGCGTCGTCGCGTGCGCTGGGCAGCCACAGGCCGTGCAGCCGCTCGGGCTTGCCCGATGCGACGGACTGGAACTCGATCCACACATCCTGCATGCCTTCGGTGGACGGTGCGCCGCCCCAGCTGCGGTCGCTGGGCTGGAAAATCCATTCGCGCTGCTTGGCGTCCAGGGTGGAGCATCCGGCCGTGACCGCCATGGCCAAGGCCAGCATGGCAAAAAGGGGTGTGCGTTTCATCGGTACGACTGATTGCCCCAGCGGGGCAAAAGTTCGGGCCTGTTACCTTTGTAAGGCACGGATTAAGGCGCTGCGGAGATGTTCAGGTGCAGGCCCGGGGCTCAGAAGTGCTGCGATGCCCGATGCTCGGGCGACGTGGGCTCAATCGTCAAATCCCCGGCGTCCGATGACTTGACGCCCGCTGCCAGCCGCACGCGCAGGGCCAGGTCGGTGCGCGAATCCGCGTTGTGCAGGGCTTCTTCCAGAGAGATGCGGCCTTCGGTGTAGAGCTTGTACAGCGCCTGGTCAAAGGTGCACATGCCCGATTCGGTGCTGTGGCTCATGGCCTCCTTGATGCCGGAGAACTCGCCTTTGCCAATCAGGTCGGCAATGTAGGGCGAGGTGAGCATCACCTCCACCGCGGGCACCAGCTTTTCGTGCAGGCCAGGAATGAGCCGCTGCGACACCACGCCCGCCAGGTTCAGGCTCAGGTCCATCAACAACTGGTGGTGTGCGTCTTGCGGGAAGAAGTTGATCACCCGCTCCATGGCCTGGTTGGCGTTGTTGGCGTGCAGGGTCGACAGGCACAGGTGCCCCGTCTCGGCATAGGCAATGGCCTGCTTCATGGTGTTGCGGTCGCGGATCTCGCCAATCATGATCACGTCAGGGGCCTCACGCAGCGCGTTCTTGAGCGCCTCTTCGTACGACTGCGTGTCGATGCCGACCTCGCGCTGGTCCACCACCGAGAGCCTGTGCGAGTGCAGAAACTCCAGCGGGTCTTCGATGGTGAGGATGTGGCCCGTGGTGTTTTCGTTGCGGAAGTTGATCATGGACGCCAGCGTGGTGGACTTGCCCGAACCCGTCGCGCCCGTCACCAGCACCAGCCCGCGCTTGAGCATGACCAGCTTCTCCAGCACCGGGGGCAGGCCCAGGGCGGCCAGGGGCGGGATCTTGTTCTTGATGTAGCGCACCACCATGCCGGTCTCGCCGCGCTGCACAAACACGTTCACCCGAAAGCGCCCCAAGTTTTCGGCCGAGATGGACAGGTTCATCTCCTGCTTGGCCTCGAACTCGCTGATCTGGCGTTCGTTCATGATCGAGTAGGCCAGTTGCTTGACCTGGCCAGGCAACAGCGCAGGCATCTTGAGCGGGTGGGTGATGCCCTCGATTTTCACGTTGACGGGTGCGCCCACGCTGAAGAACAGGTCTGAGCCACCTTTTTCGACCATGAGGTTCAGGAAGTTGAAGATTTCCATGCGCTGTGTTCCTCCACGGGTTGCACCGCCGGGGCCTTGATGGTGTTTTGGGGCCCGGGCGGCTGACTGCCAGCCAGCATACTGGCATCGCTGCGGTCGGCCAAATGAAAAAATGGGCTCAACGGGGTTGGGCGTGCGGCATGCCGATGGCCCCTGATCGGTGAGGCCCACACGATCATCCGTTCCTCAGCCGTTCGGGCTGAGCCTGTCGAAGCCTGGGCTTGCTCGTTGATTTGGCAGCATGCCTGTGCCCAGGGCGGGAGCCGGGTTGTCGCCCCGGCGGGCGACTCACTTTCTTTTGCTTCGCCAAAAGAAAGTAAGCAAAGAAAAGGCGACCCCCAGTCTGCGACCCCTTCGCGTTGCGAAGGGGCAAACCTGCGGCGGTGTGGTTGCGGGGTGCGCCGTGGAACTCGCTTTGCTGCTGCGCAGCGCCGCTCGGACAACCCCGGCGAGCTAGAGGACGAAGCATGGGCGCTTCGACGCCCATGCTCACCCCGCAACCGCACCACCGCAGGCGCAGCCAGCAGGGGGTTGGGGAGCTGAACAGCCAAACAGCCACTCGGGTCGTCGCTGCGCTCGACCCGGGTGTGCTGCGGCCTGTGCGTGGTATTTCCCTCCTCCGATCGGGCTGAGCCCGTCGAAGCCAAGGCGCGTCCCCAGCACGCACCCCTTGGGCACGCATCGGCGCGGTTGCACCATGGTGCGCTGCTTTACACCACGCCTTGGGCCAGCATGGCGTCGGCCACCTTCACAAAGCCTGCCACGTTGGCGCCGTCGATGTAGCTCACGCTGCCATCGGCGCGCTGGCCGTAGCGCAGGCAGGCGGTGTGAATGCCTTGCATGATCTGCAGCAGGCGGGCGTCCACCTCTTCGCGCGGCCACGACAGGCGGGCCGAGTTCTGGCTCATCTCCAGGCCTGAGGTGGCCACTCCCCCTGCGTTGCTGGCTTTGCCGGGCGCATACAGCACGCCTGCGGCTTCAAAGGCCTTGGCCGCTTCGATGGTGGAGGGCATGTTGGCACCCTCGGCCACGCACAGCACGCCGTTGCGGATCAGGGTAGCGGCGTCGTTGGCGTCCAGCTCGTTTTGTGTGGCGCAGGGCAGGGCCACGTCCACCTTCACATGCCAGGGGCGCACACCGGCTTCAAACTTCACGCCCGTGCGCGCTGCGTAGTCGCTCACACGGCCATAGTGGTGGTTCTTTACGTCCATCAGGATGGCCAGCTTCTCGGGGGTGAAGCCGTCTTCGTCCACGATGGTGCCGCTCGAATCCGACACCGTGACCACCTTGGCACCCAGTTGCATGGCCTTTTCCACCGCGTACTGCGCCACGTTGCCCGAGCCAGACACCGACACGCGCAACCCGTCAAACGAGCGGCCACGGGTTTTGAGCATTTCTTGCGCAAAGTACACGGTGCCGTAGCCCGTGGCCTCGGGGCGGATCAGCGAGCCGCCAAACGACAGGCCCTTGCCGGTGAACACGCTGGCCGCGTTGTTGGCCAGCTTTTTGTACATGCCCGCCATGAAGCCCACCTCGCGGCCGCCCACGCCGATGTCGCCAGCGGGCACATCGGTGTCGGGGCCCACGTGGCGGTACAGCTCGGTCACAAAGGCCTGGCAAAACCGCATCACTTCGCCAGCGCTCTTGCCCTTGGGGTCAAAGTCGCTGCCGCCCTTGCCGCCGCCCATGGGCAGGGTGGTCAGCGCGTTCTTGAAGGTCTGCTCAAACGCCAAAAACTTCAGCACCGACAGGTTCACCGACGGGTGAAAACGCAGCCCGCCCTTGTAGGGGCCAATCGCCATGCTGTGCTGGATGCGGTAGCCCCGGTTCACCTGCACGTTGCCGTGGTCGTCTACCCACGAGACGCGAAACATCACCGTGCGCTCGGGCTCCACCAGGCGCTCCAGCAGGCCGTGCTCTGCGTAGCGGGGGTTCTTCTGGATGAAGGGCCACAGGCTTTCCATTACCTCTGTCACGGCTTGCAGAAACTCGGGCTGGCCCGGGTTACGAAGGGAGACCTGGGAGAGGAAGCTGTCCACGGATTCGTATTTCATGTCCAAAAAGGCTTTCTGCATCAAAACAACAGGCAAGGCGCTGTGCACCAAATTATGTCAAACCGTCATAAGGTAATGCACAGAATTGGTGAATTGAAAGGGTTTATGCCTTGTTTTGGTGCTTTGCAGTGGTGTTTTTGCTCTGTTTTGGTGCTGCTTAAGGTGCTGAGGCTGCGGGTATGTCCGGAACATGACAGGGCGGGTGTTGTGTCATGGTGCCGTCACAAGGCAGGCTCACAGTGCGCCGCTGGGATCACAGACAACGAGAGGAGAAACGCAATGCACGCTGACATCGAACGCACGTCCCGTGAGGTATTCCGGGGCATTTCCCGTGGCTTCCGTCCTGCGGCACTGGCCGTGGCTGCAGCCTTGGCGCTGACCGCCTGTGGGGGCAGCGACAGCCCCAGCTACCCCACGCTCAACGGCGACACCCCCCTGGTGATTGGCCACCGGGGTGCCAGCGGCTACCTGCCTGAGCACACGCTGGAGGGTTACCAACGCGCTGTGGATCTGGGCGCGGACTTTATCGAGCCCGATCTGGTGGCCACCAAAGACGGTGTGCTGATCGCGCGGCATGAGCCCAACATCACCAACACTACCGATGTGTCCAAGCGCCCGGAGTTCGCCAGCCGCAAGACCAAGAAGGTCGTGGACGGAGTGGAAGAAGAGGGCTGGTTTGCCTCGGACTTCACCCTGGCCGAGATCAAGACCCTGCGCGCTGTGCAGCCCATGGCAGACCGCGACCAGTCGTTCAACGGCAAATACCAGATTCCTACGCTGGAAGAAGTGCTGGACCTGGCCAAGTCGGCGGGTGCCAAGGCCGGTCGCACCGTAGGCGTGTACCCTGAGACCAAGCACCCCACCTACCACGCGCGCCTGGGTCTGCCGCTGGAAGACCGGCTGCTTACCATCCTGGCCAAGTACGGCTACACCACCAAGGCCTCGCCCGTGATCGTGCAGTCGTTCGAGGTGTCCAACCTCAAATACCTGCGCACCAAGACGCAGATCCGCCTGGTGCAACTGGTGGACGCCAACGACGTGAATGCCGATGGCACCATGGACCTGACGGCCCCTTACGACAAGCCGTACGACTTTGCCGTGGCCGGTGATTCGCGCACCTTCGCCAGCCTGCTCACCCCCGCAGGCCTGAAAGAAGTCAAAACCTACGCTGATGGCATCGGCCCCTGGAAGCCATACCTGATCCCTTCCAAGCAAGTGGATGCCAACAAGGATGGCAAGCCGGACGACCTGAACGGTGATGGCGTGATCGACGAGCGCGACCGCGTGATGATGCCCGCCACTTCAGTGGTGAAGGACGCCCACGCCGCAGGCCTGTTCGTGCACGCCTACACCTTCCGTAACGAGGCCAAGCGCCTGGCTTCGGACTTTAA
This sequence comes from Acidovorax sp. DW039, assembly GCF_037101375.1. Lineage (NCBI taxonomy): Bacteria > Pseudomonadati > Pseudomonadota > Betaproteobacteria > Burkholderiales > Comamonadaceae > Acidovorax > Acidovorax sp. DW039. Next base: position 3,663,863 of record NZ_AP029019.1, on the reverse strand, counting down.
GGGCGACCCCAAGGCCGAGTACAAGCTGTTCTTCAACCTGGGTGTGGATGGCTTGTTCAGCGACTTTTCTGACACAGCGAAGGCCGCTCGGGATCAATAGTCCACAGATCGGCAAGAACCTGTTGATGTTCTCCCAGGAGGATCGTGCAGCGGTCTTCGCGAGATCGCAAACAGGCTCTAGGCCGCATCCTCCGGCATAAAGGCAATGTGCACCCGCCCCGTGTGTGGGTGCTGCCCCACATGGGCCCTGACCCCGTATGCGTCCTGAATGCGCTGCGGGGTCAGCACGTTTTCGGGGCTGCCTTGGCAGGTGACGGTGCCTGACTGCAGCAGATACAGCCGGTGGCAGTAGTGGGCCGCCAGGTTCAGGTCGTGCAGGGCCACGAGGGTGCTCAGGCCTGTTTTGCGCAGCAGGCCCATCAGCTCAAACTGGTGCCGTATGTCCAGGTGGTTGGTGGGCTCGTCCAGCAGGATCACACTGGGCTGCTGCGCCAGAGCCCGCGCCAGCAGCACGCGCTGGCGCTCCCCACCCGAGAGGCTGCCTACAGCCCTGTGGGCCAGATGCAATGCGTGCACCGCCTCCAGCGCATGGTGTACCTGGGCGTGGTCTTCGCGGCTGTCGGCCGCCCAGCGCGGCTGGTGGGGAATGCGGCCCATCATCACGCACTCCTGCACAGACCAGTGCGGGTCGAGCAGGCTGTCTTGTGCCAGCACGGCCACCTGGCGGGCAAAGTCTCTGACGGAGAGGTCTTGCACCGGCTTACCACGCAATGCCATGTGGCCCGACGTGGGCTGCAGTGCGCGGTACAGCAGCCGCAGCAGCGATGACTTGCCGCTGCCGTTGGGGCCAATCAGCCCCAGGCATTCACCGGGCTGCAGGTGCAGGCTCACATCCCGCACGATGTGCTGGCCTTGGGTTTGCCAGTGCAGGTGCTCAGCGCGCAGCATGGGTGTACCCCCTGGATGCATCGCGCACCAGCATCCACACGAAGACCGGGCCACCTATCAGTGCCGTGATCACGCCCACAGGCAGCTCGGTGGGTGCAAACGCGGTGCGCGCCACCAGATCTACCTGCACCAGAAACACAGCCCCTGCCATGGGGGCCAGCACCAGCAGCCTGTGGTGGTCGTGCCCCACGCACAGGCGCACCCCATGCGGAATGACCAGCCCCACAAAGCCTATGCAGCCGCTGACAGCCACCACCGTGCCCGTCAGCAGCGACAGCACCACAAACAGCATACGGCGCAGCCTGTGGGTTTCCACCCCCAGCGTGCCCGCCGTTTCGTCGCCTGTCATCAGAGCATTCAGGGCGCGCGCATGGCCCGTCAGCCACACCAGGCTGGCCAGCAGCACTGCACAGGGGATGGGCAGCTCGTTCCATTGTGTGCCCGCCAGGCTGCCCAGCGTCCAGCTCAGCACGGCGCTGGCCAGGTCGCGCTGGGCCGACAGGAGCGTGATGAGGCTCGTCACCCCCGCCAGCACATAGCCCACGGCCACGCCGCCCAGCACCAGTCGCGTCATGTGCAGGCGCTGGCCCGTCCAGCCAATGCGGTACACCACCAGCGTGGCCACCAGGGCCCCGGCAAAGGCCGCCAGGTTGATGGCCCACAGGCCCGCCCAGGCCCCCGCGCCAAACGCCAGCACCGACACCGCCCCCACCGAAGCCCCGGAGGACACGCCCAGCAGATACGGGTCGGCAATCGGGTTGCGCACCATGGCCTGCATGACCACGCCCACCAGCGCCAGGGCGGCCCCGGCCAGCGCGGCCATCAGCACCCGGGGCAGGCGGATCATCCAGACAATCTGGAAATGCTGCGCAGACCAGGGGGATGGGTCTGCGGCATCCATGCCCCAGACCTGGAGCCACTGGTGCCAGACCATCTGTGCCACGGTGCGCGGGGCAATGTCCACACTGCCCCAGGTGGTGGCCATGACCATGGTCACCAGCAATGCCAGAGCCAGTGCCGCCCATTGCCAGGGCAGGGCAGTGGAGCGCATGCGGGTGTGGGTAGGGGTGTGGGGCATGGCGGTCAACGCGGCGCCGCCATGCGCTCGGGGTGCAGTGCATTGGCCAGGGTGCGGGCCGCAGCCACGTTGCGCGGGCTGGGCGTGGCCTCGGCATAACTCAGGGTGATGAAGCGGTGGTGGCGCACGGCGTCCACCGTCTGCAGTTCGGGCTTGCGCAGCAGGAACTCGATCTTGCCCTGTGCGCTGGGCTCGCCATAGTCCACCACCACAATCCATTCGGGGTTGCGCTGCACCACGTCTTCCCAGTTGGCGTGGGGCCAGTTGCTGGCGATGTCATCAAAAATGTTGCGCCCGCCTGCCTCCTCAATCAGCGCCTGGGGCATGCCGTAGCGGCCCGAGGTCATGGGGATGTCCTGCCCGCTGTCGTACACAAACACGCGAGGGCGCGGGGTCGGCCCCTGTGGCTCCTGCTGCCCTCGCCGCCCCTGCACTGCTGGCTTGGCTTGCATGCGCGCACGCAGATCCTGCAAATCTCGCTCCAGGGCCTGCACCTGGGGCTCGGCCCTAGCGGTGATGCGGAAGATCTTCGCCAGGTTGCGCAGGTCAGCCAAGGTGTCCTCTATGCCCACCCTGGGGCGCGGCCCCACGCGGATGCACGACTCGCTGAGCACATACGAAGCCATGCCGTGCTGCTGCAAAACCTGGGGCGTGACCTGGCCTTGGCGAAACCCATAGTTCCATCCCGCAAACACAAAGTCCGCCGACACGCCCAGCATCGCCTCCAGGTTCATCCCTTGGCTCGACAGGTTGGGGCGTGCGGCCAGCAAAGATTGGTAGGGAGTCCACATTTCCTTGCGGGCGGGTATGCCGCTGTAGCCCACCCAGCGGTCTTGCAAGCCCAGAAACAGCAGCATCTCGGTGATGTTGACATCGTGCGTCACGGCCCGCTCGGGGGCGCGTGGGTAGGTGACGGGCGTGCCGCACACCTGCACCGTGACGGGCTCGGATGTCACTTCTGCATGCTTTTGCATGCCAGAGGCGGTGGGTGTGCCGTCTGGGGCCGACTGGGTGCACGCTACCAATGTGGCGGTCAGCAGCGCTGACGCGGCCCACAGCCATGTTGTGGGCGGTTGTGCAGTCTGAGTTCTGGTGAATAAGCGCATGTGCATAGTCCCATGGAGTGCCCCCCAGGTTTGGCGTGTTGGGGGCGTAGCAGCAAGGGAATGGGGCAAGGGCAGCAAACCTGCAGGCTGCCCCTTGTGCCTGTGTTCCCGGTGATGTGTTGCGCCGGGTCAGAACCGCCAGTGCACGGCCAGCTCCAGTCGGCGGCCTTGGCCCAGCAGGAACTGGTTGTCGCCGTAGCTGGCGCTGACGTAGCGCCTGTCTGCCAGGTTGCGTGCCACCAGGCTGACGGTCGCCTGCGGGCTGACCTGGTAATGCACCGCCGCATCCCACAGGGTGTAGGCAGGCAACTGCACGCTGTTGGCGTTGTCGGCAAACCGCTGGCCTACATGGCGTAAGCCGCTGGAGAGTTGCCACGCCCCGGTGCGGTAGTGCGCCCACAGGTTGGCGCTTTGGCGGGGCACGTTGGCTGGGCGGTTACCGGCCCGGTTGCCACCGGCCTCCAGCAGCGTGTCGAACTGCGCGTCCACCAGCGCCAGGTTGCCCTCCAGCCGCAAGGCGCGGGTGGCTTGCACCACTGCGGTCCATTCCACCCCGCGTGAGGATTGCTGCCCGCCTTGCACAGAGACAGAAGGCCGTGCCGGGTCGCGCGTGACGATGTTCTTTTTATCGATGTTGAATACGGCCAATGTCCATTCGCCCAGACCTTGCTGGATGGACTGCTTGATGCCCACTTCGGTCTGCGTGCCGCGGCTGAGCTGGAAGTCGCGGTTGGCCAGGTTGAGGCTGATCAACGCGGTCACCGGGTCATAGCCCGTGCTCACCTGCGCATAGACGCTGGTGCGGTCATCCCAGCGGTAGGTGAGACCACCCCGCGCAGACGTGCCGCCCATCTGCTTGTCAAACCGGGTTCCTGCCTGCAGTTCCTGCCGGTCATAGCGGTAGGCATCGTGGCGCAGGCCCACCAAGGCCAGCCACTGAGGTGCCAGTGTCCACGCATCTTCCGCATACACCGCATGCTGGGTCAGGCTCGTGTCGTACTTGGGCAGCGTGGCGTCGGGGCTGGCCCAGGTGCCCTGCACGGGGTTAATGGCCGAGACCGTAGAGGTGCCGCCATAGGGCGCATTGTTGGTGTGCGTGAAGCTGGACCGCACGGCGTCCCAGCCCACCACCCAACGGTGTGCGCCCGAGCGGCCCGCTGCACTGACGTTGTTACCGGTCTGCTCCAGGTGGTGCAGGATTTCCAGGTAGTCAGACCGTGTGACCGTGCCCGCCGCGGGGTTGAAGCTGTAGGCCTCAATGTTGCGCCAGTGCCGGTCGGTTTTGAAGTAATAGGTTTCGTTGCGCAGCGTCAGTGCGTCGCTCGCCTGCCACTGCACCTTGGCGCGCAGGCGGGTGTCCTCGTAGCGGATGATGCTGTCACTGGCATTGTAGTTCTCTCCAGCCAGCTCTGCAGCTACCCGGCCATTGACCCCGGGGGTGCCCCAGTACCGGGCGGGCTCCTGGGTGGCGCGGTCGGCCACCAGGTCTATCTGCAGATCTGCCCGGGGCTGCAGCCGCAGCGTGCCCATGAATTTGCCCGACTGGCTGAAGCTCAATGCCCGGTCGCCATCGGCCTGGCTGCCGTAGGCATCGATGCGGTAGCTGGCTGATTCGCCCAGTGGCCCGGTGGCACCCACGCCTGCACGGGCGGCCTCTTTCGTGCCGCCTGCCAGCAGCACTTCAGTGGTGCGCTCGCGGCTGGGGGCCTTGCGCACGGCGTTGAGGGTCGCGCCCACGGTGCCGCTGCCGTACATGAGCGAGGCCGGGCCGCGCAGCACTTCCATGCGCTCATAGCCCCAGGTGTCAGACGGGTAGGAGATGGTGCCTGCAGCCACCCCGGCGGCAACGCCGTCCTCGGCCACACCCACGGAGTTGGCCCCAAAAAAGCCCCGGCTGCTGAAGGCCAGCCCGCCATTGCCCGGCGAGCCTGCCGCCGTCAGGCCCACGGTGCGGGTGATGGCTTCGGTCACCGCCGTGTCGCCCCGCTCCTGCAGTTGCAGGTCTGACACGCCATCCATACTCATCGGGGCTTCGCGCACGGCAAGGCCCGTGCGTGTACCCGTGGTGCTCGCCTGCTGTAGCCGCAGGCCTGCGCGTTCGGCAGGCTCGGTGACATCTACGCTGGGTAGCGTGGTCTGAGCTGCTGCAGCGCAGCACGCCAGGGTGGCCGCTGCGATGGCGCTGTGCGCCAAGGGCATCAATGGCTTGAAAGGCTTGAAGAGTGCGTGGTGGCTGGTGCGCGAAGCAGCAGCCGATGAAGAGAGAACAGTATGTTGGCGTTGCATGACAAAAACAGGTTAGGCCACCTGAAGCGACAGCAACGCGCACGCCGCCACCCGCCGGGCAGGGCTTGCTGCATCACTGCCTGCACCCCGCAGGCGGCTGGTATGCGCACCCTCCGAAGGAGATGCGCGACGAAGAGCGGCTCACACAAGCCAGCGAAGCGGCCCTGGCTAGGCGTTCCGTCGCAGGCAGTACAAGCAGTACGGCAAGACGGGACAACGACGCCAGGGGGGTTGTGTGAGTCGCTCCAAAGCAGCAGGCCGGTATCCGGGCTTACAAAGGGCCAGATCGCAGAAGCGTTCTGACCAGACCCCCTCCTTCCCAAGCGCGCCGCGCATCTGCCGGGGGCAGACCACGTAGGCGCTCAGTGGATGCACGCAGACCGCGAGGCCTGTGTGCGATGGGGGCTGTCTTTGCTTACCGTTGCGGGGGCAGCCAAGGAGTGTGCGGTCCAGACCTCCATGAAGCCATGGGGCTTTGCGCAGTCACCTTGTTCCCGTTTACTCTGCATGAGACATGCAGACACCTGTTGCACGGTGTGCTTCGAGAGGCTTGCCGCATCCATCTGATGCGATGCAGCGCGTCCCAGCGAAGGCGGGCGCAGTATACGCGCAGCCCTTTTGCTTGCTGCACTGGGCGCGTGCTACTCCAGCACGTCGATGGAGCGGAACACGCGTTGTAACTGCGGGTCGGTGGTTTCGCGGCACGCATGCACCTGCCGTAGCAGGTGTGCCACAAAACGCTGGGCCACAAAGGGCAGTGGGCCGTGGCCGCGTTGCAGCACTCCTGCCACGTGGGGCTCAAAGGGTTCACTCAAGCGCAGAGGCGTAATGCGGCCCGCCGGGCCTTCGGTCTCAATCAGGGGCCAGGGACAGAACGACACCATGTCACTGTGCGCCACCAGGTGCAGCAGCAAAGAGGCAGAGTGCACGAGGTGAATGCGCCGCGTGGGCACCGCGATGCCGTGCCGCAAAAAGAGCTTTTCAAAAATGCCGCTCTCTTCGCTGGGCGTGTAGTTCAGCAGCCAGTCACAGTCATGCAGCTCGTGCAGCGACCTGGCCTGCACCAGCGGGTGCCCGGTGCGTGCCACCACGGCAGCTTCGTAGCGAAAGAGCGGCGTGGCGTGCAGGTCTTGCGCAGCGCTGCCAGTGGGCACACGGCCAATCAGCAGGTCGATGCTGCCTTCGCGCAGACGAGGCAACGCCACGGCAGACAAACCCTCAAACAGCTCCAGTCGCACCTGGGGCAGTTCCGCGCGGAAGCTGGCGAGCACCGTGGGCAGCAGGCTGTGCGCAATCCACGGCGTGACCGCCACTGCCAGGCGCATGTGGGCCTGCGGGTCGCGCAGGGCGGCCATTTCTGCCTCGGCCTGTTCCAGCTGCCCGGTGACCAACTGTGCGTGGCGCAGCAGCACCTGCCCCGCGTGCGTGAGCACCATGCCGCTGCTATGGCGCTGAAACAGCGGCAGGCGGTGCGCCTCCTCCAGCTCTCGCAGGCCCTGGGTGACGGCGGCTTGCGTCACCCCCAGCGCTCGCGCTGCAGCCCGCACACTGCCGCACTCCGCCAGCGCCACCAGATAGCGAATCTGGTGGAGTTTCATTGACAGATGGGGAGGGGTGCGCGCAGCGTCCATAACGCCATCATGCACATTCCATGCCGCCGGGCTTGCAGGCAGAGCGTACGGCGCGGGGTGCAAGGCACAGCCTGTCGTGCCAAGCAGCGGTGGTCTTTTGCCGCACCGCCTGCCTGCCTAGACTGGATTGCATGAACCAAGACCTTCTGCAAACTGCCGTGTTGCCCGGCATCCGCGCGTTGGAACCCGAAATGGTGGCCCTGCGCCACCACATCCACGCCCACCCCGAGCTGGCCTTTGAGGAATTTGCCACCAGTGACCTGGTCGCCGAGCGGCTGACCGAATGGGGCTACGAAGTGCACCGGGGGCTGGGCGGTACTGGCGTGGTGGGCACGCTGCGGGTGGGCCAGGGCAGCAAGCGCCTGGGCCTGCGGGCCGACATGGATGCGCTGCCCATCCACGAAGCCACGGGCCTGCCCTATGCCAGCCGCCATGCGGGCAAGATGCACGCCTGCGGGCACGACGGGCACACCGCCACGCTGCTGGCTGCAGCGCGCCACCTGGCGCAGACCCGGTCGTTTGACGGCACGCTGCACCTGATCTTTCAGCCCGCCGAAGAGGGCTTGGGCGGTGGCCGCAAGATGGTGGAGGACGGACTGTTCCGGCTGTTCCCGTGCGATGCCATCTTTGCCCTGCACAACATGCCCGGCTTTCCCGCAGGGCAGTTTGGCTTCATGTCGGGCTCGTTCATGGCGTCGTCCGACACCGTCATCATCAAGGTGCGCGGCAAGGGCGGTCACGGTTCGGCACCGCATCTGTCGTGGGACCCGGTGGTGGCCTCCGCGCATCTGATTCTGGCCTTGCAAACGGTGGTTTCGCGCAACGTAGACCCGCGCGACATGGCTGTGGTGACTGTGGGGGCCATCCATGCGGGCGATGCACCCAACGTGATCCCGAACGAGGTGGAACTGCGCCTGTCGGTGCGCGCCTACCGGCCCGAGGTGCGCCAGCAGCTGCGCGAGCGCATCACCGCCCTGGCCCACGCACAGTCCGCTGCACTGGGGGCCGAGGCCGAGGTGGAATACCGCTGGCGTTACCCCGCACTGGTCAACGACCCTGCCTGCACCGCCATCGCCCGGCAGGTGGCAGTGGACTGGCTGGGCGAGGGCGCCCTCATTCCCAACCTGCAACCCCTGACGGGCAGCGAAGACTTCTCTTTCATGCTCGAAGCCTGCCCCGGCAGCTACTTCATCGTGGGCAACGGCGAGGGGGACACCCATGGCACGGGCGGTTGCATGGTGCACAACCCTGGCTACGACTTCAACGACCGCATCCTGCCCGTGGCCGCTTCGTACTGGGTCAAGCTCACAGAGCACTTCCTTTCGGCCCAGGCAACCGCCTGATCGCTCCCGTTTTTTCTCTTCTTGACTGCGAGCTAATCCATGACTCTGTCTTTGCTTGATGCGGCCTCTGCTGCAACGTCCCGCCGTGATGTCCTGCGTGGCCTGGCCGCCTTGGGCGCTGCCGGGTGGGCCCTGCCCGGCAGTGCCCAGTCGGCCTACCCCTCCAAACCCATCAAGTTCGTGGTGGGCTACCCTGCCGGGGGCTCGGTGGACCTGATTGGCCGCGTGCTGGCCGATGCATTGGGCCCGCGCCTGAAGGCCACCACGGTGGTGGACAACCAGGGTGGCGCAGCGGGTGCCATTGCTGCGCAACGTGTGGCCACTTCCACGCCCGATGGGTACACGCTGCTGGTGGGTTCCAGCAACGAACTGGTGGGCACCCGCGTGGTCAACCCCGCCCAGCGTTATGACGGCCTCAAGGACTTCACCCCCATCGGCATGATGGCCACTGCCCCGGTGGTACTCACCGCTGCGCCGCATACGGGCATCAAGTCCATTCCTGAACTGCTCGACCTGCTGCGCCGCAACCCTGGCAAATACAGCTACGGCAGCTCGGGCGTGGGCTCCACGCTGCACTTTGCGGGCGAGTTGTTCAAGCAAAAGGCCGGGGTGTTCATGACGCACATCCCCTACCGGGGCGTGGCTCCGCTCACGAGCGATCTGGCGGGGGGGAGCCTGGACTTCGCGGTGCTGTCCCCGAGCTCGGCCATGCCCTTCATCCGCAGCGGCCGCATCACCGCCCTGGCCGTCAGCAGCACCCAGCGCCTGGGCAGCCTGCCCCAAGTGCCCGCACTGACCGAGTTTGCGCCCCTCAAGGGCTATGAGCTGGTGGGCTGGTATGCCCTGATGGCCCCCAAGGGCCTGCCTGCCGACGTGACCGCACTGCTGGCGAGCCAGCTGCAGACCACGCTGCAGGACCCCGTGGTGCGCAAGAAGCTGGAAGATGCAGGCATGGTGATGGCCACAGGCCGGGAGAACCTGGCCCGGTTCATGGCCGATGAAAGCAGCAAGTACGAAAAGCTGGCCGAGTTTGCCAAGATGCGCGAGGCCTGAGCGGGTCGTGGCCAGCGGGCCTTACCGCCCGCGCAGAAACAGCCCGTCCAGCTCCTTCATCGACAACTGCCGCCAGGTGGGGCGGCCATGGTTGCATTGGTCGGATCGGTCGGTGGTTTCCATTTGCCGCAGCAGGGCGTTCATTTCGTCCAGCGTAAGCTTGCGGTTGGCCCGTACCGCGCCGTGGCAGGCCATGGTGGCCAGGATTTCGTTGCGGGCGCGTTGCACCACGGTGGTGGCGTCGTGGGCGGCCAGCTCGGCCAGCACGCTGCGGGCCAGCTCCACTGGGTTGCCCTGGGCCAGCGTGGTGGGCACGGCGCGCACGGCCAGGGTTTTGGGCGAGAAGGGCACAACCTCCAGCCCCAGCAGGGCCAGCACTTCGGCCGATTCTTCAGCGGTGGCCACCTCCTGGGGGTTGGCGGCAAAGGTGGCGGGGATGAGCAGGGGCTGGCTGGCAATGCGTGCGCCGCTGTCCACCTGGGCCTTGAGGCGTTCGTACACGATGCGTTCGTGCGCAGCGTGCATATCCACAATCACCATGCCCTGGGCGTTTTCCGCCAGGATGTAGACGCCGTGCAGTTGGGCCACGGCACGGCCCAGGGGCCAGGCGGTGGCGTTGTCGCCGCGTTGTTCGGGCCACACCATGGCCTCGCTGGCGGGCGCATCGGTGGTCGCGTTGGTGGGCGCATGGCTCAGTGCCTGTGTTCCCACCGGTGTTCCCGCGGTGGGGGGCAGGGGTGAGGTGGCTGACGTGGCTGGTGTGGTGCCGATGGCTGTGGCATCGCCCGGCTGCGTGGCTGCAGGCTGGGTGGCGGGCGCCCACAAGCCGCCCAGCGCAGCATCAGGCGCTGCGGGAAATTCGCGGGGGGCCCACAGGGCCTGCAAATCTTCCACGCGGTGGCCGCGTTCTTCAAATTTCATAGCAGCCTGCGCTTGCCACATGGGCGCTACAGGCTTTTTGGGCTCTGAACCTATGGCAGCGGCGGCAGGTGCCACGCCTTCGCCCGCCGTCTGTGCCATGTTGGCTGCGGCCAATGCGGCAGCGCGGGGCGCGGCCAGGGCGTTTTCTACCGCATGGCGCACCGCCTGGTGCACCTCGCGGCTGTCCCGAAAGCGCACCTCGATCTTGGTGGGGTGCACGTTCACGTCCACGCGGGCGGGGTCGATTTCGACGTACAGCGCGTAGATGGGTTGCTTGTGGCCGTGCAGCACGTCCTCATAAGCGGCGCGGGCGGCGTGGGTGAGCACCTTGTCGCGCACAAAGCGGCCGTTGACGTAGCAGTACTGGTGATCAGGCCGCGAGCGGGCCGCATCGGGCAGCCCGGCGCGCCCGGTGACCACCACCGGGCCCACGCGGTGCTGCACGGTGACGGATTGCTCCACAAAGTCCTCGCCCAGCACGTCTGACAGGCGGCGGGCCAGAGCGTCTTGCGGGTTGCCCTCGCCGGGCACAAAGGTGGCGCGCCACTGCTCCACCAGCTTGCCCTCGTGCCAGATGGCAAAGCCCACATCGGGCCGCGCCAGCGCATGGCGGCGCACCGATTCAATGCAGTGCGCCAACTCGGTGGCGTCGGTCTTCAAAAATTTGCGGCGTGCGGGGGTGGAGAAGAACAGCTCCTTGACCTCCACCGTCGTGCCCTGGCTGCGCGCGGCGGGGCGCAATTCGCCGCTGCGGGCGTCCAGCAAAAAGGCGTTGGTCTGCAGGGCGGTGCGCGAGAGCAAAGCCATCTCCGACACCGAACTGATGGCCGCCAGCGCCTCGCCCCGAAAACCCATGGTGGCCACGGTTTCCAGGTCGTGCAGGTTGGTGATCTTGCTGGTGGCATGGCGGCGCAGCGCCACGGGCAGCTCTTCGGGCGGAATGCCCAGGCCGTCGTCCTCCACCGCAATCAACCGCACCCCGCCTGCCAGCAGCCGCACGGTGATCTGTGTGGCCCCGGCGTCCAGCGCGTTGTCCACCAGCTCGCGCACCACGGAGGCGGGGCGCTCCACCACCTCACCGGCGGCAATCTGGCTGATGAGTTCATCAGGCAGGTCACGGATGGGGCGTCGGCTGGCCTGTGCGACTTCTGGGGCGGGCGTGGGGGAGTGGGGAGGGGAGTCGGTGGGGTTCACCCTCGGGATTTTAGGCGGCTGCCCGGTGGGGATTTGGCGGCAGGGCGATAGGGATAATGCGCCCTGATTTTTGTCCCACTCAACGCCTGCCAAAGGCCATCCCATGGAACTAGTGACCTTTCTGATCGATTTCATCCTGCACGTGGACAAATACCTGGAAGCCTTTGTGCAGACCTATGGCATGTGGGTGTACGCGCTGCTGTTCCTCATTGTGTTTGTGGAAACGGGCGTGGTGGTGATGCCCTTTTTGCCAGGCGACTCGCTGCTCTTCATCGTGGGGGCGCTGTGCGGCGCGGGGCTGATGAATTTTCCGCTGGCGTGCGTGGTGCTCATCGTGGCGGCCATTCTGGGTGACCAGTGCAACTACTCCATAGGGCGCTACTTTGGCCCCAAGGTGTTCCAGTGGGAAGACTCGCGCTGGTTCAACCGCAAGGCCTTTGACCAGGCCCACGCGTTTTACGAGCGCTACGGCGGCATCACCATCGTGCTGGCGCGCTTCATGCCCTTCATCCGCACGTTTGCGCCCTTTGTGGCGGGTGTGGCGGCCATGAGCCGGACCAAGTTCACGGCCTTCAATGTCGGCGGTGCGCTCCTGTGGGTGCTGGGCATTGCCACTGCGGGGTACTTCTTTGGCAACTTTGCCTGGGTGAAGCAGAACCTGGACAAGATCATCTGGGCGCTCATCCTGGTGCCCGGTCTGATCGCCATCTTCGGAGCCTGGAAGGCCGGGCGGAGCAAACCGGCCCAGTCCTGATGCGGATCTGAGATTGCTATCAAATAAAGAGCTGCCAGCGCTTGTCATTCAAGCGCTGGCAGCTCTTTTTTTGGGGAACGCTACTTAGCGACGCTGGGAGCGGCGTTGGTCCTTGTCTTCGCCAATCTCATGCCCGATGAGGGCGCCTGCTGCGGCACCGCCCACGGTACCCAGGGTGCCGCCAAAGATGGCGTTGCCGGCCAAACCACCGGCTGCTGCGCCTACGCCGGTGCCGATCTGCGCGTTCGTAGGGTTGGAGGCACAACCGCCCAGGGCCAGTGTGGCGGTCACGATGAGGGTGCCTGCAAGGTAGTGAGGTCGTTGCATGGTGATTCCTTTCGTGGTGCGGGCCTGCGCGGCAGGATGGCTGCGCAGCCCATGAAAGGAGTGTGCCGAGACAAGGGAGAGTGCGCTGTCGGCCCCCGCGCATCCAGCTTGTAGGACGTGGGAGGTTGTTGCGCGCCCCTGCAGGCGCTACACCGACCGGCTACGCGCCAGCGGCGGGTTCTTGGCAAAGTAGCGGACGATGCCACGCATCAGCGCGTCGGCCAGCTCCTGCTGGTAGGCGCTGCTGCGCAGGCGCGCTTCTTCCTCGGGGTTGCTGATGAAGGCGGTTTCCACCAGCACGCTGGGAATGTCCGGTGCCTTGAGCACGGCAAAGCCTGCCTGCTCCACCCGGGGCTTGTGCAACTTACCGATGTTGCCAATCTCGCCCAGCAGCACGCTGCCGAGCTTGAGGCTGTCGTTGATCTGCGCGGTGGTGCTCATGTCCAGCAACGCGCGCTGCACATGCTGATCCTTGCTCTGCACATTGAGCCCACCCACCAGGTCCGCCTGGTTTTCCTTGTTGGCCAGCCAGCGCGCTGCCGTGCTGGATGCGCCGCTCTGGCTCAGCGCAAACACGCTCGCGCCGCGTGCAGCGGGGGTGGTGAAGGCATCGGCATGGATGCTGACGAACAGGTCGGCCTGCACGCGCCGGGCCTTTTCCACCCGCGTGCCCAGGGGCACGAAGTAGTCCGCATCGCGGGTGAGAAAGGCGCGCATGGGATTGCCGCCGACCGAGGTGGCGTTGATACGGTCGCGCAGCAGATGCGCCACGCGCAGCACCACGTCTTTCTCGCGGGTGCCTGCGGGGCCAATGGCGCCGGGGTCTTCCCCACCGTGGCCGGGGTCCAGCGCCACGATGATGATGCGGTCGGTCTGGGTGGCCGTGGCGCGCCCGCCGGGGCGGTTCGTTGCCGCTGGTGGGGCGGCAGGGGCTGTCGCCGTCTCGGTGGGGGCAGGCGCAGGGCTGGCGCTGTGGCTGGGGCTGGGGCTGGGGCTGGGGCTGGGGCTGGGGCGGTTGGTGTGCTGTGCAATCAGGTCGCCCAAGGGGTCGGCGGGTTCACCGGGTTTGGTGACCGCGCCCTTGTCGGGGGCCTTGCCACCTGCAACCGCAGCGGCCGATGAGGGTGCCGGTGCAGCGGCGGAGGAGGGCGTGCTGGCCGATGTGCCATGGGCGGGGCTGGTCTCGCGCAGCCGCTCGGCAATCAGGGCCTCCAGCGGGTCGATGGGCTCGGCCGGGTACAGGTCAAATACCAGCCGATGCTGGTAGGCCGCAATCGGCGGCAGCGTGAACACCTGCGGCTGGGCAGCCTGTTTCAGATCCACCACCAGCCGCACCACGCCCGGTGCGTTTTGGCCGACGCGGATGCCTGCGATGTTGGGGTCGTCGGGCTTGACCTTGGCGACCAGCTCGCGCAGCTCGGGGCTCAGGTCAATACCTTCAATGTCTACGGCCAGACGGGGCGGGGTGGTGACGAAAAACTGCTTGGCCACCAGCTTGGTGTCGGACTCGATGGTGACCCGGGAGTACTCAGGCGCTGGCCACACGCGCACGGCCAAAATCGTGGCACCGCGGGCAATCTGCTGCGTGCCCAGCAGCAGCACTACACCGCCTGCCTGCAGCAGGCTGCGGCGGCTGGGGGCATAGCCCCGGCGGGCGGAGGCATCGGGCTGGTGGGGCACAGAGCTGTCTACTGTGTGATGACGTGCAGGGCGGTCGGAATGGTCGGGGCTTGCAGGGTGTGCGTCAGCGGTCATGCGCTCAGTCCTTGAAGCAGTTCGCGCCCCGTGGCGCTGCCTGCGTGCAGGGTGACTTTTCTCTCGGTCTCGTCGATTGCTTCTAACGTGATAGCAAGGTCTGCAGTCGGGGCAAGCCCTTGCGCCTTTTGCGGCCATTCTGCCAGTTTGAGGCCGGGGCTGGCAAAAATGTCCCGGAACCCGGCGTCTTCCCATTCGCGCGGGTCGTCAAAGCGGTAAAAGTCAAAGTGCCACACGGCCATGTGTGCCGTTTCGTGGGGCTCTACTACCGCGTAGGTGGGGCTCTTGATGCGGCCCTGCACGCCCAGTGCGCGCAGCAGGTGGCGCACCAGGGTGGTCTTGCCCGCGCCCAGGTCGCCATGCAGGGTGATATAGGCCTGCGCCAGCGCAGGCTGGGCGGCCAGGCGTGCGGCCCAGGCGGCGGTGTCTTCTTCGCTGCGCCAAACGAATGTGGCTGGGCCCGTGCTGGGGCTTTCTACAATCTGGCCGGTATGTGGTGCAACAGTCAACTCGTTCCTCAAATGCAGGAGTGGGCCCGCGAGCTGGGATTTTCCCAAATCGGCGTGGCCGGGGTGGATTTGTCTGCGTCAGAGCCCGGATTGATGCAGTGGCTGGCGCAAGGGTTCCATGGTGACATGCATTACATGGCGGCCCATGGCCTCAAGCGTGCCCGACCTGCCGAGCTGGTGCCGGGCACCGTGAGCGTCATCACCGCGCGCATGGACTACCTGCCCCGGGGCCGTGACGACCACCCTGCCGTGGCCCAGGCGGGTGGCTGGCAGGCGATGGAGTTGCAGCGCCTTGAGCGGCCCGGCGAAGCCATCGTGTCCATGTACGCCAGGGGGCGCGATTATCACAAGGTATTGCGTGCCCGGCTGCAAAAGCTGGCCGACCGCATTGCCGAGGCGGTGGGGCCCTTTGGCCACCGTGTGTTCACCGACTCCGCCCCCGTGCTGGAGGCTGAGCTGGCTGCCCGCAGCGGCCAGGGCTGGCGCGGCAAGCACACGCTGGTGCTCAATCGCGAGGCGGGCTCCACCTTCTTTCTGGGCGAAATTTATGTGGACATGCCTTTGCCCGCTACCGAGCCTGTGACGGCCCACTGCGGCAGCTGCAGCGCCTGCATTGATGCCTGCCCCACGCAGGCCATCGTTGCGCCGCACAGGGTGGACGCACGGCGTTGCATCTCTTACCTGACCATTGAGCATGCCGGGCCGATTCCGCTGGAGTTGCGCCCCCTGTTGGGCAACCGCATCTACGGCTGCGACGACTGCCAGCTGGTGTGCCCCTGGAACAAGTTTGCCCAGGTCAGCCGCCTGCCTGATTTTGATGAGCGCAAGGGCCTGTCGGGCCAGCAGCTGGTGCATCTGTTTGCGTGGGACGAGCCCACCTTTTTGCGCATGACCGAGGGCGGCCCCATCCGCCGCATTGGCCACGAGCGCTGGCTGCGCAATGTGGCTGTGGCCCTGGGCAACGCGCTGCGCAAGACGGGCGCGGGTGACGTGCGTGCTGCACTGCAGGCGCAGGCCGAGCACCCCAGTGCCCTGGTGCGCGAGCATGTGGCGTGGGCGCTGGCGCAGGCGCAGGAATGATGGAGTCAAAATTGGCTGTAGCGCTTATCTATAAAGCGCAGGAAGCTATCTTTTTGGTAGCAATCCTGTGCGCTGCAGGGTATCGACCAACCCTTCGGTAAACCGTGCATAGCCTGCCGCATTGGCATGCACGCTGTCTGCGCGCAGGCTGGCGTCGGCCAGCACGGCAGACCAGCCATCTGCATGCAGCGGGATCTTGAGGCTCTTGGCCAGTTCGGCATACATCTCATGGTCACTCAGGTGCCCGGCGGCCGCCATGAGTGACAGGCCCGGAACGGCCACCAGCAGCACCTGCGCACCGCTGGCACGGGCTTGTTCACAGATCTGGCGAATGTTGGTGCGGGTGCCCTCTGCCGACATGCGCCGCAAAAAGTCGTTGCCACCAATGCTCACGATGACCAGCGCTGGCTGGTGGGTTTGCAGCAGGGCAGGCAACCGCTCCAGGGCCTGGGCCGATGTGTTGCCAGAGACCCCGGCGTTCACCACTTTCCAGCCTGTGCGCGCCTCCAGCAGCGCGGGGTAGGCGGTGCCTGGCGTTGCCCCCACGCCCGAGGTGAGTGAATCCCCCAACGCCAGCACGGTGGCCCCGGCAGGGATGGCCTGTGCGGAGGGCTTTTTGCTGCAACCGGGCAAGGCCAGAGCCGTGGCACCCAGCCCTGCCAGGGCCGCAGCGCCCAGCCTGCCCAGCAGGTGACGGCGTTGCGGCATCGGCAGATCGTGGGGGTTTGGAACTTGTATGCGCTGCTTCATCGCAGAAACCCCAGCGCAAAAGGCAGTGACACCACGCCCAATATCGTGGAGAGCGTGACCAGCCCGGCCACATAAGGGCCGTTGTAGCCCATGCGGGCCGCCAGCACGTAGCAGGTGGAGGCCGTAGGCAGGGCCGAGAAGGCGAGCAGCACGGTGGTCTGCTCTGCATTCAGGCGGAACAGGTGCGCCACCGCCCATCCAATCAGCGGCTGCAGCAGGTGGCGAATGCCCAGCACGGAAACCGTGAGCGCCTTGCCCCGACTGAGCAGCCCGAATTGCATGCCTGCGCCCGCGGCCATCAACCCCAGCGCAAGGGATGCCGCGCTGATGCGGCCCACCGTGGGGCTCGCCCATTCGGGAATCTGAAAGCCCAGCAGGTTGGCCACCAGGCCAGATGCGGTGGCGATGATGAGCGGGTTGCGCAGCAATTCGCGCACAAAGCCATGGCCGCCATGACGCGCCATGGGCCACACAGCCGCCACGTTGAACAGCGGCACGCACACGCCGATGAGCACCGCAATCATCAGCAGCCCCTGGGTGCCCGCCAGCCGCTCGGCAATCGCCAGGCCAATGAAGGAGTTGAAGCGAAACGCCACCTGCGCGCTGGCCGCGTGGTCCCGCCTGTCCAGCCGCTGGCCCAGCCAGGGCCACCAGGGCAGCGAATACGCCAGCGCAATGCCTGCCACCCCTGAGAGCAAGCCAGCAGCAATGAGGCTGGAGGCTGCGCCCACATCAATGGGGCTTTTGACGATGGACTGGAACAGCAGGACGGGAAACAGCAGGTAGTACACCAGGCTTTCCACCGGCTGCCAGATGGCCCGGTTCAGCGCGGTGTACCGGCACAGCAGGTAACCCAAGAGAATGAGAGAGAAATCCGGAAGCAGGAGCTGGGCGTAGTTCACGCTTCGAGAATAACTGAAGCATGGCAGTGCGCTGCCCCCTGCAGGCTGCGCGGGTCGGGCCGCAAAAGCCTGAACCTCTGCGCTGGCGCAGAGCCTGTGCGTAATCCCCAAGCGTTGTGGGCCTTCATTGCGCATAACATCGCACCTGTCTGAAAACCCCACAAAGGAGAACTCGATGTACCGTCGCCACTGTATTGCTCTGGCGCTGGCTGCTGTTGCAGGATCTGCAGCCGCACAAGGCTACCCGAACAAGATCATCAAGCTGCAGGTGCCGTTTGCGCCCGGCGGCACCACAGACATCATCGCCCGTGTGATTGCCGACCCACTCGGCAAGGCCCTGGGCCAGAGCGTCATCGTCGAGAACAAGGCGGGTGGCGGCGGCATTGTCGGGGCCAACGAGACGGCCAAGTCCGCACCCGATGGCTACACGCTGGGCATTGCGACAGTCTCGACCACGGCCGCCAACCCGGCCATCAACCCCAAGACGCCCTACAACCCGCTGACGGACTTCACGCCCATCGTGAACATTGCCGCCACGCCCAACATCATTGCGGTGCACCCCAGCTTTCCGGCCAAGGACTACAAGGGCTTCATTGCCGAGCTGAAGAAGTCGGCAGGCAAGTATTCGTACTCTTCGTCGGGCACGGGTGGCATTGGCCACCTGCAGATGGAGCTGTACAAGAGCCTGACCAACACTTTCGTGACGCACATCCCCTACCGCGGTGCGGGCCCCGCCCTGAACGACACGGTGGCAGGCCAGGTGCCCATGATTTTTGACAACCTGCCTTCGGCGCTGCCCTTCATCAAGGAAAACCGCCTGGTGCCCATCGTGGTGGCGGCACCCCAGCGCGTGGCGGCTTTGCCCAACGTGCCCACCTTCAAGGAAGTGGGGCTGGAGCCTGTGAACCGCATGGCTTACTACGGCATTGTGGGCCCCAAGGGGCTGCCCAAGGAAGTGGTGGACAAGGTGAATGCTGCCGTGCGCAAGGCGCTGGAAGACCCGGCAGTGAAGAAGCGCATTGAAGACACGGGCTCCCTCGTGGTCGGCAACACGCCTGAGCAGTTTGCCGAGCAGATCAAGGCGGAGTTCGCCGTGTACAAGGAAGTGGTCACCAAGCAGAAGCTCACGCTCGACTGATCGCTACCTTTGCGCTAGTCCGTCCACCGAATCCTTGAAATCACCGCCGATTTCAAGGATCCGGTGGACCGGAAGCCGCACGGTGCCAAGCCGTGCGGCTTTTTTCATTCCATGGGAGATGCGGCGTGCGCGGCATGCTATCGTTTTTGGATGCTTGAAGACAGCCTGCGCGCGATCGATACCTTTGTGGATGCCCTGTGGCTCGAAGATGGCCTTTCGCGCAATACCCTGGCGGCCTACCGCCGCGATCTCACGCTGTACGCCCAATGGCTGGCCCAGCAGGAGCCATCGCTGGCCCTGGACGCCACGGAAGAATCTCACCTGAACGGCTACTTTGCCGCGCGCCATGAGCAAACGCGGGCCACCTCGGCCAACCGCCGCCTCACGGTGCTGCGCCGGTACTTTCACTGGGCGCTGCGGGAGCGGCGCATCACCCAAGACCCGACGCTGCGCCTGCAGGCTGCCCGCCAGCCTCTGCGGGTGCCCAAAACCTTGTCGCAAGCGCATGTAGAGGCGCTGCTGAACGCCCCCGACCTGGGCAACCCCCTGGGCCTGCGCGACCGCACCATGCTGGAGCTGATGTACGCCAGCGGCTTGCGCGTGACGGAGCTGGTGACGCTCAAGACCTTTCAATTGGGTCTGAACGAAGGTGTGCTGCGTGTGATGGGCAAGGGCAGCAAGGAAAGGCTGGTGCCCTTTGGCGAAGAAGCGCGCAGCTGGCTGCAACGCTACCTGCAGGAAGCACGGGGTGCCATCCTGGCCGGGCAGCAGACGGAAGACCTGTTTGTCACCCAGCGCGGCGAGGGGATGACGCGTGTGGCGTTCTGGATGATCGTCAAGAAGTGGGCACAGGTGGCAGGCATTACGGTGCCGCTGTCACCCCACACGCTACGCCATGCGTTTGCCACCCACCTGCTCAACCATGGTGCTGACTTGCGGGTGGTGCAGCTCCTGCTGGGGCACGCCGACATTTCCACCACCACCATCTACACCCATGTGGCGCGTGAGCGGCTCAAGGCGCTGCATGCGCAGCACCATCCTCGTGGCTGAGTTTGCGGCGCTGCCTGGGGTGTTTCTCGTTTTTTGTTTCCTCTACTTCTCATTTCACGACCATGAAAAAACTGTTGACGGGCCTTTTTCTTCTGGGCTCCTGCGCCTGGGCTGCGGCCCAGGCCTGGCCCACGGCCAAACCGATCCGTATCGTGGTGGCCTACCCCGCAGGGGGCGTGAGCGACAACGTGGCGCGTGCCCTGGCCGACAAGCTGGCGGGACAACTGGGCACCCCAGTGGTGATCGAGAACAAGGCTGGTGCCAGTGGCAGTCTGGGCATGGATGCCGTGGCCAAGGCCGCGCCGGACGGCTACACGCTGGGCTTTGCTGCCGTGAGCCCGCTGGCGCTGAACCCGCACCTGGGCAAGTCGCCGTTTGATCCGCAAAAAGACATTGCTCCGGTGGTGAGCGTGATGTACTCGCCCGTGCTGCTGCTGGGCACCCCTGCCAGCAAGTCGGCAGACTTCAATGCCCTGGTATCCGCCGCGCGTGCGCAGCCCGGTAGTGTGCGCTGGGCCACGTCCGGCCAGGCATCCCTCGGGCACATCATGCTGGAGCAGATCCAGTCCGTCGCCAAGGTGCAGATCACGCACATCCCCTACAAAGGGGGCGGGCAGCAGATGAACGATGCGCTGGGCGGGCAGTTTGAGGTGCTCTCCACCAATGCTGGCCCGGCGGTACTGCAGCACATCAAGGCGGGCAAGCTCAAGCCCCTGGCCGTGGGTGCGCCCGCACGGCTGGATTCACTGCCCGATGTGCCTACCCTGGCGGAGCTGAAGCATCCTGCAGCCAACCTGTCGTCGCTGTTCGGCATTTTTGCACCGGCGCAGACTCCGCCAGCCATCGTGGCGCGCTTGAATGCCGAAGTGAACAAGGTGCTGGCCCAGCCCGATATCCGCGCCAAGCTGGACGCCACGGACAATGTCCCCACCGGCGGGACCACCGCAGAGTTTGCGCGCCAGATTGCCCAGGAATCCGAGAGCAATGCACGCATCATTCGGGCGGCCAAGATCCAGGCGGAATAGGCCTCGGTTTTCGCGGTTCTCCCATCCCCGCAAAACCCAACAAAAAAGGGCTCCTGCAAGGAGCCCTTTTTGTCGGATGGATGTGGCCGAGTTGAGTGGCCTTGAGGTCACTCCATGCTCAGGTTTTCAGCCCAGGTCAGTGCCTGCAGATGGGCCCAGTTCACCTGACGGTTGGACAGGTGCAGTTCATCGGCCATCTTGGCAAACATGACATCGTCGCCGCTTTCGCAGGCTTTGGTCAGCGCCAGGAAGGGGGCGAACACGCCGGTGCCATGCAGCAGGGCGTCCGTCACGGATTGAGGCAGCGCCACCGATTCCAGGGCCTTTTCAATCGGGACATTGAGCATGGCATCCAGCAGCGAGAACACGCCCACCACAAAGGCGTTGTCGCATTCTTCTGGGGGCAACAGCTCGGCGGCCAGCAACTCCATCAGGCGGCCACGCACCACGGCGGTCTGGCCCACTGCAGGAGGTGATCCATCCGCACGCGAGGTGGTCATCAACAGCGCGGCCCAGCGGAACAGTTTCTTCAGGCCCAGAATCATCACGGCATGCCGGAACGAGGTGACCTCGCACGACAGGCCAAAGCCCGAGGAGTTGATGAAGCGCAGCAGGTTGAAGGAGAGGGTGGGGTCTTTCTTCAGCAGCTCCTCGATCTCGCTGGTCTCCGCCTGCTTGCGAACCAGATTGATGAGCTGAATGATCGTGGCCTGCGACGGGCGCAGCGTGGTGGCCTTGACCAGAGAAGGGGTGGCGAACCAGAAGCCCTGGAACAGCTTCACCCCCAGATCGGACATCAGCTTGAACTGCTCGGCGGTTTCCACCTTTTCGGCAATCAGCGTGGCTTTGGAGTGGGTGCTGGCAAATTTGACCAGCGGCCCTGCCAGCTCAGGCTTGAAGGCCTGCATGTCCAGCTTGATGAACGAGGCCAGGGGCATCCAGGCTGCGTAGGGCTTGCGCAGGGCGTTCTGGTTCAGCGCCAGCCTGAAACCCCGCTGCCGCAGGGCCTGCAGGGCAGGGACGCGCTGGTCGATCTCTTCCTGGGTGGCGCTTTCGGGCAGGGGGGGCACTTCCAGCACCACTTTTTCGGGGTGGATCAGCTCCAGGTGGCCGCCCGCCAGGCTGTCGTGCGTGCAGTTGATGAACACGGTCTTTTTGCCCACCAGCGCCTCGGTGCCTGCGTAGGACAGGGCGTTGAACAGCAGGGCTGCATCGCTGGCTGCCGTGTGCGAGTCGGCTGCGGTAGAGCGGTCGAACAGCTCATAGCCGTAAACGGCGCGGTTCTGGTCCACGATGGCTTGGCGGGCAATGATGGCCAGATTGCTGGCTGCCACGTCTTCCTGCGGGGCGGGTGCTTCGGCTTCAGGAGTGACTTGGTCTGGGGTGCTCGACATGGTGGGGCAAAAAAGAGGTTGAGCGAAACGCTGCGTCTGATTCTAGACCCGACAGTGCACCTATGGCAGGTTCGTGCGGAGTCGGCGCTACCTTGGGTGTGTGTTTGACGCAGCGGCGGTATTGAACCGGATTGGGCAGGCATCAACAAAAAAGCTGCCGCTCCTTTCGGAGCATGCAGCTTGGATGGCTGGGCTGGCCTTGTCGGGTGGCGGTGCACCCGGTAACGCACACACTCAGGCTTGCTCTGTCATCTGGTCAGCCCACGCCAGTGCCTGCAGGTGGGCCATGTTGATTTGCTGGCTGGTCAGGTGCAGGGTGCCTGCAGCCTTGTGGAAGACGGCATCGTCACTGGACTCGCAAGCCTCGGCCAGGGTCAGCAGGTCTCCCAGCACGCCCTCGCGGCGCAGCAGTGCAGCGGCCACGTTGTCGGGCACGGTCAGCAGGCTCAGGGCAGATTCCATGGGGATGGAGAGCATCACGTCCAGCAAAGAGAAGATCCCGACTACAAAAGCCTGGTCGGCCTCTTCGGGCGGCATGCTTTCCAGCGCCAGCAATTCCATGAGTCGGCCACGCACCACTGCTGTCTGGCCGACGGAGGAGGGCGCGCCTCCAGTGCGGGCGGCGGTGAGCAGCAGGGCGGCCCAGCGGAACAGCTTTTTGAGGCCCATCAGCATCACGGCCTGGCGGAAGGACGTGATTTCACGGTTGAGCCCGAAGCCTGCCGAGTTGATCAAGCGCATCAGGTTGAAGGCCAGTCCGGCATCTTTCTTGAGGACTTCCTCGATTTCGTCGGTGCTGGCCTGCTTGCGCACCAGATTGATGAGCTGGACGATGCTGGACTGCGCGGGCGACAGCAGCTTGGTTTCCACAATCGATGGCCGCGCAAACCAGTAACCCTGGAACAGTTGCACGCCTTGGCTGGACACCATGTCGTACTGCTGGGCGGTCTCCACCTTTTCTGCAATCAGCTCGGCCTGCGTGTTGCGCCCCGCGTAACGGATGAGCACGGCCAGCTGGTCGGGGGCCAGCACCGACAGGTCCAGCTTGATGTAGTCGGCCAGTGGCAGCCACGCTGCATAGGCTGATTCCAGCACGGTGTGGTTGAACGCCAGATGAAAACCCCGGTCGCGCAGACCCTTCAGGATGGGCAGACGGGTTTCCACTTCCTGGGCTGCTGCATGGCCCAGCGGGGGAATTTCCAGCACCACCTTGTCCGGATCCAGCAGCTCCAGGTGTCCGCCCGACAGGCTCTCGTGCGTGCAGTTCACGAAGATCAGCTTTTTGCCCACCAGCTCTTCCGTGCCTGCATGCGAGAGCGCGGTGAACACCAGGATCACATCCGTGGCGGCCGTGTGGCCGATACCGGTGCGCGAGCGGTTGAACAGCTCATAGCCAACGACCACCTGCTGGGCGTTGACGATGGCCTGGCGAGCGATCATGGCCACAGTGGTTTGCCCTGGTGCGTTGCTTGCAGGGTAGGCCGCCGCAGGGGCAGGTGTGTTGGACATGGTGGACGACTCACAAGTGAACGATTCATCAAAAGCATCTGGCAGGGCGTTGGATTGTAGGTAACGCGCAAATCCCGCATGTTTCGCTCAGCCCTGCTGCAGCCATTGCAACTCCGCTTCGGTAAAGCCTGCCCTGCGGCGCGCTGCATCGTTGAAGGGGGGCTTCAGGCGCGGCGCTTCATACTGCCGCACGAGTTGGGCGTAATGGGTTTCGGGGTTGAAGCCATCCCGCTCGCACAGCCAGCGGTACCAGTGGTTGCCGATGGCCACATGGCCCACTTCGTCGCGCAGGATGATGTCCAGGATGTCCACAGCCGCCAGCGCGTCGGGTGTGCCCACCTGGCGCAGCTTGTTCTGGATCTGCGGCGTGGCATCCAGCCCCCGGGCCTCCATGGTGCGGGGCACCAGGGCCATGCGGGCGACGATGTCATGCTGCGTTTTCTCGCACATGGTCCACAGCCCCTGGTGGGCCGGAAAGTCGCCATAGTCGTGGCCCTGGGTGCTCAGGTGGTTGCGCAGCAGGGTGAAGTGGGTGGCTTCCTCGGCAGCCACCAGCAGCCAGTCCAGGTAGTACTGGCGGGGCATGCCAGCGAAGCGCCAGATGGCGTCCAGCGCGAGGTTGATGGCGTTGAACTCGATGTGCGCAATCGCGTGGATCAGAATGGCCCGCCCCTCGGCGGTGGCGGGAGACCTTCTGGCCACCTCGGTATGCCTGAGCAGCGAGGGGCGCGCAGGGTGCCCGGGCAGGCTGACAGCAGTGCCGGGCTCCAAAATCGCTTGATCTGCTATCAAAAGGGTAGCTGCCTGCGCTTGTAGATAAAGCGCTGCAGCCGATTTTTGTTCCGGGTCTGCAATGCACAAGACCTGCAATGCACGTTGGCGAAGCTCCATCCTTACAATTCTAGGCCCTGCCATCCAACGCACTGCACACGCTTTGTAACCATTGGCAGCCTCTTTCTTGGTCTTCTTTGGAATGGGAGTGTGTGGCATGGCTTTGTACGAACTCGACGGGGTGGCCCCCCAGATGGCTGCATCGGCCTGGGTGGCTGACAGCGCGCAGGTCATGGGCCGCGTGGCGCTCGGTGAAGACGCCAGCGTGTGGTTTGGGGCCGTGGTGCGTGGGGATACGGACAGCATCACTATTGGCGCGGGCAGCAACATACAGGACGCCAGTGTTCTGCACGCTGACCTGGGTCAACCCCTGGTGGTGGGTGAACGCGTCACGGTGGGTCATCAGGTCATGCTGCACGGCTGCACTATTGGCGACGAGTCGCTGATCGGCATCGGGGCGGTGGTGCTCAACGGTGCAAAGATTGGCAAGAACTGCCTGGTGGGTGCAGGGGCCTTGGTGACCGAGGGCAAGGAGTTTCCCGATGGCTCCATGATCCTTGGCAGCCCGGCCAAAGTGGTGCGCCAGCTGACGCCTGAGCAGATGGAAGGGCTGCGTCAGAGCGCGCAGCATTACATCGACAACGCCCGGCGCTTCAAGAAGGGGCTGCGCAGGCTGGACTGAAGGCTGCGCTTTACCGCCGGGCAAGTTCCTGTATTGGGCTTGATCCTGGGTTGCAGTGCCCCACGTGGTGGGGGCGCTTTCGCATTTGTTTGTTTTATCTGGAATTCCGAGTGTCTGAACTGCACAAGTTTCTTTTTGATGGCCTGCCCGTGCGCGGCATGATTGTTCGCCTCACCGATGCGTGGACGGACATCCTTCAGCGCCGAGCCAGCAACACCACGACGGGTGCCTATGCGCCCCCCGTGCAGGAGTTGCTGGGCGAAATGGCTGCCGCGGGCGTGCTCATGCAGTCCAACATCAAATTCAGTGGTGCCCTGGTGCTGCAGGTCTTTGGCGATGGCCCGGTGAAGGTGGCGGTGGTGGAGGTCCAGTCGGACCTGAGCCTGCGCGCCACGGCCACCGTCAACGGTGTGGTGCCCGAAGGCGCCCGCTTGAGCCAGATGGTCAACGTGGGCGGTGGCGGGCGCTGCGCCATCACGCTAGACCCGCAAAACAGGCATCCGGGCCAGCAGCCTTACCAGGGCGTGGTGCCCCTGCACGGCGATCACCACGAGAAGCTGGAACGTCTTTCGGATGTGCTGCAGCACTACATGCTGCAGTCAGAACAGCTCGACACGGTGCTGGTGCTGGCCGCCAACGACAAGGTGGCCGCAGGCCTGCTGATCCAGCGCATGCCGCTCAAGGGCGAGGGCAACTTGGCCCAGGGGCTCTCGCACCGCGAGAACGAGGACCAGATCGGTCAGAACGAGGACTACAACCGCATTGCGCACCTGGCTTCCAGCCTGACGCGCGATGAGTTGCTGACGCTGGATGTGGACACCATCCTGCGTCGCCTGTTCTGGGAAGAGAAACTGATCCGCTTTGAACCCCAGCAGGGCGAAAACGGCCCGCGCTTTGCCTGCACCTGCAGCCGCGAGCGCGTATCCAACATGCTGCGTGGCCTGGGTGAAGAAGAAGCACAGAGCATTCTGGCCGAGCGCAAGGACATCGAAGTCGGTTGCGAATACTGCGGTCAGCAGTACCGCTTTGACGCGGTGGACGTGGCGCAGCTTTTTGTCTCTTCTGCAGCATCGCAGCCCCCAGGGCCGTCCGGAGTGCAATAAGAGCCGCCAACACAACCCCTTGGCATCGTTGTTCCGTCTTGCCGTACTGCTTGTACTGCCTGCGACGGAACACTTGGCCAGTGCACTTTGCCTGGTTCTGTGAGTTGCTCCAAGCCAAGCATTGCCGCTGTTCTGGCTGGCTTTCCGATGACGATTGTTGACATATCGTCTCCGGGTGCTCCCCTAAGATTCTCCCCACAAGGGAGGGTTTGCATGGATTTTCTTCGCCGGCTTCTTGGCGTCTCTGATTCCGGTGCGGTGGCCCCTGAAAGCTCCACGCAGCCTTTGGCACTGGGATCGCCGCCCGCGGACTCCGTGCCTGCTGCGCTGGATGTGGATGCCGCCATCAACGCCCACGAGCGTTGGAAAGCGCGCCTGATGGATTACCTGGAGGGACGCACGCAAGTGGGGCTCGATCCCGAGGTGATCCGCCGCGACGATCACAGCGCCTTGGGCCGCTGGCTCCATGGGGTGGGTCGCGAAATGCTGGGGCACCATCCCGAATACCCCATGCTGCTGGCCAGGCACCGCTATTTTCATGAACAGGCGGCCGATATCGTGACCCTGGCCCAGCGGGGCGAATGGGATCGTGTGGTGGCCATTCTCAACGGGGGCTACCGTTTTGCCTCCAGCCAGGTGGTGCTGTTGCTGAAGTCCATTCGGCACAGCGTCAGTCAGGAGGGCGGTGAGTCACTGCTGCGCTGACGGCTTGCGGCTACTTGTGGCGACTTGCAGCGGCTCGCGCTTAACGTCCCCCTGCGTCGTCGCGCAGGGAGGTGAACAGACGGTGTTCGCACTCGGGGTCGCTGCACTTTTCGCAGCCCCACGCGCGCATGCGGGCGCGTCGTTCGGCGGTCGGGCCAGCTCCTGCTGGAGGTGAAGCCTCCACAGCCGCGGCGGGTACAGCGGGCTCCACCGTGGGGCGTGCTGCCTGCAGCATGGCGAGCACACTCGTCACCCTTTGTGCCGGGTTGCCATAGATCACGCGGTAGGGCTGCTGCTGCCTCTGCAGCAGGGCGCGCAACTCTGCGTCTTCACGCTGTCTGCGGTCCAGTTCTGCGTGGGGGCTTGGCCAGTCCAGTCCTGCCAGAACAACGGTGGCTCCGGCGGGAACCTCAATGGTTGCAGTGGCTGCAAGAGGTAGGTAGAGCAGCCTCCACTGCGCCGAGTTCTGACCGAGCTGAGCTGACAGTGCTTGGAACAGATCCGAAGCGCCTGAGTGCGCGGCTCCCAGAATGCAGAGCGTGCTGAGCGCGCCTGACGATGCGTTAAAGGGTTGCACGCGGGTGTGCGAAGAGAAGAGTGTGGGGGAGGTCCGCGAGGCAGCTGCAGTCAGCGCGGAGTGAACTGCACGTACACCTCGTTGGGCTTGACCATGCCCAGCTCGCTGCGGGCTTTCTCTTCCACCATGTCCAGACCTTCCTTCAGATCATGGACTTCAGAGGCCAGCCGCTCGTTGCTTTGGCGCACCTGTGCATTGGCCGCCTTTTGCGCGTCAATTTTTTGCTGCATGGCCGCCACCTGGGGCAGGCTGCCCCGCCCCAGCCACAACTGCGCATGCACGGCAGCCAGCAATGCCAGCAAAACCACGGGGATGAGGCGTGTGCTCATGGATGGGGCTGTGAGTGCGCAGGTGGACGAAGAGGCGTGAGAGAGGGCCTGGGCCGCCGATCAGATGATTGTGGCGGTCCTGCCCCTGATTCCGATCAACGCAGGTTGTAGAACGCCTGGCGACCGGGGTAGTGGGCGATGTCGCCCAGGTCTTCCTCGATGCGCAGCAGCTGGTTGTACTTGGCGATGCGGTCCGAGCGCGACAGCGAGCCGGTCTTGATCTGACCTGCGTTGGTGCCCACAGCGATGTCGGCAATGGTGCTGTCTTCGGTTTCGCCCGAGCGGTGCGAGATCACGGCGGTGTAGCCAGCGCGCTTGGCCATCTCGATGGCGGCAAACGTTTCGGTCAGCGTGCCGATCTGGTTGATCTTGATGAGGATGGAGTTGGCGATCTGCTTGTCGATGCCTTCCTTCAGGATCTTGGTGTTGGTCACGAACAGGTCGTCGCCCACCAGCTGCACGTTCTTGCCCAGGCGCTCGGTCAGGATCTTCCAGCCGTCCCAGTCACCTTCGTGCATGCCATCTTCGATGCTGATGATAGGGTACTTGTCGCACCACGATGCCAGCATGTCCGTCCATTGCTGGGCGGTGAGCTTGAGGCCGCCTTCGCCTTCGAGCACATACAGGCCGTCCTTGTAGAACTCGCTGGCAGCGCAATCGAGGCCCAGGGCGATTTGCTCGCCAGCGGTGTAGCCAGCAGCTTCAATGGCTTGCAGGATCAGCTGGATGGCCGCTTCGTGGCTCTCAACGCTCGGGGCAAAGCCACCTTCGTCACCCACAGCGGTGCTGATGCCCTTGTCGTGCAGGATCTTCTTGAGGGCGTGGAACACTTCGGCGCCCCAGCGCAGGGCTTCGCGGAAGGTGGGGGCGCCCACGGGGATGATCATGAACTCTTGCAAGTCCAGGCTGTTGTTGGCGTGCGCGCCACCGTTGATGACGTTCATCATGGGCACGGGCAATTGCATGCTGCCCATGCCGCCCAGGTAGCGGTACAGGGGCAGGCCGGATTCTTCGGCAGCAGCACGTGCCACGGCCATCGACACGGCCAGCATGGCGTTGGCGCCCAGGCGGCTCTTGTTTTCGGTGCCGTCCAGGTCGATAAGGGTCTTGTCCAGGAAGGCTTGCTCGGAAGCGTCGAGGCCCAGCACGGCTTCGCTGATTTCGGTGTTGATGTGCTCCACAGCCTTGAGCACGCCCTTGCCCAGGTAGCGGCTCTTGTCGCCATCGCGCAGTTCAATGGCTTCGCGGCTGCCGGTGGATGCGCCCGAGGGCACGGCGGCGCGGCCCATCACGCCCGATTCCAGCAGCACGTCGCATTCGACGGTGGGGTTGCCGCGGCTGTCCAGCACTTCGCGGCCTACGATGTCAACGATGGCACTCATGGTTTTCCTTTTACAGAAGTTTCAAATCAAACCGGGCTCCAGCGCTTGTTGGTAAAGCGCTGGCAGCTATCAATTAGAGAGCAAATCTGTGGCGGGCAAAAAGTTTCTGCCCGGCGCGCAGGGCCCGCTCAGACGCCTTCCACGCACACCATGCGCATGATGGCAGCGCCTTCGCGCGCCGCCTTGGCTTTCTGGTATTCGGGAGTGTCGTAAAAAGCGCGCGCTGCTTCAAACGTGGGGAACTTGAGGATCACGGTGCGGCCGGGGTTCCAGTCACCCTCCAGCACTTCCACCTTGCCGCCGCGCACGCACACCTCTGCACCGTGGGCCTGCATGGCCAGCGTGCTCCACTTGCGGTACTCGTCGTACTGCGTGGGGTTGGTGACGGTTACGGACGCGATGATGTACCCACTGCTCATGTCTCAGGCTCCAAAGTTGTTTTCGAGGAATCCGTTTTTCTTGGTGATGTCGTCCAGCGCGACCAGCGTCTCCAGCAGTGCCTTCATGTGCTTGAGCGGCACTGCGTTGGGGCCGTCCGACCAGGCTTCGGCAGGCTTGGGATGCGTTTCCATGAAGAGGCCTGCCACGCCCACCGCTACACCGGCGCGGGCCAGCACGGGCACCATGTCGCGCGCGCCGCCGCTCACGGCCCCCAGGCCGCCGGGCTTTTGCACAGAGTGGGTCACATCAAACACCACAGGCGAGCCAGACTTGCGCATCTCCGCCAGGCTGGTCATGTCGGCCACGAGGTTGTTGTAGCCAAAGCTCACGCCGCGCTCACAGGCCAGAAAGCGGTCTTCCGACAGGCCGACTTCGGCTGCTGCCGCCCGCGCCTTGTCGATGACGTTCTTCATGTCCCAAGGGGCCAGAAACTGGCCTTTCTTGATGTTGACGGGCTTGCCCGACTGCGCCACGGCGCGGATGAAGTCGGTCTGGCGGCACAGGAAGGCGGGGGTTTGCAGCACATCGACCACGCTGGCCACTTCGGCCACCTGGGACTCGTCGTGCACGTCGGTGAGCACGGGCAGGCCCGTCTGGCGGCGCACTTCGTCCAGGATCTTGAGACCGTTGTCCAGCCCCACGCCGCGCTGGCTGGTGCCGGAGGAGCGGTTGGCCTTGTCAAACGAGCCTTTGTAGATGAGCGGGATGCCCAGAGCGGTGCAGGCTTCCTTGAGCTGCCCCGCGACATCCAGCGACATCTGCAGACTCTCGATCGAGCAGGTGCCTGCAATCAAAAAGAAACGCTGGTCCAGACCGATGTTGAATCCGCAGAGTTGCATCGTCACTTCCTCAGACTTTGTGGGGCGCTTTGTGGTGTTGCACCGCTGCCTTCACAAAGGCGTTGAACAGCGGGTGCCCGTTCCAGGGCGTGGATTTGAACTCGGGGTGGAACTGCACGCCGATGTACCAGGGGTGCACGGTGTTTGGCAATTCCACGATTTCGGTGAGCTGCTCGCGCTGTGTCAGCGCCGAGATCACCAGGCCCGCTTTGCGCAACTGGTCCAGGTACTGGGTGTTGGCTTCGTAACGGTGGCGGTGGCGTTCTGTGACCACATCGCCGTAGATGCTGTGGGCCAGGGTGCCGGCTTGCACGTCAGAGGACTGCGCGCCTAGGCGCATGGTGCCGCCCAAGTCAGAGTTCGCATCGCGCGTCTTGATGGTGCCGTCCGCATCCTTCCACTCGGTGATAAGGGCGATCACCGGGTGCTTGGCGTGCGGATCGAACTCGGTGGAGTTGGCACCTTCCAGCCCCGCCACGTGGCGGGCGTATTCAATGGTGGCTACCTGCATCCCTAAGCAGATGCCGAGGTAAGGCACCTTGTTTTCGCGGGCGAAGCGGGCGGTGGAAATCTTGCCTTCCACACCGCGCGAGCCGAAGCCGCCGGGCACCAGAATGGCGTCGTAGTGGCCCAACTGCTGCTTGGCGTTGGCATCGGTGATGGTTTCCGAGTCCACGTGGTCGATCTTCACGCGCACATGGCTTTGCATGCCTGCGTGCTTGAGGGCTTCGTTGACCGATTTGTAGGCGTCGGACAGATCCACATACTTGCCCACCATGGCGATCTTGACCTCGCCTTGCGGATGCTCGGTCTCGTGCACCAGCGCATCCCAGCGCTTGAGGTTGGTGGGAGGCGTGTTCAGGCGCAGCTTGTCGCAGATCAGGCCGTCCAGGCCCTGTTCGTGCAGCATGCGGGGCACCTTGTAGATGGTGTCCACGTCCCACATGGAGATCACGCCCCACTCAGGCACGTTGGTGAACAGGGAGATCTTTTCCTTCTCCTCGTCAGGCACCTGGTGCTGCGCGCGGCACAGCAGCGCATCGGGCTGGATGCCGATTTCGCGCAGCTTTTGCACCGTGTGCTGCGTGGGCTTGGTTTTCAGCTCACCCGCTGTGGCAATGTAGGGCAGGTAGGTGAGGTGCACGAAGGCCGCGTTGTTCGGGCCCAGGCGCAGGCTCATCTGGCGCACGGCTTCCAGGAAGGGCAGGGACTCGATGTCGCCCACGGTGCCACCCACTTCGCAGATGGCTACATCCACGGCGTCCGGCGTGTCGATGCCCGCGCCACGCTTGATGTATTCCTGGATTTCGTTGGTGACGTGGGGAATGACCTGCACGGTCTTGCCCAGGTAGTCGCCGCGGCGCTCTTTTTCGAGCACGGACTGGTAGATCTTGCCCGTGGTGAAGTTGTTGGACTTCTTCATGCGCGTTTCAATGAAACGCTCGTAATGGCCCAGGTCCAGGTCGGTTTCCGCGCCGTCGTCGGTCACGAACACTTCGCCGTGCTGGAAAGGCGACATCGTGCCGGGGTCGACGTTGATGTAGGGGTCAAGCTTGATGAGGGTGACTTTGAGTCCCCGCGATTCGAGGATCGCGGCAAGGGAGGCTGAGGCGATTCCCTTACCGAGGGAAGACACCACACCGCCGGTGACGAAGACAAATTTGGTCATGTCGTTTTATGGTGGTGGGAAATTGGGATTATAGATGGGGCATGGCAGCGACCCCTGACCTTCCAACACCTTGAGCGTGCCGGGGTGCATGTGCCGGGTCTGCTAAATTCGCGCCCATGAATGAGCTTGCTGGCAAACACATTGTTCTGGGTCTGAGTGGAGGCGTGGCTTGCTACAAGGCGGCGGACTTCTGTCGTCAACTCATCAAGGCCGGGGCCACGGTGCAGGTGGTGATGACCGAGGCGGCCGAGCAGTTCATCACCCCGGTCACCATGCAGGCGCTGTCGGGACGGCCTGTTTATGGCTCGCAATGGGATGCCCGCGAGCCCAACAACATGCCGCACATCAACCTCAGCCGCGCGGCGGATGCCATTGTGATTGCCCCGTGCAGTGCCGATTTCATTGCACGGCTGGTGCAGGGCAGGGCAGACGAGTTGTTGAGCCTGATGTGCCTTGCTCGCCCTATCGACCGGGTGCCCCTGCTGCTTGCGCCCGCCATGAACCGTGAGATGTGGGCCCACCCCGCCACCCAGCGCAACCTGACCCAGGTGGCCGCCGATGGCGCCCTAGTGCTGGGCGTGGGCCGTGGGGACCAGGCCTGTGGCGAAACGGGTGACGGGCGCATGCTGGAACCCGAAGAGCTGCTGGACGAGGTCATTGCGTTCTTTACCCCCAAGGTGCTGGCGGGGCACAAGGTGTTGATCACCGCCGGGCCGACGTTTGAAGCGATCGACCCCGTGCGCGGAATTACCAACCTTTCCAGCGGGAAGATGGGTTTTGCCATTGCCCGCGCCGCCCGTGAGGCCGGTGCCGATGTGACGCTGGTGGCAGGCCCCGTGCATCTGCCCACGCCCCGTGGCGTGAAGCGGGTGGACGTGAAATCTGCACAAAATATGCTGCTGGCGGTTGAGCAGCAAGCGCAGGCAGCTACTGTTTTTATAGCGACTGCAGCGGTGGCTGACTGGCGGGTGGCTACGCAGTCCACAGAAAAGATCAAGAAGGATGGCTCCGGCCAGCCCCCAGCGCTGCATTTTGTAGAGAACCCCGACATCCTGGCCCAGGTCGCGCAGTCGCCTCGTGCGCAGGCGGGCGATTTGTACTGTGTGGGCTTTGCCGCCGAGAGTCATGATCTGCTGGCACACGCCACAGCCAAGCGCGCGCGCAAAGGGGTGCCTTTGCTGGTAGGCAACATTGGCCCGGCCACCTTCGGGCAGGATGACAATGCGCTGCTGCTGGTAGATGCGCAGGGGCATCGGGAACTGCCGCGTGCCTCCAAGCGGGTTCTGGCCCAGCAGCTGGTGACTGAAATCGCCGGGCGGTTGTCGCGCTGATCCTGTCGATCGGTTCTCTGTTTTTTCCCGGCAAACTCCGCGCTCTCAGCACTTCCCCTGTTTGGCCTTCTGCCGATGCAGAAGGTTTTTTCATGCCCCTGCGGCATTCACAACATCAATGGTTTGAACGGATCGCTCCATGAAGATCGACATCAAGATTCTCGACCCCCGCATTGCCGAGCAGCTGCCTGCCTATGCCACCCCAGGCAGTGCCGGGCTGGATTTGCGCGCCTGTCTGGATGCACCACTCACACTGCAACCCAACGCCTGGCAACTGGTGCCCACGGGTATTGCCATGTACCTCAAGGACCCCGGCTATGCCGCGTTGATCCTTCCCCGCTCGGGGCTGGGGCACAAGCACGGCATCGTGCTTGGGAACCTTGTCGGGTTGATCGACAGTGACTACCAGGGCCAGTTGATGGTGAGCGCCTGGAACCGCAGTGATGTGGCCTTCACCATCGAGCCCATGGAACGTCTGGCCCAGATGGTCATCGTGCCGGTGGTGCAGGCGCAGTTCAATGTTGTCACGGATTTTGTGGCCACCGAGCGTGGCGAGGGCGGCTACGGCTCCACGGGCAAAGCCTGATCACTGTCCATCCACAGGGCGCACAGGGCGGCGGCTTCGTCAGCTTTTTCTTACGTTTGGTAGAGCTTGTTACGGGCACCTTGATGCGCCGTGTGCACTCTCACCGAATGTGGCGCGTTGAAGTAACCTGTACCCACTGGCTAGGCGTTGCGTGCCGTTGGTGTGCCGCAACTTTTTTGCCCCTACAAGGAGAATTCTGATGCCTTCTTTGGAACGATCTGCCGCTCTGGCTTGCACAGCAGTGGCGGCCCTGGCCCTGACAGCTTGCGGCCATAACCGTCCCGATCCCTACTACTACGGCGGTGGTTACCAAGGGGCTGCACCCGCTTACCCCACCACTAACTACTACCCTCAAGGTACAGAGTTTGGGCGCGTTTCCAATATTGAAGTGCTGCAAAGCCGTGGTTCTGGCCAAACCTCCGGCGGCGGCGCTGTGCTGGGTGCAGTGGTTGGTGGCCTTCTGGGCAACCAGGTGGGCAAGGGCTCAGGCCGTGCTGCGGCCACCGCTGTGGGTGTGATTGGCGGCGCCGTCGCAGGCAACGCCATTGAAGGTCACAACAACTCCGGCTATGCCGAGAGCTACCGCATATCCGTTCAACTGGATCGCGGCGGTTATCGCGTGTATGACGTGAGCTCTCCTGGCGACCTGCGCATTGGGGACCGGGTGCGGCTCTATAACGGCCAGATTTCCCGTCAATAACGGCTTGCCAGCCTCTCTGGCTGAGGTTTATTACCGCCCCTTTTCGAAAGGGGTGGTTTTGTTTTATCAGTGCAGGAGGTTATTGCCCGGCGCCTGGGCTTCAATGCGGAAGAAGCCGGTGCCGGTCGTCCCTTTGCCTATCTCCTCTTCGGTGGCTTCCCTGACCGATTCCACCTTCACCTGCAGGCGCAGCGCAATGCCTGCCAATGGGTGGTTGCCGTCCAGCACCACATGCTCGGGGTAGATTTCTGCCACCGTGTACAGACCGCTGCGCGGTGCGTCAGGGTTGCAACCCTCGGGCAAGGCAGAGCCCTCGAACGTCATGCCTTCTTCAATCTCCGCAGGGAAAAGCTGCCGGGGCTCCAGAAAGAGCAGCTGATCGTTGAAATCGCCGAAAGCATCTTCGGGCTCCAGATGCAACGAGAGCTTGGCCCCGGCGGAATGCCCTTGCAGGGCTTCTTCGATACGGGGCAACAAGTCATTGCCACCCACCAGAAACTCGACGGGCTCCTCCAGCACGTCGAGTTCTTCGCCAAGGGTGTCTTTCAGGGTCCAGGTCAGTGCGACCACGCATTGTTGGGTAATTTCCATAGGAGAATTGTCGCAGTTTGACCAATGGCCCCGCCAGGGGCACCAGCCTTTCCATGGATACCCAACAACCTTTATCCCTTCTGGGCGGGCTCACTCCCGAGCAGTTCATGCGCCGCCACTGGCACAAAAAGCCCTTACTGGTGCGCCAGGCCATCCCCAACTTCAAGCCGCCGGTACTGCGCTCCGAAATGTTCGCCCTGGCAGCGGAAGAGGCGGTGGAGTCGCGCTTGGTACAGCAGGTCAAGGGCGCATGGAAACTGCGTCATGGCCCTTTTGCCCGCCGTTCCCTGCCAGCCATGACCCAGCGTGAATGGACTTTGCTGGTGCAAGGCGTGGACTTGCACAACGATGCTGTGCACCAGTTGATGCAGCAATTCCGCTTCGTGCCGGAAGCCCGCCTGGACGACCTGATGATCAGCTACGCCACCGACGGTGGTGGAGTGGGTCCCCATTTCGACAGCTACGACGTATTTCTGCTTCAAGCCCATGGGCGCAGGCGTTGGCGCATTGGGCGGCAGAAGGACCTGAGTCTCAAGGACGGGATCCCCCTCAAGATACTGGCCGACTTTGAGCCTGAAGAAGAGTTTGTCCTCGAGCCCGGCGACATGCTGTATCTGCCCCCGCGCTACGCCCACGACGGCATTGCCGAAGGGGAGTGCATGACCTATTCCATCGGGTTCCGTTCCCCGGCCCGCGCGGAGCTGGCGCAGGAGCTGCTGGTGCGCTTGTCGGAAGATGCGGCCGATGACGAGCAGGTGCAGATGTACCGCGATCCCAAGCAGGAGGCTGTGTCTGAGCCTGGAGCCATACCGGCCAGTCTGCAGGGGTTTGCCCAAGCGGCTTTGCAGCGTGCGCTGGCTCAGCCGCTGGCACTGGAGCGCGCACTGGGTGAATATCTGACGGAGCCCAAGCCCAACGTCTGGTTTGATGCCCAGGGGTCGGGGGGCATGATGGAAGCCGTTCGCCTGGATCGACGCACCCGCATGATGTACGACGCGCACCATGTTTTCATCAACGGAGAAAGCTATCGCGCCGCAGGCAAGGACGCAACGCTGATGCGTCGCCTGGCCAATCAGCGTTATCTCAGTGCCAAGGATCTTGCCCGCGCCAGCGATGATGCGCTGGAGCTGATCTCTACCTGGTGCGATGATGGCTGGGCGCAGCCCTGCGCGGACATCGATCTCGCACCATGACGCAAGCTTCCGGTACACCTTCCTCTCAGCCCTCACCAGGGTCTTCTGCGCACGGGCTGCCCGCGGGCAGATTCAGCAGCCGCGAAGCCTTTTTGCAGATGGTGCGAGACGCATTTGCTGCTGCGGCCCGCGAGGGGTGGCCGGAATTGCTGGTCAGTGACGCCAATTTCCACGACTGGCCGTTGGGCGAGCGGGCGGTGGTGGAATCCCTGCAAGCCTGGGCCCGCAGTGGTCGCAAATTCACCATGCTGGCCTGCAGTTACGACGATGTGATTCGCCGTCATGCCCGCTTTGTGCAGTGGCGAGGCACCTGGGATCACATCATCACCTGCCGTAAATGTCCTTCGGCGGATCCGCTGGAGTTGCCCAGCGTGCTGTGGTCTCCCGTGTGGGTGATGCAGCGGCTGGACACGCAACGGTGCGCAGGTGTCACGGGCACCGAGCCCGAGCGCCGTGTTCTGGTGCATGAGTCGCTGAGCGAGTGGATTCGCAGCAAAAGCGCGCCGGGTTTTCCGGCCACGACGTTGGGTCTCTAAGGCCCGTGCTGCCAGCGCATCCCCACAATGGAGCACTGCTACAGAAGGCAGTGTTGCATCGGTGCCTATGTCAACTTGCAGTAAACCTTTTTTCGGTGTTAGCCACTATTGACTAAATACCAATATAATTTATGGCTGCGCCCGAAAATGGTGCAACCCTCAAGTGCATTGCGCCAATGCGTACCAGGGCTTTTAGCGCCGGTCGCTGTGGCTTTTCAAGCTTTTTGTCTGTCCAACTAGGAAATTTGAAATGAAGAACTCCGTCGTTCTGGCCGCCCTGATCGCTGCTGCTGCTCTCGCCGCTTGTGGCAAGAAGGAAGAACCCGCTCCAGCACCAGCTCCTGCACCTGCAGCAGCTCCCGCCCCTGCTCCAGCACCTGCTGCTTCTGAAGCCGCTCCTGCTGCCTCCGAAGCCGCTCCTGCTGCCGCTGCTTCCGACGCTGCTCCTGCTGCTGACGCTGCCAAGGCTGCTGCTGACACAGCCGCTGCTGCTGCCACCGGCGCTTCGCAAGCCAAGTAATTGACGGACAGAGTTTGTTGCCGCACGCGGCAGCAAACTCTCTTCTCCAAAGCCCCGCTTTCGCAAGAAGCGGGGCTTTTGTTTTTTATCTGTCCGCAAGATGACGGGTAAAGCTTGGTTCTCAAAAAGTCTCTTGGAGTCTGCTGTAAAGCCACAGAGCCAGCGCAGCGAGAGCTGCTATCCACACGGCCACAATCGCAATGCCTCCCCACAGGCTGCGGGGTTTGCGTGTGTGCTTGAGCATCCATTCATCTGCTTGCGCTCGGCTGGCCAGCAGAACCGATTCAGGCAACAGCTGGATGGTCAGCCAGATCAGGCAGGGTAGCAGTACGACATCGTCCAGGTAACCCAGGATGGGGATGAAGTCTGGTATGAGATCCACTGGACTGAGTGCGTACGCCACAACAAAGCCCGCCATGCCTTTGACATACCAGGGCGTTGCCGGGTGCTTGCAGGCGAACCATAAAGTCACGCCATCTCGCTTGATTCGCTGGGCCCAGGTTTTCAGCTTCAGATGCATGCCCATGCACCGATTGTCGTTCTGCCGCGGTGTGAGGGTTTTGAAAGACCCCGAGCTCTCCCTTGGCGCTCCATACTCCCGCGAGACTGTCTTGAAGTCAGCTGGGGCGCACGCGAATCCAGTGCGTTCCGTTGATCGGATGCGCAACCTCGATCTGCTCGGGCGGCCAGTCCATGGCGGTACTCAGTGCATTGCGTGCCATCTCTGGCGTGTTGTTGTGTGCGCTCAGGTGCGCTGCGATGACCTGGGTCAGCCCCGGGTGGCGCACTGTGGAGAGCAGATCAGCCGCAGCAGTATTGGCCAGGTGCCCATACTTTCCGCCGACCCTGCGTTTGAGAAAGGCAGGGTAGTGGGACGCCTCCAGCATCGCGGTGTCGTGGTTGGATTCCAGAAAAAGCGCATGGCAGTCCGTTACCTGGTCCAGCACATGGGGCGTGATATGTCCCAGGTCTGTCAATACACCCAGGCGTACGTCGCCATCGGTGCAAGTCAGCTGCAAAGGCTCTCGGGCATCGTGGGGCACGGTGAAAGGTGTAGCTTGCCATGCACCCAGGTCGATGGGTTGCATGTCGTGCGCAATATGCAGCAAACCTTGCAGATCAGGTGCACCCAGGGCGGTGTGGGTGCCGTGGCTCATCCATACGGGGATGCCGCGCTTGCTGGCGACAGACAGCGCACAGCCGATGTGGTCGGCATGTTCGTGGGTGATGAACAAGGCGTCGATATCGGCCAGCGTGAGTTCCGCCTGCCCCAGCCGTGCTTCCAGCTGGCGTATCCCCAGCCCGCAGTCCACCAGCAGACGCCGCGTGTGGAGGCCATCACTGCCTTCAATCACCGTGGCGTTGCCTGAGCTGCCACTGCCCAGATTTTTAAGGCGCAGCATGCATCGATCCTGTTGGGCGCTACCGTGTGCAATATGCTGGCAGCCCGTATGTTCATCAAAATAAAAAGCCCCGCGGGCTCCTAAGGGGCTGCGGGGCTTTCGTTGGAGGGGCCGAAGCCCCTGAAGAGCCTTACTTCAGCTCGTCCGCAATCACCCGTACGATGCGTTCGGCGTTGGCAGAGGTTTCAGGATTGCCCGCCTCGTTGAGGACGGAGACGGTGCTGGAGTTGCCCTCGCTACGCACAGCAATCCGGTACTTGATCGGTGGAATGGCCGCCGCAGAGCTGCCGAACAGCTTGCTGAAGAATCCGGGCTCTTTCTTGTCCGGATTGGGGGGCACGTAACGTACGAAGTACAGGCCGTCCTTGCGGTTGCGGTCTTCCACGGTGAAGCCTGTGCGGTCCAGTGCCAGACCTACGCGACGCCAGGCGCGGTCGAAGTTTTCGTCCAGCTGCACGGCTGGGGCGTTGTTCACGGTGGCAATACGGGCTGCTGGTGTGACCTGAGCGGGCGCGCTGGCGGCAATCGCCTTGGATTGTTCCTGGCTGACGCCCAGCTTTACCATGAGGCGACGCAAGAATTCGGCTTCCAGCTCAGGATCGGCCGGGCGAGGCTGCCAGATCGTCTGGTCTTTGTGGGTGCTGGTGTAGACCTCGATCATGCCGCGGTGGCTGATGTAGATGTCTGTGCCCCCATTGGCGTTGCGCTCCAGGCGGGTGCGGAACTTGTCGCGCTCACCGGTGGAGTAGAGCGATTCGAACACTTTGCCGATGGTGGAGCGCACGATGTCCTGCGGCAGCTTGGCGCGGTTTTCCGCCCAGTCGGTCTCCAGAATGCCCAGATTGGCCTGTTCTTGCGTGAAGATAAAGCCGCTTTCCAGCCAGAAGTCACGCACGGGCTCCCACAGTTTGTCGGCCGGGCGGTTGATGACCAGCCAGCGCTGGTTGCCATCGCGTTCAATGCGCACATCGCCAATCGCGGTGGCGGCTGTCTGGCTGGCTGCTGTGGGCTGTGCTGCCTGCTGGCTGGCTTGCAGGGCTGCTGCCGACACAGCACCCCCTGGCACGGCGTAGCGCGAGTCCTTGGCCAGCTGGGTCAGGTCTGGAGGCACTTCCAGGGTCGAACCCTTGGTGGCACTCTTGTAGTCGATTTTGTCGCCCTCAAGGGTCGAGCATGCTGAAAGGGCTGCAACAAGGGCGAGCAGGCCCAGGCGGGTATTTGCTTTCACTCGGAAATCCTTGGAATGTCTGTGAGGGGGCGGATCAAAGCAGGCCGCTGCTGCGCAATGCAGCTTCAACCACGGCTTCGTTGCTCTGGGACAGTGGAGTCATGGGCAGGCGCATGGTTCCGCCGCACAGTCCCATGCGGGCCATGGCCCACTTCACGGGAATGGGATTGGCTTCCACGAACAGGTTTTTGTGCACGGGCAGCAACTGCAGCTGGATTTCCATGGCACGCTTGACGTTACCCGCAATGGCAGCCTTGCACAGCTCGTGCATCAGCTTGGGTGCTACGTTGGCAGTAACGCTCACGTTGCCGTGGCCGCCGCAGAGCATGAGGGCGACGGCGGTTGGGTCATCGCCCGAGTAGATGCCAAAGCCCTTGGGCGCTTCACGGATGAGCCACTGGGCGCGCTCGATGTTGCCCGTGGCTTCCTTGATGCCGATGATGCCGGGCACCTGGGCCAGGCGCAGCACGGTGTCATGCTGCATATCGGCCACCGAGCGGCCGGGCACGTTGTACAGGATGGTGGGCAAGTCACCCACCGCCTCTGCGATGGCCTTGAAGTGCTGGTACTGGCCTTCTTGCGTGGGCTTGTTGTAGTAGGGCACCACTTGCAATTGCGTGTCTGCGCCCACCTTCTTGGCAAATTTGGCCAGCTCGATGGCTTCGGCGGTGGAGTTGGCCCCGCAGCCCGCCATGATGGGTACGCGCTTGGCGGCCTGTTCCACGGCCACGCGGATGATTTCGCAGTGCTCTTCCACGTTCACGGTGGGCGATTCCCCCGTGGTGCCCACCACGCCGATGCAATCTGTGCCTTCGGCGATGTGCCAGTCGATCAGTTTGCGCAAGGTGGGGTAGTCCACGCTACCGTCCTCGTGCATGGGGGTGACGAGGGCGACGATGCTGCCGGTAAGGGGCACGGAAGAAGATGTCATGTCCGCAGAAGGAAACGGTAAAAGGGCATTCTAACTAGACGCGGGGCACAGACTGTGACGCGCAGGGGCTGGGCCCTGAGGTGTTTCCCGTACCGCAGTGATGCGCTGCACAAAACGGGCGGGGTTTTCCAGGTAGCCGTCTTCGTACGCCACGATGCGCAGGCCGCTGCAAACCTGTAGCAGCTCACCAGGGCGCAGCAGGAAATCCGGGCGGCTGGGGCGGCCCACAGATTCATTTCCGTGCGCAAAAGTCTCGTAGATCAGCACGCCTGCCGGGGCGAGGCTATCCAGCAGAACGGGCATCAGCGGGCGCCACAGATAATTGGTCACCACCACGCCGCCAAACGTCCGCCTTGGCAGAGGCCAGGGGCCATTTTCAATATCTGCACACACCAGCGTGCCCAGGCCCTCGCAGGCCGCCAGCGCTTCTGCAGAGCGATCAATGCCCGTAACCCGGTAGCCCAGGCTGCCCAGCCAGCGCATATGGCGGCCTGCACCGCAGGCTACGTCCAGAACTTCGCTGCCAGCGGGGATCAGGTGGCTCCAGCGCTGGACCCATGGGGAAGGAGCTTCAGTTCCGTGCATTGCTATTGATTTGATAGCTGCCTGCGCTTGATGGGTAAGCGCCAGCCAGCAAAAACACTCTTATTCACCAATGTGCCACTGTTTCACAGGCAGCGCACAGCAAGCCTCAGAAGCAGGACCACACCTTGTCCGCCACCATGACCATGAAGTCCGGCACGGTATACATAGCAAACACCAGTGCGCAGACGCCGATGGCTGCCGCCCACCCCAACACCCGCCACCCGCGGCTGCGCACTGGGGTTGTGGGCGTGGATGAGGTGGTGCTCATGTAGTGCTCATGCTCAGGCGGGATGGGGTTGGGTGCGCTGCAGGGGCGCTTCCTTGATGGGCAGGTTGACCAGACCGGCCAGCACGCCTAGCGCGATGGCGATGTACCAGACGATGTCATAACTGCCGGTGGCGTCATACAGATAGCCCCCCAGCCACACGCCCATGAAGCTGCCGATCTGGTGGCTGAAGAACACAAACCCGCCCAGCATGGACAAATGCTGCACCCCAAAAATCTGGGCAATGGTGGCATTGGTGGGTGGCACTGTAGACAGCCACAGCGCGCCCATCACGGCAGAGAACACGTACACCGACAGGGGCGACAGCGGCACCAGCAAGAAGATGCTGATGGCTACTGCCCGTGCCAGATAGATGAACGACAGGATGAAGCGCTTGGGCATGCGCTGCCCCAGCGTGCCTGCGATGTAGGTGCCAAACACGTTGAACAGCCCGATCAGCGCCAGCGCGTAGCTGGCCACCTGGGGCGACAGGCCATGGTCCTTGAGGTAGCTGGGCATGTGCACCCCGATGAACACCACCTGGAAACCGCACACGAAATAGCCCGCCATCAGCAGGTTGAAGCTCGGGTAGCTGAAGGCTTCCTTGAGCGCGTGACCAATGCTCTGCTCCCGCTTGGGAGCGGCAGAGCCTTCAAAGCCGGGCTCCCGCAGACCGAACGCCAGCGGGATGATCATCAGCACCGCCAGCGACAGCACCAGCAGGGCCTGCTGCCAGCCCAGGCTGGCAATCAACTGGCCCTCCACAGGCACCATCAGGAACTGCCCGAATGAGCCCGCCGCGGCCGCCACCCCCATGGCCCAGGACCGCTTTTCAGGGGCAATCTGCCGCCCCAGCACGCCATAAATCACCGCATAGGTGGTGCCCGCCTGGGCTGCGCCAATCAGCATCCCGGTAGTCAGTGCAAACATGAGCGGCGTAGGAGACAAGGCCATGCCTGCCAGCCCCATCCCATATAGCACGGCTCCGCCCATCAAGACCTTGAAGGCCCCAAACCGGTCGGCCGCCATGCCGGCAAAGATGCCGATCAAGCCCCAAGACAGGTTTTGCAGCGCAATCGCAAAGGCAAACGACTGCCGCGTCCATCCCATCTCCTGCGTAATGGGTTGCAGCCACAGGCCAAACCCGTGGCGGATGCCCATGGACAAAGTCACGATGGCTGCCCCGCAGACCAGCACCTGGGCCATGGATAGTTTGGGAGGATTCATATGCATGCACCGGAATGTAGCGAGATTGCGTGAAACGCGCTGGTACACGGTTGACCAATACAGTTGCCAGCGGGGTCGGATGGCCTGGGCCTGCGCGGGCTTGCCGCTCAACCTGTCTGGAAAGCAAACGAGGGATGAGTTGAAGGCTGTTTATTTATCCAGCCTTTGCTGCGCTGCCGCACTACAATCCGCGCCATGGCAGCCAAACCTTCCTCTGTTTCCGCAAACGAATATTCCGAAGGCTCGATCCGCGTGCTCAAGGGCCTGGAGCCCGTCAAGCAGCGTCCGGGCATGTACACCCGCACCGACAACCCCCTGCACATCATCCAGGAAGTGCTGGACAACGCTGCCGACGAGGCCCTGGCAGGGCATGGCAAGAAGATCAAGGTGACTTTGCACGCCGATGGCTCGGTCAGTGTGGAGGACGATGGCCGCGGCATTCCCTTTGGCATGCACCCCGAAGAAAAGGCCCCGGTGATCGAACTGGTCTACACCCGCCTGCACGCGGGCGGCAAGTTCGACAAGGGCAAGGGTGGTGCCTACAGCTTCTCGGGCGGCCTGCATGGCGTGGGCGTGTCGGTGACGAACGCATTGGCCACGCGGCTGGAGGTGGCCAGCCACCGCGAGGGGCAGGTGGCGCGTCTGGCTTTCTCTGGCGGCGATGTGATCGAAGCGCTGGTGGTCCGCCCGCTGGAGCAAGGCGAGCGCAAGCAGGGCACCACCGTGCGCGTGTGGCCGGATGCCAAGTATTTCGAGTCCAGCGCCTTGCCCATGGGCGAGCTGACCCACCTGCTGCGCAGCAAGGCGGTGCTGATGCCTGGCGTGTCCGTCTCGCTCATCAACGAGAAGGCGCGTGACACCCAGACCTGGCAGTACAAGGGCGGCCTGCGCGACTACCTGACGCAGACGCTGACTGCCGACCCGGTGATCCCCCTGTTTGAAGGCGAAGGCTTTGCCGACAGCGGCAAT
The DNA here is from genome assembly GCF_037101375.1 of Acidovorax sp. DW039. NCBI lineage: Bacteria > Pseudomonadati > Pseudomonadota > Betaproteobacteria > Burkholderiales > Comamonadaceae > Acidovorax > Acidovorax sp. DW039. The sequence goes on along the minus strand of NZ_AP029019.1, from coordinate 3,619,486 downwards.
GAGAGCTTTGCCGAAGGTGAAGGCGCTGCCTGGGCCGTGGCCTTTACCGAAGAGGGCGCTCCGGTGCGCGAGAGCTATGTCAACCTGATCCCCACCAGCGCGGGCGGCACGCACGACAGCGGCCTGCGCGATGGCCTGTTCAACGCAGTCAAGAGCTTCATCGAGCTGCACAGCCTGGCCCCCAAAGGCGTCAAGCTGCTGCCCGAAGACGTGTTTGCGCGCGCCAGCTATGTCCTCTCAGCCAAGGTGCTGGACCCGCAGTTTCAGGGCCAGATCAAGGAGCGGTTGAATTCACGCGACGCGGTGCGCCTGGTCAGCGGCTTTGTGCGCCCGGCGCTGGAGCTGTGGCTGAACCAGCATGTCGAATACGGCAAGAAGCTGGCCGAGCTGGCCATCAAGGCCGCGCAGACCCGGCAGAAGGCGGGCCAGAAGGTGGAAAAGCGCAAGGGCTCTGGCGTGGCCGTGCTGCCCGGCAAGCTCACCGACTGCGAAAGCCGCGACACCAGCCACAACGAGGTGTTTCTGGTGGAAGGCGACTCGGCCGGTGGCAGCGCCAAGATGGGCCGCGACAAGGAAAGCCAGGCCATCCTGCCCCTGCGCGGCAAGGTGCTCAACACCTGGGAGGTAGAGCGCGACCGCCTGTTTGCCAACAACGAAATCCACGACATCTCGGTCGCCATTGGTGTGGACCCACACGGCCCCAATGACACGCCGGACCTGAGCGGCCTGCGCTACGGCAAGGTCTGCATCCTGAGTGATGCGGATGTGGACGGATCGCACATCCAGGTGCTGCTGCTCACGCTGTTCTTCCGCCACTTTCCCAAGCTCATCGAAGCGGGTCACATCTATGTGGCACGGCCGCCGCTGTTCCGTGTAGACGTGCCTGCGCGTGGCAAAAAGCCTGCTGCCAAGATGTATGCGCTGGACGATGGGGAACTCAATTCCATACTCGACAAATGCGCCAAGGAAGGCGTGCCGCGCGACAAGTGCCAGATCAGCCGCTTCAAGGGCCTGGGCGAGATGAATGCCGAGCAGCTGTGGGAAACCACGCTCAACCCCGACACCCGCCGCCTGCTGCCCGTCAAGTTGGGAGACCTCGACTTCGCCGCTACCGAAGGCCTCATCACCAAGCTCATGGGCAAGGGCGAGGCCGCCGCGCGCCGCGAACTGATGGAGCTGCACGGCGATGCGGTGGAGATCGATATCTGACCTCCCTCTGACCCCCATCTGACCAAATCGGCTCCGCTGTCTTTCATGAAAACGTCGCGCCCAAAAGGCCTCTTGCGCTTTTCTGTATTGGGCTTGTCGCTCTGCTTTTTGCAGCAACAAGCCCACGCAGACCTGTGGGCGCATGTGGACGAGCGCGGCGTGACGCACTTTGCGGCCGAGCAGCTCGATGAGCGCTACCAGCTGTTCTTTCGCGGCACCGAATTCGATTCCACCCGCGACGGCCCGGCAGGCCAGCCACCCATGCCGCATGCTCTGCCCAGTGCCGGTGCGCGGTTGCTGGCGTTTTTTGACATTGCCCCCGGCTACAAAAGCATCAAGCACCACCTGCGCGCCGCAGCCCAGCAGCAGGCGGTGGATTACGAGTTGCTGCAGGCGCTGATTGCAACCGAATCCGGCTTCGATACCCAGGCGGTGTCGCCCAAGGGGGCGGTGGGCTTAATGCAGCTCATGCCTGCCACGGCCAGCCGTTTCGGGGTGCGTGCCGATGCGCGCCGCACCGTGGAGCAAAAGCTGACGGACCCGGCCGTGAATGTGCCCACTGGCACGCGCTACCTGCGCTATCTGCTGGACCTGTTCCCGGGCCGCATGGATCTGGCCCTGGCGGCCTACAACGCAGGCGAGGGCGCGGTGCAAAAGGCGGGCAACCAGATTCCTGCGTTCAAGGAAACCCAGAACTACGTGCGCACCGTGATGGCGCTTTACACACAGCTCAAACCGCCTGCTCCGGTGCAGGCGCAACGGGCGGTGCCCGGGCGTGTGCGCATGCAATTGCAAGGCGTGCAAGGCGGTGCACAAAACCGCGGCGGCATGCCTGCGGATGTGCAGGTGGCGCTGCCCCGCCAGGCCAACGAAACTTTCTCGACCTCTCTTCACGAATGAGCGATTCCACTCTCTCCGATTTCACGACCACCGGCGATGACGGCGGCGACGCCCTGGACCTGGGCGGCTACGCGCAGCGCGCCTATCTGGAATACGCCCTCTCCGTCGTCAAGGGCCGCGCCTTGCCTGATGTGTGCGACGGCCTCAAGCCCGTGCAGCGGCGCATTCTTTATGCGATGGATCGCATGGGGCTGGGCTTCAGTGGGCCCACTCGCAACACGCCTGCCAAGCCCGTCAAGAGCGCCCGCGTGGTGGGCGATGTGCTGGGCCGCTTTCATCCGCACGGCGACCAGTCGGCCTACGACGCGCTGGTGCGCATGGCGCAGGACTTTGCGCAGCGCTACCCGCTGATCGACGGCCAGGGCAACTTTGGCAGCCGCGACGGCGACGGCGCTGCGGCCATGCGCTACACCGAGGCGCGCCTCTCCCGCATCACCAGCCTGCTGCTGGACGAAATTGACGAAGGCACCGTCGATTTCATGCCCAACTACGACGGCAGCACCCAGGAGCCGCGCCAGCTGCCCGCCCGCCTGCCGTTTGCGCTGCTCAACGGTGCCAGCGGTATCGCTGTGGGGCTGGCCACTGAAATCCCCAGCCACAACCTGCGCGAGATTGCAGATGCCTGCATCGCACTCATCAAGACGCCAACGCTGAGCCAGGAAGAGCTGCTGGCCATCGTGCCCGGCCCGGACTACCCCGGCGGCGGTCAGATCATCAGCAGCCCCGGCGACATTGCAGATGCCTACCGCACGGGCCGCGGCAGCCTCAAGGTGCGTGCGCGCTGGAAGATCGAGGACATGGCGCGCGGCCAGTGGCAACTGGTCGTCAACGAACTGCCGCCCGGCGTGAGCACGCAGCGCGTGCTGGAAGAAATCGAGGAAATCACCAACCCCAAGATCAAGGCGGGCAAGAAGGCGCTGAGCCAGGAGCAGACCCAACTCAAGGCCAGCATGCTGGCGGTGCTGGATGTGGTGCGCGACGAGTCGAGCAAAGACGCTCCTGTGCGCCTGGTGTTCGAGCCCAAGACGGGCAAGACGCCGCAGCAAGAGCTGATTACCGCACTGCTGGCCCACACCAGCCTGGAGACCTCGGCCCCCATCAACCTCACCATGGTGGGGCTCGACGGCAAGCCGGTGCTAAAGTCGCTGCGCGTGATGCTGGAAGAGTGGATCGCTTTCCGCCAGACCACCATCACCCGCCGCAGCCAGCACCGGCTGGACAAGGTTCTGGACCGCATCCACATTCTCGAGGGGCGGCAACTGGTGCTGCTCAACATCGACGAGGTGATTGCCATCATCCGCCACGCCGAGGAACCCAAGGCCGCGCTGATTGCGCGCTTCAACCTCAGCGACCGGCAGGCCGAGGACATTCTTGAAATTCGCCTGCGCCAGCTGGCGCGGCTCGAGGCCATCAAGATCGAACAAGAGCTGAAAGAACTGCGCGAGAGCCAGGGCAAGCTCGAAGACATCCTGAACAACCCCAGCGCCCTGCGCCGCACCATGGTCAAGGAGATTGAGCAGGACGCCAAGACCTTTGCCGACCCGCGCCGCACGCTGATTCAGGCCGAGAAAAAGGCCGTGGCTGAAGTGAAGGTGGTGGACGAGCCCGTCACGGTGGTGGTCTCGCAAAAAGGCTGGGTGCGCGCCCGCACCGGCCATGGCCACGAGGCCGCCAGCTTTGCCTTCAAGGCGGGTGACGGCCTCTACGGCACCTTTGAATGCCGCACGGTGGACACGCTGCTGGCTTTTGGCAGCAACGGCCGGGTGTATTCCGTGCCAGTGTCGGCCCTGCCCGGTGCGCGGGGCGATGGCCAGCCCGTCACCACGCTGATCGAGCTGGAATCGGGCACGCAGTTGCTGCACTACTTCGCGGGCCCTGCCACGGCCACACTGCTGCTGGCCAGTTCAGGCGGCTACGGTTTTGTGGCGGCGGTAGAGAACATGGTCTCGCGCCAGAAGGGCGGCAAGGCTTTCCTCACGCTGGGCGAGGGCGAAACCGTGTGCGTGCCTTCGCATGTGGCAGGTACTTCCGGCAGCAAGCCCGTGTTGCCCGCCACGCATGTGGCCTGTGCGTCCGTGGGCGGTCGCATCCTGACCTTTGAGATCACCGAACTCAAGACCATGACCAACGGTGGCCGCGGCCTGATGCTGATTGATCTGGAAGACAAGGACCAGCTGGCGGGCGCTGCAGCCTACACCCGCAGCATCCGGCTGGACGGCATTGGCCGGGGCGGCAAGGTGCGCGACGAAACGCTGGAAATCCGCAGCCTCAACAACGCACGTGCCGCACGGGGCCGCAAGGGGAAGGCGGCCGATCTGGGCTTCAAGCCCCAGACTGTGACCCGCGTGGAGTGACCTTTCGCTGTGTCCATCAAGCCCTGATCACGCGGAGGAAGAGGGCTTGTGTTGGATAAATCGCGTGCCGTCAGACGGGTCTGATCCCACTCAATACCCCGTGCTGGCTTGATAAGTTGTTGTCGCACATCTGATCTCTGATCCGGTGGCTGGAAAGCCGCGAGCGCGCCCAGGTGCTCAAGGATGGAAGAGAAGAGGTCTCTGATTGCTGGTGTACAGAGGGTGTTTTCCCTCTGTGGCCTTCTACGGATAAACCATGAGATGTGTGATGAGTGGCGCTGCTAGTCTCTGAAGACTGTCTTCAGAAAAGGTGAGCCACTTGTCTTTCAACGTTTCTTTGATGCCCGCGTCGTTGACCCATCGGATGGTCTTGAGTTTCGGGCTGGTGCTTGCCATTCTGGTGGGGCTCACGGCCTTGGCCTTGCATCGTATTGGTGTGTTGGGCGACACCCTGGTGCAGGTGGCGGGCACGGGCGCCCAGCGCAGTCAGGCCATTCGCAGCATGGAGCGTGAGATGGAAACGGTGGCCCGCATGCTGCCCGGTTTGCAATCGACACCCTCAGACAAGTTGGCCGACAGCCTGCGGCTGATCGAGGCTTCTGGCAAGAAGTACATGGAATACAGCGATGTGGCCCAGTCTTTGACGGCAGAGGCTGAGGGGCTGGAGCTCAATCGCACAGCACGTGCTGCGGCTCTGGGCAGTTTGGAGATTGTCTCCATGGGACGCAAAGAGGCGGGCGACAGTGGCGAAGGGGCTGCTGCGCTCATGGTGCGGTTGAGTTTTTCGGCCGACAACGCCAAGTGGCAGCAGCGGCTCAATGACTGGCGGTCTGGCGTGCGTGCGCTGGGGGCCTGGGATGACCAGCAAGTCAACCAGGCTGCAGGCGCCGCAGGCGCGATGGTGTCCTCGGCCCGGTGGATGCTCAGCCTGGGGGCAGCACTGGCTCTGGTGCTTGCCGCCGCCATGGGGTGGCGTTTGACGCGGGACGTGGTGTCAGGCCTGGCGGGGGCTGTGCAGGCGGCCAACAGCATGGCGCGGCATGATCTGTCGACCGCCGTTGTGGTGCAGCGCAACGATGAAATTGGCGGCCTGTTGCGCGCCCAGGAACACATGCGCAGCAATCTGCACCAGCTGGTGGGCGGTGTGTCTGATGCGGCCCATGCCATCTACCAGACCTGCACCGAAATCAGCGAGGGCAGCCTGAACCTGAGCAACCGGGCCGAAAGCACTGCGGCCACCTTGCAGCGCACACAGTCCGTGGTGGACGGTCTTTCGGATTCGGTGCGGCACAACAGCCAGTCCGCCAGAGATGCCAATGCCCTGGCTGACCAGGCACGGCAGGCTTCGCGCGCTGGCGAACAGAAGGTGAATCAGGCGATGTCCACGATGCAGGACATTGAGCAGGCCTCGCGCAAGATCGGCGACATCATCGGGCTGATCGACAGCATTGCTTTTCAGACCAACATCCTGGCCCTCAACGCCGCGGTGGAGGCGGCCCGGGCCGGTGAACAGGGGCGGGGTTTTGCTGTGGTGGCCAGCGAGGTCCGCAACCTGGCCCAGCGCAGTGCAGAGGCTGCCAGGGAGATCAAGGGGTTGATTCACAACTCGCTGGAGCATGTCTCTGCCGGAGTGCAGGAAGTGCGCGAAACGGGCGATGCCACGGCCTCGATCCGTGACGCGGTGGAGCGGGTGGCACAGCTCATCGAGTCCATTGCCCGCGATTCGCAAAACCAGCTTGATCTGATTGGCAAGGTCAACAGCGACACGCTGGAGCTGGAGAGTTCGGTGCAGCAAAACGCCAGCTTGTCGGAGGAGTCTGCTGCGGCAGCCCAGTCCCTCAACGAGCAGGCCGCGCGCTTGACGCAGATGGTGGAGCGCTTCAAGCTCGCCGCCTGACATGCGCCCCCTTCGCATGGATCGCTGAAAAGGGGGTAGAGCAGCCTATACAGGCTGCATAGAGCGATCAGGCCAGCTCGGCAATCAGCTCAATCTCCACGCAGGCACCCATGGGAATCTGTGCCACGCCAAAGGCGCTGCGGGCGTGCACGCCCTTGTCGCCAAACACCTGGCCCAGCAGTTCGCTGGCGCCATTGGTCACCAGATGCTGCTCGGTGAAGTCGCCTGTCGAGTTCACCAGGCTCATCACCTTGACGATGCGCTTGATGCGGTTCAGGTCATTGCCGGTAGCCACTTCCAGCGTGCCCAGCAGGTCGATGGCAACAGCGCGGGCTGCCAGCTTGCCTTCTTCGGTGGTGATGTTCTTGCCGAACTGGGCGGCCCAGGGTTTGCCGTCCTTGCGGGCGATGTGGCCGCTCAGAAACACCAGGTTGCCCGTCTGCACGTAGGGCACGTAGGCTGCGGCAGGCACGGCCACGGGGGGCAGGGTGATGTTGAGTTCTTTCAGCTTGTCGTAAACGCTCATGGTCGGTCTTCCAGATGGGTTGCGGATGGGTTGTGAAACCGGCAGCGCAGGCGCACCGCCGGATGTGCGGCGCCAAGTGTTACACAGCCGGGCAGCCGCTGGCACGGCCCAGGCTGCCTGCGGCTCGCATTAGCATCAGCCCATGTTTGCCATAAGCCCTCCTAATAAGCCCCCTCACGCGGCCGCGCCGGTTGCGGAGCCGGAGCTGGCCGAGGCTTCGGGCTCCTTGTGGCAGGTGCCAGCAGGTTTGCTGGGCTGGGTGGCAGGCACTGCGCTGCAGCTTTGGCAGTCTGCCCTGTGGTCGCAGGTTGCATACGTGCTGATGGCTTTGGCCGCGCTGATGGCGGGCTGGGCGCTGCCCCGGTGGCTCAGGTCGCGGCGCATGCTCGGGGCCCGTGCCGTGGCGGTTTTACTGCTGGGGGCTGTGGCAGGGTTTGGCGTGTGTGGGTGGCGGGCCACCAGTTTTGCGGCCCAGGCCCTGGCACCTGAGCTGGAGGGCCAGGATGTGCGCGTGACGGCCATAGTGGCTGCCATGCCCCAGCGCAGCGAGCTGGGCACGCGCTTGCGGCTGGAAGTGGAATCTGCCGAATGGAATGGCCGGGCGGTCGTGTTGCCAACGGTGATCGAGGTCTCCTGGTACGGTGGTGCTTGGCGGGATACCGCTGGCGTGGCAGACCTGCAGCGCGTGCCCCCTGATCTGCGGGCGGGCGAGCGCTGGCGCATGACCGTGCGACTGAAGGCACCGCATGGCTTGCGTAACCCGCATGGTTTTGATTACGAGCTGTGGCTGTGGGAGCAGGGCGTGCAGGCGGTGGGCTATGTGCGCGCGGGCCCGCGGGATGCGCCCCCTGAGCGGCTGGCAGCCACCTGGAGCCGCCCGGTAGAGCAACTGCGCCAATCGGTGCGCGATGCCATCGTGCAGCGTCTGGCCCTTGGTGCCGCTGGTGCCGACGATGCTGCAGCCACCCGCGCTGCCGGTGTGGTGGCGGCACTGGTCACCGGCGACCAGCGCGCCATTGACCGGGCCGACTGGGACATCTTCCGCGCCACCGGCGTTGCGCATTTGATGAGCATTTCGGGGCTGCACATCACCCTGTTTGCGTGGCTGGCTGCAGCGGGTGTGGGGGCGTTGTGGCGTCGCTCATCGCGTCTGTGCCTGGCAGTGCCCGCACCTGCGGCGGCCCTGGTCTGTGGTGTGCTGCTGGCCGGGGCCTATGCGCTGTTCAGTGGGTGGGGCGTGCCCGCCCAGCGCACAGTGCTGATGCTGGCGGTGGTGGCGGCCTTGCGCATCAGCGGGCGGCGTTGGCCCTGGCCGCATATCTGGCTGCTGGCCTGTGCGGCGGTGGTGGCTGCCGACCCGTGGGCGCTGTGGCAGGCGGGGTTCTGGTTGAGCTTTGTTGCGGTGGGTGTGCTGTTTGCTACTGATTTTGTAGCTGGCTCCGCTCAAAAGACGGGCGCTAGAGGCCATTTTTATGCCTTGCTCCGGGAACAGTGGGTGGTCACGCTGGCGCTGACGCCGCTGGGGCTGGTGCTGTTTGGCCAAGTGTCGCTAGTGGGTTTTGCAGCCAATGCGGTGGCGATTCCGTGGGTGACGCTGGTGGTGACGCCACTGGCCCTGGCGGGCGTGTTCTTCGCCCCGCTGTGGTCTCTGGCTGCGTGGGCCTTGCAGCCGCTTGCCGCTTTGTTGCAGTGGCTGGCGGGCTGGTCTTGGGCGGTGTGGTTCCTGCCTGCAGCGCCATGGTGGGCTGGCGTTTTGGGGTTGCTGGGCGGCTGCCTGCTGGCCATGCGGCTGCCTTGGGCGCTGCGTCTGTGGGCGGTGCCACTGGTGGTGCCCTTGCTGTGCTGGCAGCCGCCCCGGCCCGTGCCAGGGCAGTTTGAATTGCTCGCCCCGGACATTGGCCAGGGCAACGCTGTGCTGGTGCGCACGGCTCATCACACTTTGCTTTACGACGCAGGGCCGCGATTCAGCCGCGAGAGTGACGCCGGGCACCGGGTGCTGGTGCCACTGCTGCGTGCCTTGGGCGAAAAGGTGGATGTGCTGATGCTCAGCCACCGCGACGCAGACCACACGGGCGGTGCTGCCGCGGTGCTGGCGCAGCAACCATCTGCGGCGCTGACGGGCTCCATTGAGGCGGAGCATGCCCTGCAGGCGCTGCGCCCTGCCACCCCCTGCCAAGCGGGCCAGAGTTGGGTATGGGATGGCGTGAGTTTCGAAGTGCTCCATCCGCTGGAAGCCGAAACGGACCGCGCGCCGCGCGCCAATGCCTTGAGTTGCGTGCTGCGCGTGGCTACCCAGCCTGGCGCTAGCGCGGCTGTGGGCGCGGCAGATGGGAAAGTGGTTAGCGAGGGGCCCGACCACCGGGACGATCCGGTGGTGGCCCTGCTGGTGGGTGACATTGAGGCGGAGCAGGAGCAGGCCTTGCTGGCCCGCTCGGCCCCACTGCGGGCCGATGGGCTGCTCGTGCCCCACCACGGCAGCAAAACCTCGTCCAGTGCGGCGTTTCTGGATGCGGTGGCGCCCCGCACCGCTTTGGTGCAGGCGGGTTACCGCAACCGCTTTGGGCATCCGGCTCCCGAGGTGCTGCAGCGCTATCGCCAGCGTGATGTGCAGGTGGTGCAGTCCACGCACTGTGGGGCGGCCCAGTGGGCGTCCTCCCAGCCCGACGCTGTTGCCTGTGAGCGCGACACGGGCCGCCGTTACTGGCAGCACCGGGTGCCTGAGTGATGCGCTGGGTGTTTCGTCGGTGGACTCTCGACTCTGGGCGAGGGTTTTGTGGCGTTTGCCAGATGCACGGTTCAATTTAAGTCCCGCGCTTTTTGAGTTGGCAAAGCCCGACGCCAGACTCAACAAGGCATGCCGTGTAAGCAAATACTTGCAACGGTGAAGGCGTTGAATGCGCTGCGGAATGTCAGGCGCGGCGGTGCTGGTTTGCGCAAGATTTCGAGCCATATCAGGGTTTGTGCGGGTCCACCGCTGATCTGCCCGGATGTGGGCGCACAACTTGCTATCCTGACTGCACAGGAGGCCAGTTCATGCAGAAATTTGACGAGATGTACGCCACGCTTCCTTATGCAGGCAGTGACGTGCGAGAACACTACCGGCGCTATGCGCAGTGGTTATCCCAGCAGCCCTCTGACGTGATGCAGGCCCGCAGGGCCGAAGCCGAAATGATCTTCCGGCGCGTAGGCATCACCTTTGCCGTGTACGGCGCCAAGGATGAAGGCGGTGCAGGCAACGAGCGGCTCATTCCGTTCGACCTCATCCCCCGCATCATCCCGGCGCACGAATGGAGCAGCATGCAGCAGGGGCTGGTGCAGCGGGTCACAGCACTCAACCGCTTCATCCACGACGTGTACCACGGGCAGGACATCATCCGTGCCGGTGTGGTGCCCAAAGACCTCATCGTGGACAACGCCCAATACCGACCCGAGATGGCGGGCGTGCAGGTCCCCCAGAACATCTACGCCCACATTGCCGGTATCGACATCGTGCGCGCCCCCGATGCACAGGGCAAGGGCGAGTACTACGTGCTGGAAGACAACCTGCGTGTGCCCAGCGGCGTGAGTTACATGCTGGAAAACCGCAAGATGATGATGCGGCTCTTCCCGGAACTGTTCAGCCTGCACAAGGTGGCCCCCGTGGCCCACTACCCCGACATGCTGCTCGAAACCCTGCGTGGCAGCGCCCCTGCCACGGCCGACGAGCCGACGGTGGTGGTGCTCACGCCTGGCATGTACAACAGCGCCTACTTCGAGCATGCCTTCCTGGCCCAGCAGATGGGTGTGGAGCTGGTCGAAGGACAAGACCTGGTGGTCAAGGACAAGTTCGTCTACATGCGCACCACACGTGGCCTGCAGCGGGTGGACGTGATCTACCGCCGGGTGGACGACGACTTCCTGGACCCGCAGGTGTTCCGCCCCAACTCCACACTGGGCTGCCATGGGTTGATGGAGGCCTACCGTGCAGGCCATGTGGCCATCTGCAACGCTGTGGGCACGGGCGTGGCGGACGACAAGTCGGTGTACCCCTACGTGCCCGAGATGATCCGCTTCTACCTCGGTCAGGAGCCCATCCTCAAGAACGTGCCGACCTGGATGTGCCGCAAGCACGACGACTTGCAGTACGTGCTGGCGAACCTGAAGGACCTGGTGGTCAAGGAGGTGCATGGAGCCGGTGGCTACGGTATGCTGATCGGCCCGGCTGCCACGCAGGCCGAGATCGAAGACTTCCGCCGTGCCTTGCTGGCCAACCCTGCTGGCTACATTGCCCAGCCCACGTTGAGCCTGTCCAGCTGCCCGACGTTTGTGGACAGCGGCATCGCACCCCGCCACATTGATCTGCGCCCCTTTGTGCTCAGCGGCAAGGAAGTGCAGATGGTGGCTGGTGGCCTTACCCGCGTAGCCCTGCAAGAAGGCTCGCTGGTCGTCAACTCATCGCAGGGCGGCGGCACTAAAGATACCTGGGTTCTTGGAAATGGAGGGGCTGAATGATGTTGAGCCGTAGCCCTTTCACTGACTTGCCCTGTTTGACCAAGGAGGCCGCATGCTGAGCCGCACTGCTGACCATTTGTTCTGGATGTCTCGCTACACAGAGAGGGCAGAAAAGCCTGCCGCAGGCGGGCTTTCAACACAACACTGCGGGCGTGCGCAGCACGCGCGGGGTTCTCTGCCCTGTTTGACCAAGGAGGCCGCATGCTGAGCCGCACTGCTGACCATTTGTTCTGGATGTCCCGCTACACAGAGAGGGCAGAGAACACCGCCCGCATGCTGAGCGTGAGCTACGAGACATCGTTGTTGCCACAGGCTGCGGAGGCTGCCCAGGAAGGCTGGGAAGGGCTGCTGTCCATCAGCGAACTCATCCCGGCCTACACGGCCAAGTACGGCGAAGTGACGCCAGCCAGCGTGCTGGACTTCATGGTGCGTGATGGGTACAACCCATCGTCCATCGTCTCGTGCCTGCGCGCAGCGCGTGAGAACGCCCGTGCCGTGCGCGGTGCGCTCACCACCGAGGTGTGGGAGACCATCAACCAGACCTGGCTGGAACTGCATCGCCAACTGGAGGGCAACGCCTTTGAGCGGGACCCTGGGCAGTTCTTTGAATGGGTGAAGTACCGCTCCCACCTCTCGCGCGGCGTGACGGCGGGGACGATGCTGCAGGACGAGGCGTTTCACTTCCTGCGCATGGGTACCTTTCTGGAGCGGGCGGACAACACCGCGCGCCTGCTGGATGTGAAGTTCCATGCGGTGCAGAACGACTTTTTTGGCCGTGCCAGCGAGCGCAACCAGGAGAACGATTTCTACCACTGGAGCGCCATCCTGCGCAGCGTGTCAGCGTTTGAGGTGTACCGCAAGGTCTACCGCGATGTGATCACGCCGGGCCGCGTGGCGGACCTGCTGATTCTCAAGCGCGACATGCCCCGGTCGCTGCACGCCAGCCTGCACGAGGTGGTGCAGAACCTCAATGTGCTGACCAATGATCACTCGGCAGAGACGGAACGCCGTGCTGGTCGCTTGTTGGCAGACTTGCAGTATGGTCGTATCGACGAGATCCTGTCGCAAGGCCTGCATGCCTTCCTGACCCAGTTCCTCGACAAGGTCAATGAGCTGGGTGCAGGCATCAGCCGGGATTTTCTGGTGCCCACCACGCATTGAGTCTGCCGCCGGGCAGCCATTTGCTCAGTCCCCGGATGCCTCTGATCCGGTGGACTGGGCAAGACACCTGCAGGGCAGCCCCTCGGCATCAGCGAGCGAGCGGTTGGCTGCGTTCACTGGCCAGGGCTGTGGCGCAGGATGTTTTCTGAACGCGCTCCATGGATAGCCCGTATGACTCCAGCATTGCCGCTTCCATCTCTCCCGATGCACGGGCGCATTCCAGCTCCGCAATCACCTCGGCCCGGGTGCGACCTTGGGGCTGTGTGGACAGCTGTGTTTGTGGCTGCGTTGCAGCCTGATCGGGCGCGGTAGTGACTTGGGCGCTAGCGCTCACGCTGGCAAGGCCCAGCACCAGGCCTGCGGCGCAAGCCAGTGTGTGGCGCACAACGGTGTTTTGAAACGATGAGGGGATAGAGGCGAAAAGCTGCACGATAGGCTCCTGTGTCTGTCATCGGCTGGCGAAATGCCTTCCGTGGATGTCACTGTGCCCGGGGCCTGTCGTGTGTTCCAGCGCCTTGCGATGAAAGCACCCAGGAGGGGTGCCAAATGCTTTTGCCGTTCGTGAATTGGAGCTTGGAACAGGTTCTGTGGTGGGCTCTCAGCCTTCACCCGTGCGCCGCCGCTCGCGCTGCATGAAGAGATACAGGCTTTCCACTTTCTCGCGGGCCCAGGGGGTTTTGCGCAGGAACTTGAGGCTGGAGCTGACACTGGGGTCTTGCTGAAAACAGCGCACAGGAATGCGTTGCCCCAGTTCCTTCCAGCCAAAGTAGCTAGAGAGCTCCACCACCATCGCTTCCAGGGTGATGCCGTGCAGAGGGTTGCGGGGCTGCTTTGCGGGGGCTGTGGGTGGCGGTGCCGTGGCGGCCTGTGCAGAGAGCGCGGTGTCTTGCTCTTGTGGGCCAGCGGCGGTGGGCGGTGCAGATTTCATGGACCCGAGGATACGCTTTGCGGCGACCTCATGCGATGGGGTATCGCGTGGGCTGATTTCAAGTATTCAGTGGACTAGGTGTTCCGCTTCTCATGGGCCTGCAGATGGGGCTCGCGCTGGAACAGTTCTGCCGTCCAGTCCACGAAAGCCCGCACCTTGGCACTCAGGTGGCGGTTGGGCGGGTACACCACGTAGATGGGGAGCAGGGGTTGTGTCCAGTCGGGCAGCAACTGCACCAAGGCACCACTCTTCAGGTGCGTATGCGCCTGAAAGCTGCTTATTTGCGCCACACCCATGCCATGCAGGGCTGCTGACACATAGGCATTGGCCTCGTTCACGCTCACCTGATAGGGGCCGGTGATATCGATGGATTCTCCGCCCCGACGAAACTCCAGCGGGTAGTGCCGCCCGGACAGGGGCGAGAAATACAGCAGGCTGGTGTGCTTCTCTTCAATCTCCAGCGGGTGCTGGGGTGTGCCATGGCGCGCAATGTAGTCGGGCGATGCCACGGTGATGAATTCCAGGTTGCCAATGCGCCGGGCTACCAGAGACTGGTCCGAGAGTTCACCCCCGCGGATGACGCAGTCCACGTTGTCGCCGATCAGGTCCACCGGGCGGTCGCTCACTCCCAGGTCGAGCTGGATGTCGGGAAAGCGCTTCTGAAAGTCCGCCAGGTGAGGAATGATGAGCAACTGCGCTACCGATGTGCCCACGTCCACCCGCAGCCGCCCCATGGGATTGGCGCGGGCGTTGGTCATACTGGCCTCGATATCGTCCAAATCCGCCAGCAGGCGCACCGTGCGCTCGTAGTACGCGGCACCATCGGCAGTCACGGTGACACGGCGCGTCGTGCGGTTGAGCAGCTTCACGCGCAGGCGCTCTTCCAGTGCCTGTACATGTTTGGTGACGGTGGCCTTGGGTAGCGCCAGCGAATCTGCTGCGCGCGTGAACGTTCCGGCTTCTACGACACGGGTGAATATGCGCATGGCCTGTATCTGGTCCATCGCCCCTCCTGGAATCCTGGAAACTTGTTGATCAGCGCCTACAGAACTTGTTCTGTAGGCGCTGAAGAATTCTCACACGCAACCCATGTTTTGATTGTTGAGGTTTTGGAAACACTGCTGTGGTGTTTGCCGGGTTTATCTGCTGGCACGCAGCCGGTACATTCCCCAACATCGCAATCACTCTGACCTCCTCACTACAGGCCCCTGCCATGCCGTCCGATACACCTCGCTCAGTCACACCGCCATCCCCAGCAGCCACCAAGGTGCGTCCTGCTGCTGCGCGCTGTGTGGATAGCGCCATTGACCTGGCCGGAGGCAACAAGGTGGCGGTGCGCATGTATGGCCGCAAGAAGGCAGGGCACATCGCTCCGGTGGTGGTGCATTTTCATGGCGGTGCATTTGTCTCCGGTGATCTGGACAACGGCTGCACCGTGGGCAATCTGCTGGAAGGGGCGGGTGCGGTGGTGGTGTCGGTGGCTTACCCGCTGACCCCGTTTCCGCAACCTGTGGATACGGGCTACGACGTACTCAAGTGGGTGCACCGCAACCGCACCAAGCTGGGTGGTCAGGGTGCCCTTGTGTACCTTGCGGGTGAAGAGGCGGGTGGCAACCTGGCAGCCGCGGTGGCGCTGATGGCCCGCGATCAATCTCACCCGCCCCTGGCGGGTCAAATTCTGTTGTCTCCCATGCTGGACCCCTGCGTAGGTTCTGCGTCACAGCGCCGCATGACGGGCGATGCGGTGGACTGCAAGTGGGTGGAAGGCTGGCGTAATTTTCTGCGTTGCCCACGCGATGCAGAGCACCCTTATGCCGTGCCCGCCTCAGCCCACCGGCTGGCGGGCCTGCCGCCTACGCTGGTGCTGGTGGGTGATACCGATCCCATGCGTGATGAGGCGCTTGCCTATGCTGCCCGCCTGCGTGCAGCGGGCTTGCAAGTGACCCAGCATGTATTCGCCAAAGCGGAAAAGTGGCCAGAGCCTTTGCTTGAAACCGGTCCGCACGAATGCCCTTGCGCTGGGGCTGTGCAGGAAGAGTTTCGGCGGTTTTTTGAAGCCACCCGATGTCGGGAGTCCTCCTGACGCTGCTGACCTGCTGATTTTTTAAGACCTCGCTTTCTGCATTTTCCCAGCCCCTTGAGCGGGCTGGAAGCTGCTGCGTTGTCTTTTGATTTTTGACGAGATTTCGATATCCGGCCCTGGGGGCTGGAGGGCATTGCTTTGCCTGCCATTTTTCCGGGTGCGTGTCCGTGCCGTGGTTTACCCACAAGTCACAGCGGCGCACTGCCCGGGTTACGACACGACCGAATGACCGAATGACCGAATGACTGATACGGAGGAAAACACCATGGATCACAACACATTGCTTTCATCTCCCCGCCGCCGCTGGTGGGCTGCTGCGGGTGCCCTGGCTGCTGCTGCGGCTGTGGCCGGTGGCGCAAGCCTGGGCTTGCGCGACTCTCATGCCGAAAGCACCCCTGCTGGGGGCGCGCCTGCGGGCGTTCCCGTCTCTGTGGCTGCCGTGCTGCAAAAAGACATTGCCTTGTGGGACGAGTTCTCAGGTCGGCTCGAAGCCGTGCAGCGTGTGGATGTACGCCCTCGCGTTGCAGGGGCTCTGCTGGCGGTGCACTTCCGCGAAGGCGCGCTGGTGCGCCAGGGCGATCTGCTGTTCACGGTAGACCCTGCGCCTTACGCTGCAGAGGTGGACCGTGCCGAAGCGCAGGTGGCGGCGGCCCAGGCCCGTCTGTCCTATACCCGCAGTGAGCTGGAGCGTTCTACCCGCCTGCTGCAGGAGAGCGCCATTGCCCAGCGCGAGCACGACGAGCGTCAAAACGCCCACCGTGAAGCCGATGCCAACCTGCGTGCAGCCCAGGCCGCTTTGCAGACGGCGCGTCTGAACCTGTCTTACACCCAGGTGCGAGCCCCCGTGGCAGGGCGAGTGGGGCGCATCGAAGTCACCGTAGGCAACCTCGTGGCCGCAGGGGCGGGGGCTCCGGTCCTCACGTCGCTGGTATCGGTCAGCCCCATTTACGCCAGCTTCGATACCGACGAGCAGATCGTGGTCAAGGCCCTGCAGGATCTGCAAAGCGGCTCCAAGGGCCAGAGCGCGCGCCAGCTCATCGAGCGCATTCCGGTGCAGATGGGTACAGGCACCAGTGGCGGCACGCCCTACAACGGCCATCTGCAACTGATTGACAACCAGGTGGACGCCCGAAGCGGCACGGTGCGGGTGCGTGCCGTGTTTGACAACGCCGACGGCTCGCTCATCCCCGGTCAGTTCGCCCGCATCCGCATGGGGCAGGCCCGCAACACCCAGGCCGTGCTGATCAATGAGCGCGCCGTGGGCACAGACCAGAGCAAGAAGTTTGTGATGGTGGTGGCAGAGGGCAACAAGGCTGAGTACCGCGAGGTCACTCTGGGTGCCCCTGTAGATGGGCTGCGCGTTGTGACATCAGGCCTCAAGGCGGGCGAAACCATTGTGGTCAATGGCCTGCAGCGGGTGCGCCCCGGTGCGGTGCTGGCCCCGCAAGCCGTGCCCATGGCAGCCAAGGCCGAGGTGCCCGGTGAGCGCAAGCAAGCCCAAGGTGCCAGCAAGTCGCCCGCCGTCTGAGTGGAGTGAGGAACCAGGAATTTTTGTATGAACCTGTCCCGTTTTTTCATTGACCGCCCCATCTTCGCCGGGGTGCTGTCGGTGCTCATCTTTCTGGCGGGCCTGATCGTATTGCGCGGTCTGCCTATCTCTGAGTATCCTGAGGTCGCACCACCCTCCGTGGTGGTTCGTGCCCAGTACCCCGGTGCCAACCCCAAGGTGATTGCCGAGACCGTAGCCACCCCGCTGGAGGAATCCATCAACGGTGTGGAAGGCATGCTCTACATGGGCAGCCAGGCCACCACCGATGGCACGATGACGCTGACCGTGACCTTCAAGCTGGGCACCGACCCGGACAAGGCGCAGCAGCTGGTGCAAAACCGTGTCTCTCAGGCTGAGCCGCGACTGCCTGAAGAGGTTCGCCGCCTGGGCATCACCACCGTCAAGAGCTCTCCCGACCTGACCATGGTGGTGCACCTGGTATCGCCCAACAACCGCTATGACATTGACTACCTGCGCAACTACGCGGTGCTCAATGTGAAGGACCGGCTTGCTCGCATCGGCGGCGTGGGCCAGGTGCAAATCTTCGGCGGGGGCGACTATTCGATGCGCGTGTGGCTCGACCCCCAAAAGGTCGCGCAGCGTGGCCTGTCGGCCAGCGATGTGGTAGCCGCCATCCGTGGTCAGAACGTGCAGGCTGCGGCCGGTGTGGTGGGCGCATCGCCAGGTCTGCTCGGTGTGGACCTGCAACTGTCCATCAACGCTCAGGGCCGCCTGGGCAGCGAAGAGGAATTTGGCGACATCATCGTCAAGACCGGTGCCGATGGCGCAGTGACGCGCCTGCGCGACATCGCCCGCCTGGAGCTGGGTGCCGCCGACTATTCGTTGCGCTCGCTGCTCAACAACGACCCCGCTGTGGGCATGGGCGTGTTCCAGGCGCCGGGCTCCAATGCGCTCGATATCTCGGCCAATGTGCGCAAGACCATGGACGAGCTGCAGAAGAACATGCCCGAAGGCGTGGAATACCGCATTGCGTACGACCCCACGCAGTTCGTGCGTGCGTCCATCAAGTCGGTTATCCAGACGCTGATTGAAGCCATCGCCCTGGTGGTGATCGTGGTGATCCTGTTCCTGCAGACCTGGCGTGCGTCCATCATTCCGCTGCTGGCGGTGCCGGTGTCGGTGGTGGGCACGTTTGCCGTGCTGCACCTGCTGGGTTTCTCCATCAACGCCCTGAGTCTGTTTGGCCTGGTGCTGGCCATCGGTATCGTGGTGGACGACGCCATCGTGGTGGTGGAGAACGTGGAGCGCAATATCGAAGAAGGCCTCACCCCCCGCGAGGCCACCTACCGTGCCATGCGTGAAGTTTCCGGCCCCATCATCGCCATTGCGCTGGTGCTGGTCGCGGTGTTCGTGCCGCTGGCGTTCATCAGCGGGCTCACAGGCCAGTTCTACCGCCAGTTTGCGGTCACCATCGCCATCTCTACGGTGATCTCGGCCATCAACTCGCTGACCCTTTCGCCAGCGTTGAGCGCGCTGCTGCTCAAGGGGCACGATGAGCCCAAGGATGCGCTGACCCGCGGCATGGACCGGGTGCTGGGGCGCTTCTTCGGCGCGTTCAACCGCGTGTTCCAGCGCGGCTCGAACGCCTACAGCGGTGGTGTGCAGCGCGTCATCACCCGCAAGGCGCTGATGTTGGCGGTGTACCTGGCGCTGGTCGGTGTGACCTGGGGCCTGTTCAAAGTGGTGCCCGGCGGCTTCGTGCCCGCGCAGGACAAGCAGTATCTGGTGGGCTTCGCGCAGCTGCCGGACGGTGCGACGCTGGACCGCACGGACGACGTGATCCGCCGCATGGGTGAGATCGTCAAGACCAACCCCAATGTGGAAGACGCCATCGCCTTCCCGGGGCTGTCCATCAACGGCTTCACCAACAGCTCCAACGCAGGCATCGTGTTCGTCACACTCAAGCCCTTTGCCGAGCGTACCCGTGCCGACCAAAGCGGCGGTGCCGTGGCCATGCAGCTGAACCAGGCGTTTGGCAGCATCCAGGATGCGTTCATTGCCATGTTCCCGCCGCCTCCCGTGGCAGGCCTGGGCACCACCGGTGGCTTCAAGCTGCAAATCGAAGACCGTGCCTCTCTGGGCTATGAAGCCATGGACGCCGCAGTGAAAGCCTTCATGGGCAAGGCCTACCAGACGCCTGAGCTGGCTGGCCTGTTCACCAGCTGGCAGGTCAATGTGCCGCAGCTGTACGCCAACATCGACCGCACCAAGGCCCGTCAGCTGGGTGTGCCGGTGACGGACATCTTCGATACGCTGCAGATCTACCTGGGCAGCCTGTACGCCAACGACTTCAACCAGTTTGGCCGCACCTACAGCGTGCGTGTGCAGGCCGATGCGGCCTACCGTGCGCGGGCTGAGGACGTAGCCGCGCTCAAGGTGCGCTCTAGCACGGGCGAGATGGTGCCGCTGTCGGCGCTGATGAAGATCGAGCCCAGCTTTGGCCCTGAACGCGCCATGCGCTACAACGGCTACCTTGCCGCTGATGTGAACGGCGGCCCCGCGCCCGGCTTCTCTTCGGGCCAGGCTCAGGCGGCGATCGAGCGCATCGCGGCCGAGACGCTGCCCCAGGGCATCACGTTTGAATGGACCGAGCTGACCTACCAGGAAATCCTGGCGGGCAACTCCGCGGTGCTGGTGTTCCCGCTGGCCATCTTGCTGGTGTTCCTGGTGCTGGCGGCGCAGTACGAAAGCCTTACGCTGCCCATTGCCATCATCTTGATCGTGCCCATGGGCTTGCTGGCGGCGATGACGGGCGTGTGGCTCACCAAGGGCGACAACAACGTGTTCACGCAGATCGGGCTCATCGTGCTGGTGGGGCTGTCGGCCAAGAACGCGATCCTGATCGTGGAGTTTGCGCGCGAGCTGGAGTTTGCGGGCCGCAGCCCGGTGCAGGCCGCCATTGAGGCCAGCCGCCTGCGTCTGCGCCCCATTCTGATGACCTCGTTGGCGTTCGTGATGGGGGTGCTGCCTCTGGTGCTGTCCACCGGTGCGGGCGCAGAAATGCGCAGCGCCATGGGCGTGGCCGTGTTCGCCGGGATGATCGGGGTGACGGCCTTTGGCTTGTTCCTTACGCCCGTGTTTTATGTGCTGCTGCGCAAACTGGCAGGCAACCGCCCGCTGGTGGAGCACGGTGCGCATGTGGCGCCCATTTCTCACACCCCGCACGGCCCTCAGGCGGGCCACGCCGCGGGCAGTGCCCACCCTGTGCTGGCAGCTCCCAGAAACCCGCATGACGCGGCCTGACCCCGCTGGAAGCAGGAGAACCTACATGACAGACAACGTGATTCTCTCGGGGGGCATGACGGCCCCCACCGCCCGCAGGCGCAGCCTGCTGGCCCCTGTGGCTGCCGCACTGGTGCTGGCGGGCTGCATGACGCAACCCGTAGTGCCCGCGCCGCACGCGGGTGTGCCGGTGCCTGATGCGTTCAGTGCAGGCGCACAGCAGGCGGCTGTACCGCCAGCACCGTGGACAGTGGCGCCGCCCGCTGAGGCACAGCCCCGTGGCGAATGGTGGCTGGGCTTTCAGGATGCAACGCTGGTCGACCTGGTGCAGCGCGCAGGTAATGCCAACACCAGCATCCAGCAAGCTGCCGCCCGGCTGGCCGAAGCCCGTTCGTTGCTGCGCTCGGCCGATGCTGCACGGTCTGTGCAGGTAGGCGCATCCACCGGCGTGACCCGCCAGGCAGGGGCTGCCACCACAGGTGGTACCACACCCGCCACGCTGGGCACTGCAGCGCTGAATGTGTCTTACGAATTGGACCTGTTTGGCAAGCTGTCCCAGACCAGCGACGCCGCGCGGCTGGACGCCGATGCCCGCGCTGCGCTGCTGCAAAGCACGCGGCTCATGGTGCAGGCCGATGTGGCGCAAACCTATCTGCAGCTGCGCGCTGCACAGACCGAACTGCAGCTTGTGAATGAGAGCCTGGCCGCCTACCAGGACACACTGCGCCTTACGCAGCGGCGTTTGCAGGCGGGCGACGTGGCCGAGCTGGACGTGGCCCGTGTGCAGACCGAGGTGGCCGCCACCGAGTCTGAAGCCATGGCGGTGCAGCGCCAGCAAGCCTTGCTGACCCACGCCTTGGCGGTGCTGGTGGGAGAGGTGCCGGGCAGCTTCACACTGCCCGCTGCGGTGGGCGATGCAGCCTTGCCTGTCATCCCCCCCGGCGTGCCGGGCACGGTGCTGGCGCGCAGGCCTGACGTGTCGGCCGCGCAAGCCTCGGTGCTGGCTGCCCAGGCCCGGGTGGGCGTGGCGCAGACGGCGTGGTTCCCGGCCATCACGCTCACGGGCAATGCAGGCCACGCGTCGCCCGAGCTGGGCGACCTCTTCAAGTGGTCGGCCCGAGCCTGGGGGGTGAGCGCCTTGCTGTCCTTGCCCCTGTGGGATGGCGGCCAGCGCGACGCCCAGGTGCAAGGTGCCAACGCCCGCCTGGAGCAGGCTCTGGCCAGCCACCGTGAGCAGGTGCTTGGCGCCTTCCGCGAGGTGGAGGACCAGTTAGCCTCCCTGCGCTGGCTGGCCGGGCAAGCCGAGGCGCAAGACCGCGCCGTGGCCGCAGCCCGCCGTGCCACGCAGCTGTCTGACACGCGTTACCGCAATGGCTTGGTCAGCCAACTGGAGTTGCTGGACGCCCGCCGCAGCGAACTGCGCAACCGCCGCCAGGCGCTGCAGGTGCGCACGGCCCAGTACACAGCCACCGTGGGGCTCATCCGTGCCCTGGGGGGCGACTGGGGCGATGCCGCCCCGCGTGTGGCCGTAGCACCCTGACCAGCGGGTGAAGGTGCCACGCTGTGTGCCGCGGCGCGGGCTGTTGGCGGAGCGCAAAGGTTGGGATCGCAGTACCCACACCTTTGCCTCGGGTTGTCATACAACCATGGCGGCCCGCTAGCGCTGCGCCTATAGTGTGGGGCGCGCTTGGGTTTCAACGCCGTGTTGGGGTTCAAGCCAATTCATCAGGGGGCCCGGCCCGGGGCTGGCCACCGTCTTTTGTTTTCACCACAGGAGTTTTTGCATGAGCTACCCCCACACCCGTCTTTTCATTGCAGGCACTTGGCAGGACGCTGCAGACGGCAAGACCATCGCCGTGCACAACCCCGCCACCGGCAAGGAAATTGGCCGGGTGGCCCACGCTGGCAAGGCCGACCTGGACCGCGCCCTGGAAGCCGCCCAAAAGGGCTTTGAAGCCTGGCGTGACATCCCTGCCGTAGACCGCGCCAAGACCATGCGCCGCGCGGCTGCGTTGATCCGCGAGCGTGCCGACGCCATCGCCGCCATCATGGTGCAGGAGCAGGGCAAGCCCCTGGCCGAAGCCAAGGTGGAAACCATGTCGGCTGCAGAAATCATCGAGTGGTTTGCCGACGAGTCGCAGCGCGTGTATGGCCGCATCGTGCCCTCGCGCAACCTCAAGGCCCAGCAGATGGTGCTGAAGGACCCCGTGGGCCCCGTGGCGGCCTTTACGCCGTGGAACTTCCCCATCAACCAGGTGGTGCGCAAGCTGGCCGCCGCCCTGGCCGCAGGCTGCTCCATTCTGGTCAAGGCCCCTGAAGAGACGCCTGCCAGCCCCGCCGAGCTGATCCGCGCCTTTGCCGACGCTGGCGTGCCCGCAGGCACCGTAGGCCTGGTCTATGGCGACCCTGCCGAGATCTCTGGCTACCTGATTCCTCACCCCATCATCCGCAAGGTCACCTTCACCGGCTCCACCCCCGTGGGCAAGCAACTGGCTGCCTTGGCTGGCAAGCACATGAAGCGCGTGACCATGGAGCTGGGCGGCCACGCCCCCGTCATCGTGGCAGAAGACGCTGATGTCGAGCTGGCCATCCGCGTGGCCAGCGGCGCCAAGTTCCGCAACGCCGGGCAGGTGTGCATCTCGCCCACCCGCTTTCTGGTGCACGAAAGCATCCGTGCTGAATTTGTCGCAGCCTTCGCGCGCCATGCCCAAAGCCTGAAGGTGGGCGATGGCTTGGCAGAGGGCACACAAATGGGCCCCCTGGCCAACCCCCGCCGCATCACCGCCATGGCCGACTTGCTGGCCGACGCCGTGCAGCAGGGCGCACAAGTGGCCGCAGGGGGCCAGCGCATCGGCACCGAGGGCAACTTCTTCCAGCCCACCGTGCTGAACGACGTGCCCCTGTCGGCCCGCATCTTCAACGAAGAACCCTTCGGCCCCGTGGCCGCCGTGCGTGGCTTTGAAAAGATCGAAGAAGCGATTGCCGAGGCCAACCGCCTGCCATTTGGCTTGGCCGGTTACGCCTTCACCACCTCGCTGAAAAACGCCCACCTGCTGGCTCAGCGTCTGGAAGTGGGCATGCTCTGGATCAACCAGGCCGCCGCCCCTGCTGCCGAACTGCCCTTTGGTGGGCTGAAGGATTCGGGCTACGGCTCAGAAGGCGGTTCCGAAGCCATAGAGGCACACCTGAACACCCGTCTGGTGTCCATCATGAACCCTTGATGGGGTGACGTTGCAGGCCACCGGCTGGTGCGTGCAAGGCGCACTGGCTGGGGGCTGTGGCATCTGGAGGGAGTGCGTTGTGAGCCCTGTGGGGGCAGCGCTTGCCGCAGTTTGCTTTGTGCTGCAGTTTCTCGGGCTTCAACCTGCTGCTGTCGGTCAGGAGCAGCCGGTCATCTCAATCAAAAGTGGACACTCAACTAGAAGCGCGGAGGGAAACAAAATAACAGCTTTTGAACGACTCCTCGGCTGCCGGGTTAGGACGTTTGCTCATGATTGAGCGATAACTATCTCGACGCCACGAGCGCAGAACGTAATAGCGCCCCATGAGCTTTCAAAATCGGCAACCTCAATTTTGGTGTTTTCCAGCCCATCTGCAGATCGGTCATAGAACACCATTCCTCTCGTAGGCCGCGGGAAGCCCTCCTCGATCTTTAGATTGGCGGGCTGCCAAAACCGAAGTGTGACGCTGTCCATGTTTTTTTGAAGTGTCATCTCTATGAATGACTCGCTAGGCTGTTCTCTGTCAACGTGATAGCGAAAGTCGCTGATGGCGTACTCGTTTGGCCTGTTCAGAATGGGATGGAGTTTAGGTTCGTCCATTGATACGTGAATTCGTAATGAGAGTTTCGGACCCTACCGTCTAATGTTTGACGTGAGGTGCGGCCTGACAATAGCAGTCCGAGTGGCGTTTCTCAATTGAGACTGCCGCTCCACTAGCACCCCTTGTCATAGGGCAGAGTTGGGCCCAAAGCCGATATCCACCGCATCTTGCAGCTGGTTGCCTGGACTCCCTATCACGCGTCCTTTCTACCAAAAACACCTTCATATCTCGCAGCATCGCTCTGCGTAGTCTCCCCCAAGGGCTTTCTCCGCGATAGCTCGCAATCTTGCCGACTCTGACGGATGCAGTGTCTGCCTTCAGGGGATGTTTAGTGAATTTGCTATTTATTTAACAGCTGCTTGCGCTTGATGGGTAAGCGCTAGAGGCTGTTTTTGATCAGTTTTCAGCATCTGCAAACAGTTCCTGCACTCTCCATCTCGATCGCGCGAAAGGCAGGGCAGCCCCGGATACATAAAGCCCCTGGGTTGAGATAAATTGGTTATGAAAAATAACCAGGAGACACCCCATGGCCCCCATTGCCCGTGGCGCAAGAAAGCAAGAGCCTTTGCTGGGGCACCTGCCGCCTTTGCGGGCGCTCAGCACCAGTTTGCTGGAGCTGACGGCCCTGGCGCAGAAGGTGGCGCCCCAGCAGATGCTGCATGAGGCGTTGCAACTGCTGCAGCGGCTGGTACCGTTTGACTCGGCCTGGTGGGGGGAGGTGTCTGCAGGCAATGCGCAGGCTGCGCCGCGCAACTGGTTGCACGGCAGCATCGGCTTGAGCCAGCAGTTTGCGCAGGAGTGGAATGCGCTGGCGGCGGTGGACGATTTCGCGCGCCTGTCTATGGACCGCCTGGGTGAGGTCATTTGCGAAAACGGCCCCGATGCTCCGGGTGCCATTCCGCCGGAGATGGAGGCTTTTAGCCGCCGCCACGGGTTGTTCCACTGCATGGCCATCACGGTGGAATTGCCTGCCAGCGGCCTCATGTTCTTTGTCTCCATCTACCGCAAACCGCAGGGCTTGCCGTTTGGTAGCGTAGAGGCAGAGCTGTTTGGCGAGTTTGTCCCCCATCTGCTGTGCCACTGGCATCACGCTCTGCACCGCCTGCAAGCGCTGCCTGCCAGCCATCCATGGGACCACCACGCGCTGGCAGAGCCTGATGGCAATCTGCTCTACGTGGGCTTGCGCCTGGGGCAGGCGCTGCAGCAGGCCGATCCGCACTGGTCTGGCCCCGCGTTGCCTGCGGACGTCTGCGCTGGCTTGCGCAAGTTGCCGTGCAGCGTGGCCGTGGGCAAAAACGCCCGCCTGCGGCTGGAGGCCTGCGGCCCCCTGGTGCTCATCAGCCTGGCAGCGCGGCAGCAGGGGGGCAGCCATATGCCGCTGGCCCCGCGTGAACTGGGCGCGGCCACCCTGTATGCCCATGGCCATTCGTATAAAGACATTGCCTCTGCCCTGGGCCTTTCGCCCGCCACGGTGCGCACCTATCTGCGCAGCGCCTACACCCTGCTGGGCGTGCGCAACAAGGTCGAGTTGGTGAGCGCGCTGCGCAAATAGTGGTCTTATGGCGCTGCAGCATCGGCTGTAGCCGTCTGCACCAGCGCTCAGGACTTTCCCTTCCCCTCTGCATTTGCAGAGGCTTTTTGCAGCCCCTGGCCTCCTATCGTGACGCCTGGAGTCTTCGCAATGCCGTTCACCCTCTGCACGCCGGGTGCTGCGTGCTGCATGCGAAGCCTCTGCAAAACCATCACCACATGAGGAGACTTTGCCGATGAATTCCCCCCACTTCCATCTGCCTGCCAAGCACCCGTCAGGCCCCGGTCTGACAGGGCACCGTGCAGCGGGCGCGGCGCTGGCCATGGCTGCCGCACTGGCCTTGAGCGCCTGCGGCGGCGGCAGCGATGGCACGCCACCCCCTTCCGCACGCCCCCTGGCTGAGGCTTGCCCGAGCTATCGCCCGGCTGCGTTGCCTGGCAACGCCAAGGTCACAAAAACGGAAGTCCGCAAGTCCAACGGCAGCCTGCCGGATGTGTGCATCGTGCGCGGAGAGATCGTCTCGTCGGCCGAGTCCACCATCCACTGGGCGGTAGAGCTGCCCAGCGGCAATACATGGAACGGCAAGACCCTCACGATTGGCGGGGGCGGCTTTGATGGCTTCATCCCCACGGACGATCCCTTCTATCAACAGCTTGTCGGTCCCTCTGCCAACCCATACGTCAAGATCAGCTCGGACTCCGGCCACGGGCCTACCGGTTTCTCTTGGGGCAACAGCGATGCAGCTCTGCGCAACCACGCGTTTGAGGCTAACCACCTGGCTCTGGAAGTGGGCACCGCCATCGCCACCGACTTTTATGGCAAGCGCCCCGTGCGCCGCTACCACATGGGCCATTCCAACGGCGGCCGGTCTGCCTTGGCGGCTACGCAGCGCTACCCCAGGGATTACGACGGCGTGATCGCCATGGAACCCGCCATCAGCCAGCAGGCGCACCAGGTCAACCTGGGCCCCACGGTGCTCAAGCACATTTTTTCCAAGCCTGAAAACTGGCTCAGTGCGGAAAAGATTGCCCTGTATGCCAAGGCCGAGACAGCAGCTTGCGACGGTCTGGACGGGCTCAAGGACGGCATCATCGGCAACGTGGAGGCCTGCAACTACGTACCCACAGAGCTGCTGTGCAAGGGGGCTGACAACGATTCCTGCCTGACAGCGGGCCAGATCGAATCCATCCGCCTGATCTATGCCAACCACGACACGCCTGTCACGCTCTCACGCGGCGCGCGTGGTTACCCCCGCTACGGACGCGGCGGCGCATCCACGTCAGACTGGAAGGATTACATGTTTGGCAACAGCTTTGCCGCGCGTGATTCGTTCAACTTCATGGCGGCGCAAGAGGCCGCGCGTCTGGTGGAGGCCAACCCCCAACTCAGTCTGCTGGACCACGACCCCACGCGCTTCCCATCGCAGTATCTGCGCCTGGCCGAGATGATCGACTCCACCAACCCGGATATCTCGGCATTTGCCGACAACGGGGGCAAGTTGCTCATCTGGTATGGCCTGGCCGACACCTGTGTGTCTGTGTACCGCACGGCTGAGTACTTCGGGTCGATGAAGCAACAACTGGGCGCAACCAAGGCCCGTGGCTTTGCGCGCATGCTGACCTCGCCGTCCGTGGGGCACAACCTGGATGGTGCGGGCACAGACCCACTTTCCATCGACCTGCTGACCGCCCTCGACAACTGGGTGGAAAAGCAGACCGCACCTGACAAGCTGGTGGCAACCAAGTTTGCCGAGGGCAGCAAGACACCCGTGCTGCAGCGCCCTGTGTGCGAATTCCCTCAGTTCCCCCGCTACAACGGCACGGGAGACCCTGCCAAGGCGGAGAGCTTTACCTGCTCTGCGACCTGAGGGTGAGCTCCCACGGAGCCCTTCCAGGGCTCCGCGGGGCTTTTTCCTTGCCGGGCCTGCATCAGGCCGCTTGCGCGCCTTGCACAGGGGCAGAGGTGTTGCGCTGCAGCAGCTTGATCAGCACATGCAGCCCCAGGGCGATGGCGAGCAGGAACAAGGCCCCCAGCCCCCAGATGCCCCAGGCCAGCACGGTCACTGCTCCGGCGAGGGCGGGAACGCTTTCCAGCGTGGATTGCAGCATGGGGCCTGCGGAGGCGATCCAGCTCTCCAGCGTGCGCAGCAGCTCGGGCGGTATCCAGCCCTGCAGCCACGCGGGCAGCATGGCGGCCTGGGCTGCTGCACTGCCTGCGGCACCCGCCGCACCAGCGGCCAGGGCACCGGCACTGGACATGGCCCACACCGTGAATGCGTGCGTGCCCCAGCACAGCAGTGACCAAAGTGCCAGCAACGACAACGACAAGAACCAGCTGATGGCATAGAACATGGGCACACTCCTTTTTTGAATACCGGATCAAATACAGCGGCTCAGTATGGAGATGGAGCCCAAAAATAGACACCAGTATGGGTCGAACCTAGTATTCGGTTTTTTCGAACTGGGGGCCGCATGCTCAATTACCGTCATCTCTACTATTTCTGGATGGTTGCCAAGGAGGGCGGCTTTGCACGGGCTGCCGACAGGCTGGAGATGGCGGTGCAGACCATCAGCGCCCAGGTGCGTGAGCTGGAAAAGTCGCTCGGGCACCAGTTGCTCAAACCCTCGGGGCGCGGGGTCGCGCTGACAGAGGCTGGGCAAGCCGCCTACGTGCGGGCGGAGGAAATCTTTCAGCTGGGCGAGTGCATTACCGATGAGGTGCGCGTGGCGGCCAGCAGCCCTGCTGCAAGGTTGTCGGTAGGGCTGTCGGACGGTATCTCCAAGCTGGCTGCACATGCATTGCTGGAGCCTGTGCTGGCAACCCCCAACCTGCGGCTGGTGTGCCATGAAGGGGAGTTTGACGAGCTGCTGTCCGAGTTGGCATTGCACCAGCTGGACGTGGTGCTCGCCGGGCAGGCCGCGCCCCGCAACCCCCACCAGCGCCTTTCCAGCGAGCGCATTGCACGCACGGCCGTGCAGTGGTATGGCCCTTCGTCCCTGGTCAAAAAATCGGCGCGCGACCGGTTTCCGCAATCACTGCAAGACCTGCCTGTGTTGCTGCCCACCATGCATTCGCCCCTGCGGTCCACGCTCGATGCCTGGTTCCATGATCTGGGCCTGCGGCCGCGCGTGGTGGGAGAGTTTGAAGACAGTGCCTTGCTGGCCGTATTTGCTGCTCGGGGGCTGGGGGTGTTCCCGGTCAGCCAGCTGGGTGCGCAGGACGTGGGCCTGGTGCGCGGGCTGCGCCTGTTGGGCGACAGCGCTGACGTGCATGAAGAGGTCCACGCTATCTGGTCACGGCGCGGGCAGCACCACCCTTTGGTGCGCCAGATGGTCAGTGCCGCCAGCGCTGCCGTTGCAGGGGTGACAGAGCGGTAGTTCGCCCTATGCCTGTGCTGCAGCGGCTTCGAATTGCCAGTGCCTCAGCGCGGCTTCCATCACCCATGCCTCTGCAGGCGCAATGTGCCTGTCGGCCTGCGCTGCGGCATCCGCAAAGTACAGGGCCTGGTGTTGCAGGTGGGCGTCCGTCACTTCTGCCAGCAGCGCAGCCAGCGTACTTTCGTCAATGCTGCCGGTGAGCAGTCGCCGGTCACGCATGCCCATCAGCAGGTCTTCGCACAAGGTATGAAGCACGTTGGCAAACTCACCGGGCGGCAGGCCCAGCTCGCACTCGATGTCGCGCCCGTACAGGGCATCCAGCTCCGAGCGGCTGACATGTCCGTCGGCAATCAGCAGCAAGGCAACGATGCGTGCGGCTGCGTGTGGGCTGTTGTGGGGGTAGCTGCGCATAACGGTTTCCTCACAAATCGAAGGTAAACAAGTTGGGCTGGATTGCAAAAGGGAACGTTGAACGGCTTCTCAGTCGGAATAGGCGCGTAGCCGCCTGGTGCGACGTTGACTGTCATGCAGTGGGGGGCTCTCGCCCTGGATACGCACAGGCACCAGAGTGGGCATGCGGCGCTGACTCAAGCGCTGGGCCCACTGCCACAACAGCTGCAAGACCTGCTCGCGCAACGCTTGCAGACGTTGCATGACTGTGGGGCGCAGGGTTCGGCGGGTTTTCATCAGGCATCTCCAAATGAGTGAAGCACAGCCTTGAATGTGAGGCTGCATCGGCTTATCACCAACCATGTTTTTTGGAAGTGCGGGTGCGGTTTTATCGATGTGTCCAGAACTGGGGCGTTGAGCTGAATAGCAGCCTGCGGCGAAGTCACGTTCTCAAAAAAGCTGCTGGGTCGGTTTTGACGAGGCGCCTAAGGTGTGGTCTCCAACCAAGGAGAGCATTGATGCAGATACTTTTCAAGTCCCGCCATCCCGAAGCCGCCTTGATGCGTGACACCGTGGAACGCCGCGTGCGGTTTGCCCTGCGGCGTCTGAATGCCCTGGTACCCCGTGCCGACGTGCACCTGGCCGATGTGAACGGCCCCCGTGGCGGGCTGGACAAGCGATGCCAGATCACCTTGCGCACCGATGGCGCAGGCGAGGTGGTGGTGTCATCGGTTGCCGATAACTGGCGCACTGCGCTGGACGAAGCGCTGGCGCGTGCAGTGCGCCATGTGCTGAATGTGTGGCGCAGGGCGACGCTGGTGCGCCGCCCTCATTCCCGTCAGAGACCACGGGCTGTGGAGGCATAGGCCTGCAAGATCTGAGCACGCGTGCGGTGCAACTGCAGGGCACCGCACGCATCCCGTGTGTCTCAGAACCTGTAGGTGGATGTGAGCGTGTAGGTGCGTGCCTGTCCGTAGAAGCAGTCACCCCGTGCCAGGCACTGGGTGATATACACCTTGTCGGTCAGGTTGACCACGTTGAACGCCACACGCCAGTCGCCTGCGTCGTAGGCCACCATGGCGTCGGCAATGGTGGATGCTGGTGTGCCGATGGAATACGTGCCATCGGTGCTGAGCTGTGTGCCGGTGTACCGCAGCCCGGCACCCACGCTCCAGCTGCCGCCGCCCGTCTGGGCAAAGCGGTGGGTCAACCATGCAGAGGCCGTGTGCTTGGGCACGCTCTCCAGCCGCTGGCCGACATTGCCGTCATTGCTTTTGGAAATGCGTGCATCCGTGTAGGCGTAGCCCATGCTCAGGTCCCAGCGTGGCACCAGGGTGGCCTTGATTTCGGCCTCCAGACCACGCACCTTGGCTTCGCCCACCTGCAGGCTGTTGTTGGGGTTGGCGGGGTCGGTCGTCAGGCGGTTGGTTTCGCGCAGCTGGTACACGGCGGCGTAGGCGCTGATACCCTGGCCCGGCGGCTGCCACTTCACACCGGCCTCCCACTGCTTGCCGCGCGTGGGCTTGTAGGGCTTGCCGTAAAAGTTCACACCGCTCAGGGGCAGAAACGACTCCGCATAGCTGACGTAAGGAGCCCAGCCATGGCCCCACTGGTAGGTGGCGCCGATGCGCTTGCTCCAGGCCTTGTCTTCTGACGCTGCCGCGGGGTCTCCGTCGGTGTCAGAGTTGGCCTTGTCGTGACGCAGACCCACCGTCACCGTCCATGCGTTCCAGCGGATCTGGTCTTGGGCGTAGAAGCCCAGCTGGCGACCGGTCACGTTGGGCTGCACGACCAGGTCTGCTGCGGTGGGCGGCGTGAAGCGCCCGTACACGGGGTTGTAGAGATCCAGATCTGCTGCGTTGGACTGGAACCAGTCTGATCCACCCGTGCGCACGCGCTGCACATCCATGCCCATCAGCAGGTTGTGCTCGGTACTGCCCCACTGCTGCTTGCCTTGCAACTGGGTGTCCACCAGCAGCATGCGCGCGTTGCCCAGGTGCCAGCTGGCATCGCGCTGGATGGTGCGGTTGTCTGCCGTGAACACCGGGCGCGGCGAGAAGCTGGTGTACAGCGTCTTGTAGTCCACGTCGCTGACGCTGCGGCGCAGGTTCTGGCGCAGGGTCCAGTCGCTGCTGAGCTGGTGGCTGAACTGGTAGCCGATGGAGTCGCTGCTGGCGTTGTAGGCATCCCAGCCCGGCTCGCCATTGAAGCGAGACGTGGGGATCTGCCCGTAGGTGTTGGGCAGCAGCGTACCTTGCCAAGGGAAGAAGCCAATGAGCGAGCCGCTCTTATCGCGCTGGTGCGTGGCTTGCAGCGTGAGCGATGTGGCGGCGTTGGGCTTCCAGGTGAGTGAGGGGGCTATCACCACCCGGTCGTCCTTGACGTAATCCACCTGCGTGTCGCTGTCTCGCCCCACAGCCACCAGGCGGTAGAGCCACTGGCCTTCCTTGTCGAGCGGCCCGGTCAGGTCAGCCGCCATCTGCTTGCGGCTGTGGCTGCCGAGCTGGACCTGCACCTCGCGCTGAGCTTCTTCCAGCGGGCGCTTGCTTGTCAGCGCCAGCACGCCACCCACGGTGCCTTTGCCGTACAGCACGGACGAGGGGCCGCGCAGCACTTCTGCGCGCTCCAGGGTGTAGGGATCGGGGCGGGTGTCGTTCCAGTAGCCGGTCTGTCGCAGCAGGCCGTCCAGGTATTGCGACAAGTCGTTGCCCCGCACGGTGAAGGAGTCCTGCCGACTGTCAAAGTAGTTGGACACGACACCTGCCGTGTAGGCGGTGGTTTGCCGCAGGGTCTGAGAGCCCTGGGCTTCCATTTCATCGCGGGTCACCACGCTGATGGCCTGCGGAGTCTCGAGCAGGGGCGTATCGGTCTTGGTGGCGCTCAAGGCACGTTTGGCCACAAAGCCGGTCACGGGCGATGTGGCAGTTTCTCCGCCGCTGGGGGCGGCGTTGACGGTGATGGAGGGCAGGGCCTTGTCGGCTGTGGAAGCCTCGGCGCTGGATGTCTGTGCATGTGCTGCGCTGGCGCACAGCAGCGCCAGCGCAGCTTGTGCCACCGCAGTCAGTGCGGGGTGCGCAGGGCGCGAAAGAGGGTAACGGGTCATGGCATTACATGGGTCGGGTGGATGGAAAGGGTGAAAGTGCGCGTCGATGAAAAAATGGCGGGCCCGCAAGGGCTGCGGCCCGCCGATGTGGTCTGTGTGCTGTGCAGCGATTTCCGCTCAGGGCTCGCTGCGCCTCATGCAGGCTTCAAGCAGCGTCAGAACCGGTAGGTGGACGTGAGCGTGTAGGTACGCGCCTGGCCGTAGAAGCAGTCGCCCCGCGCCAGGCACTGGGTGATCTGCACCTTGTCGGTCAGGTTGACCACGTTGAACGCCACACGCCAGTCGCCTGCGTCGTAGGCCACCATGGCGTCGGCAATGGTGGATGCTGGTGTGGTGACGGCCGAGGTACCCGTCCATTGCGAGCCGGTGTAGCGCAGCCCTGCGCCCACCGTCCAGCCGCCACGCCCCTCTGCGGCAAAGCGGTGGCTGATCCAGGCGGAAGCGGTGTTTTTGGATACGCCTGCCACAGGTTGCCCCTGGTCACCCGCATTGCTGCGCGTGACCTTGGCATCGGTGTAGGCATAGGCCAGGGTGAAGTCCCACTGCCTGGCCAGGCTGGCCTGCACTTCAGCCTCAAAGCCGTTGGTCTTGGTCTCGCCAATCTGCAGGCTGTTGAGCGGATTGGTCGGGTCGCTGGTCTTGCGGTTCTTTTCGCGCAGGGTGTATACGGCGGCGTAGGCCGATATGCCGCGCCCTGCGGGTTGCCATTTCACCCCCGCTTCCCACTGTTCACCGCGCTGCGGTTTGTAGGGCGTGCCATACACGTCCGCACCGCCCAAGGGCTGGAAAGACTCGGAATAGCCCACATACGGTGCCCATCCGCCGTCCAGCTGATAGGTCAGGCCAGCGCGTTTGGTCCAGGCCTTGTCGTCCACCGCGGCGGCGGGGCGGCCCTCGGTGTCGGTCTTGGCACTGTCGTGGCGCAGGCCCAGGGTGGCGGTCCAGCGGTCCCACTTGATCTGGTCTTGCGCGTAAAAGCCGAGCTGCTTTTGCTCCACGCTGGGTTGGCGCACCAGTTGCGATGCCGTGGGTGGGGTGAAGTTGCCGTAGACGGGGTTGTAGACGTCGATGGATGAAATGACAGAGCTCCATGACTTTTGCCCCGTGTGGTTGCGCTGGATGTCGATGCCCGCAAGCAGGGTGTGGCTGGTATCGCCCGCCTTGAGCTTGCCTTCCAGTTGCGTGTCGATCAGCAGCATGCGGCCGGTGTTGAACTGCCACGCAGCATCGCGCACCACCGTGCGGCCATCGCTGTTGAAAACGGGGCGGGCCGGGCGGCCCGTAGCCGCGTTGGCCTTGAAGCTGGTGTAGATGGTGCGGTAGTCCACTTCGCTCACGGTGCGGCGCAGGTTCTGGCGCAAGTTCCAGTCGCTGTTGAACTCGTGGCTGAAGAGGTAGCCCCAGGAGTTGTTGGTGGTGTCGTAGGCGTCCCAGCCCGGCTCGCTGATGAAGGTGTTGGTCGGAATCTGCCCATAGCGGCTGGGCAACTGTGTGCCCTGCCAGGGGAAGAAGCCGATCAGCGAGCCGCTCTTGTCCTTCTGGTGCAGGCCTTGCAGGGTGAGCGATGTGGAGGCGCTGGGCTTCCAGGTGAGCGATGGCATCAGCACTACGCGGTTGTCGTCCACATGGTCCACCTGGCTGCCACTGTCGCGCCCAATGGCCACCAGGCGGTAGAGCCATTGCCCGTCCTGGTCCAGCGCACCGGTAAGGTCGGTGGCAATCTGCTTGCGGCTGTAATTGCCCAGTTGCACCTGCACTTCGCGCAGGGGCTCAGCCTGGGGGCGCTTGCTGGTGAGGTTGAGCACGCCGCCCACGCTGCCCTGCCCATACAGCACCGAGGTGGGGCCGCGCAGAAACTCCACGCGCTCCAGCGTGTAGGGGTCGGGTCGGCTGTTGTTGTAGGTGCCGTAGGTGCGCAGCAAGCCGTCCTGGTACTGCGTCACGTCGCTGCCCCGAGCCTTGAAGGCGTCCACACGGCTGTCGAAGTAGTTGGACACTGCCCCGGCGGTGTAGGCGGTGACCTGGCGCAGCGTCTGCGCACCCTGGGCCTCTATCTGGTCGCGTGTCACCACGCTGATGGCCTGCGGGGTTTCGAGCAGGGGGGTGTCGGTCTTGGTCGCACTCAGGGCACGCTTGGCCACAAAGCCGGTGACGGGCGATGTGGCTGTTTCACCGCCGCCCGGGGCGGCCTGGATGGTGATGGAGGGCAGGGTCTTGTCAGCCGCTGCGGCGTTTGTCGTGGCGGCGGGTGCGTCAGCGCTTTGCGCATGGGCAGCGCAGGCGCACATCAGCAGCGTGGCGTAGGCCACGGCGGTCAGCACGGGCCGTGCAGTACTGGCGGAGGGGGAAAGGGCAGAGGTGGAGAAGGTCATGGTGTTACATCGGATGTCTCGGTGAAGAGCGCGAGGAAATGGAATTGCTATCGAATCAGTAGCTGCCAGCGCTTGATTGGAAAGCGCTGGAGGCTCCTTCAGTGCGCGTGCGGTGCGGGCAGCGCGGGCGATGCCATGCCCTCGGCCTGCACAAAGCTCAGGGTGATGAGGTGGCTGACCTCGCCGTACTTCTGGCCTTGCGCCTCGCCGGGCGTCTTGTCGGTGTGCTTGACCTCGGCCACGTACTGGCCCTTCCACGGCAGGGCGAAGGTGACGGTGCCGTCCTCGCCGCTGGTAGCTTCGCGCGACCAGCCGGAGGGGGACACCAGCTCCACCTTGGCCTTGGGCAGAGGGGCTCCGTTGAACACGACCTTGAGCTGGCCGGGTTTACCGGTGGGCACCAGGTCCAGTGCAGCCGTGGGTGTCACGGGTTTGGCCAGGCTGGCCACCCAGCGGGCGGTGGGCTTCCACAGCAGCGGGGGCAGGTTGGCCTTGGTGCGGTCGATCACGGGGTAAGCTGGGTGGGCAAACAGGGTGTCTGCGTTGGGCGCTGTGGCGTAGCTGAAGGCTTCCTTGGTGAGCTGACCTTGCACCCGCTCGGTGGCACCGGCCACCGATTGCTCCAGCACGGGTACGCCCTTGAACTTGTCGAGCAGGCCGGGCGAGGTCTCGCGCACGTTGTCGTTGTATTCGCCAAAGTGCAGCCGGGCCTGGCCGCCGGTGTGCTCCAGCCACACCTGGTGGGCCTGGGCGGCCAGGCCAGTGGTGGCCAGCAGGGCGGCGATCAGCAGGGTGCGGGTGGGTGGGTTCATACGATGGTTCATGGCGGTCAGCTCCTTACAGTAGGTTGAACAGAACGGGTTTCAGAAATCTCAGGGTGAGCACATCCAGCCCCACGGTGGCGGGGGCGAAAATGCTCATGTTTTGATAGCTGCCTGCGCTTATGGGATAGGCGCTGGTGGCTGCTTTTGCTTTGATGCTTAGCTTGGGCGTGGTGCGCGCCCCTCAGGTCAGGGGCGCGTCGGTGTCACGTTAGATGGCGAAGCGGGCAGTTATCTGCAGGCGGATGGGCCGCAGCGCAGCAGAGTCAGAAATCCACGCTGGCGCTCAGGCTCACGGTGCGTGGTGCGCTCACTGTCAGGTAGCCTGATCCGGGATATCCACCCACCGAGGCCCAGTAGCTCTTGTCGGCCACGTTGTCGATGCGCAGGCGCAGGGTGACGAGCTTGCCTTGCACTTCCGTCAGATAGCGCACGCCCAGGTCCAGCCGGTTCCAGCCGCCCACCTTGAGGGTGTTGGTCGCGTTGGCGTAGCTTGATCCGGTGTGCACCAGGCGGCCGTCTACGGCAAGGCCGGGCACGCCGGGCACATCCCACTCCGCGCCGATATTGGCTTGCACTTCGGGCACGCCAATCACGCGCTTGCCATCGGTGGTGGCAGAGCCTGTGGCTTGCTGCTTGGCGTCCAGCCAGGTCAGGCCGCCCAGCACGCGCAGGCCCTTGGTGGCTTCGCCCTGCACGGCCAGTTCCAGGCCCTGGTGGCGGTCTTTGCCGTAGGTGCCGAACACATTGCTGGTGTTCAAGAAGGCGCGAGGCTTGTCGGTGCTGAAGAAGGCCAGGCTGCCCGCCACGCGGCCCGCGTCGTACTTCACGCCCACTTCCTTTTGCTTGGCCACGTAGGGCTTGAGCATCTCGCCCCGGTTGGCCGCCGTGCTGGGCGCGGTTTGCCCCTGGCTCAGTCCTTCGACATAGTTGGCGTACAGCGACAGGCTTTTGTCCAGCTTGTACACCGCCGCCAGCAGGGGGCTGGTGCGGCTTTGCTCATAACGGTCGGTGAGGGATCCGTTGGCATACAGGTAGTTGGCAATGTTGATCTTCTGGTGGCGCAGGCCTGCGGTGAGCAGCAGGCGCTTGTCCAGCAGCGACAGGGTGTCGCCCACGGCAAAGCTCGTCAGCCGCGTGGTGCCGGTGCGCAGCGGGTTGGCCAGATCGCCACCGTACAGCGTGTTGCCACTGAAGGCGGGCAGGTTGGTGGACACCGGTCCGTACAGGTTGGTGTCCAGCGTGTTGCGCCAGTCCATGGCGTAGGCGTTCTTCTTCTCAAAGTCGAACAGCGACGCCGTGGCCACCCATTCGTGCCCCACGCTGCCGGTCTGCAGCTTGCCGCGCACGCCCAGTTCGCCGGTGTTGACGCTGTCCTTGCGCGTGTTGTCAAAGCGGTAGGTGGTGGCAGCGCCCGTGCTGCCGTTGTTGACGGTGATGTTGGCCAGCGAGTTGGCCTCGTCGCTGCGGCGCGCGCCAGCGGCGGCCCAGGCGGTCATGTCTGGCGTGATGTCCCACTCGCCACGGAAGGTGCCGAAGGTGTCGCGCTCGTTCGAGTAGCTCCAGGGCTGGGCGTAGTTGCTCTGGTTGTCGGGCACGGCGGGCACGCTGGTCACATTGGCGCCCAGCGTCACGTTGGTGCGGGTGCGCTTGAGCTTGTGGTCCTGCCAGCCGATGTCGCCCGACAGGCGCACATCGCGGCTGCGCCAGTCCAGCCCCACGGCCAGCAGGCCCAGTTTGGCGTCTTCGTCGTTGATGGCGGTGCCGCCGCTGTGGGTAGCAGCGTTCAGGCGCACGCCGGTGCTGCCATCCGGCCCAAAGCGGCGGGCAATGTCTGCCGCCAGCTGGGTGCTGCCGCCGCTGCCCACGCCAAAGCTCACGCGGTTCAATGGCTCGTTGGGCGCACGCTTGGGCAGCAGGTTGATGCTGCCCCCAATGCCTCCCCCTGCGGGGCTGGCACCGTTCAAAAAGGCCGATGCGCCGCGCAGCACTTCCACCCGCTCGAACAGCTCGGTGGCGATGTACTGGCGGGGCAGCAGGCTGTACAGGCCGTTGAACGCGGTGTCGTCCGAATCGAGCAAAAAGCCGCGAATGAAGTACGACTCCTGGAAGTTGCCGAAACCACGCGCCACGCGCACGGTGGGGTCGTTCTGCAGCACATCGCCCACGCTACGGGCGTGGCGGTCCAGGATCAATTCGTTGGTGTAGCTGATGGCGGAGAACGGCGTGTCCATCGCATCGCGCGTGCCCAGAATGCCCGCACGCGCGCCGCGCGCTACCTGGCCGCCGGGGTAGGCGGGAGACAGGCCTTGGGCTGATGCGTCGGCACTGGCGTTGACGGTGACGGTGGACAGGCTCTTGTCGGCCTGGGTGCTCGTCCCGGAAGGGGGCGTCGCTGATGTGTCGGCGGCTCCTTGCGCGTGGGCAACGGGCCATGCCAGCATGCAAGTGAGGGCGGCGGCAAGTGCCACGGGGCGGATCAGGGTACGGTGTTGGCTGTGCATGAAAAGTTGGCTCAGGTCAGGGTTGGAAAAATCAAGGCAGGAGGGCAGAGACGTACAGAGGGCACCGTGGGTACAGGGCTTCAGCGCGGGGCGTCTTGAGATCGGGAGCGCTTGCGGGGCCAGGCGTGCCAGCCCATCACCAGCGTGGGCAGGCCCAGTGCACACCAGGCCCACCAGTCGCCCCAGGTGTCCGACACCAGCGCGCTGACAAGGCCTGTGGCCGTGAGCACGGCCAGGACGATGGGCCAGC
The DNA here is from genome assembly GCF_037101375.1 of Acidovorax sp. DW039. Taxonomy (NCBI): domain Bacteria; kingdom Pseudomonadati; phylum Pseudomonadota; class Betaproteobacteria; order Burkholderiales; family Comamonadaceae; genus Acidovorax; species Acidovorax sp. DW039. The sequence continues at coordinate 3,580,975 of NZ_AP029019.1, read as the reverse complement.
CCCACAGGGCCCAGAAGGGAGATGGCGCCTTCATGCGGAGGCTCCTTGCGCTGAGGCAGCAGGCGCGGTGGGCGCGCCCGGCTGGGCGGCGTTGCTCCCCGCCGTAGCGGGTGCCCTGCGGCGCAGCCACAGGTACAAGCCACTGCCCAGCACCACGATGGTGGCAATGTCCAGCAGGGCCCACAGCACCTTCATGGGCATGCCGCCGTAGTCGCCAAAGTGCAGGGGTTGCGAGACCAGCAGGGCCGTGAGGTACCACGGCAGTTGCGGCGCGGCGGTGACCTGGGCTGTGCGTGCATCCACCAGCACCGGCTGCAGCAGGCGCGAGGTCAGCGGTGTGTTGCCCCGCAGGAAGAAGGTGTTGTGGTGTGGGCTGGAAAACGCGGTGCCCGGGAAGGCAATGAACGATAGCTTCATGCCCGGCGCATGTGCCAGTGCGGCCTCCAGCGCGGGCTGCAGTGCGCTGCGCTCGGCGGCAGGCACCGTGGGCTGGCCCGCATAGGGTGCCAGCAGGGCCGAGAGCTTGTCGTGCTGCCAGTACTTGATCATCAGGTCGGCCCAGGTGTTGATCATGCCGGTGCCACCCACCACCAGCGCCCACACCACGGTGACGATGCCCAGCAGGTTGTGCAGGTCCAGCCACTTCAGCCTGGGCGACTTGGTGCGCCGCACCTCACCAAACGCCAGCTTGCGCATGAAGGGCGCATACAGCACCACACCGGTGACGATGGCCACCAGCAGCAGCAAACCCATCAGCCCCAGGAACAGCTTGCCCGCCAGCCCGGCAAACAGGTCCACATGCAGGCGGAACATCACATACATGAATCCCTGATCCACCGGCCGCCGCGCCAGCACCTGCGCGGTGCGGCCATCCACGGCGATGGATTTGAAATCTTCGGTGGGGGCAGGCGTAGGGGTGAGGGTGACGAACCACAGGGCATCGTCTTCGTCCGACTGCGAGGCGAACTGCACTACCCGATCGGGGTACTCGGCCCGTGCGGAGGTCAGCACCTGGTCTAGGCTGGCGCGCGGGGTGCCCGCAGGCATGGGGGGCGCTTCCACCTCGGTGCCCAGCACATGGCCGATCTCATGGTGAAAGATGAGCGGCAGCCCGGTGATGCACAGCAGCAGCATGAAAAGGGTGCAGACCAGGCTGGACCATTTGTGGGTCCAGGACCAGCGGCGCAGGGCGGTGGGCGAAAGCATGGTGGCGGCGGCTGCACGGGGCGCCGGCCCGGGCTCTGTGCAGAGCAGGGGTGTTGATTGCGCAGCCAAAAGCCGTAGCACCCACGCAAAGCAAGCCAGAGACAGGGCCGAACATTCCCCACAAGAGGGGTGTTGGACACAGGGGTGCTGGCTGCAGCGGGCGTGGCCTGCACTGCTGGCTTGCTGCCCGATGCGCACGACGTGCATCAGGCCTTGCGCAGGCCGTTCCACCTCAGCCCCTTCGTCCTGGCCCTGGTGGCGGGGCGGTGGGCAAAGGGCGCAGCGGTGGGCGGGCCCATGCGCAAGCTTTCCATTCTAAATGAGAATGGTTCTTTTTATGTTTTCATGCGTGGCGATCCCGCCAAGTCGCCATGACGTGTGGCGTGCGGCCCACACCCTGGTCCCGCCTCTGTGACGGAGTACGCACAACTCACAAATGGTTTCTCTTTCGCTGGCTGCCTGCGGCGCTTTGGCGCAGGGCGTGGGCAGAATCGGCGCGCCCGGCATCCCTCGAACCTCCTCCATTGCGTGAGGCGTTGCGGTCTGCCGGGGTAGCGCAGGCGCTGGCGTGGAGGCAGCACCTGCTGGCCGGGCAGTGCCAGTGCACATCACTCCCCCCGGCGTTGGCCCCTTATCGCTTGTTGCCTTGCTGTGGTGTGGCAGGGAGCGGGCGCGGGGCCAGCGTCACGGGGCCGCGTGGCGTGCGTTGCGATGGCTGCTGACGGACCTGGAAGCCTGTTCAACCATTACTCAAACATCATGGCATTTTCAATTGGAGAGAAAGTCGGCAGGGTGTGGAACCTGCTGCCCAGCAGCGCCAAGCTAGTGCTCTGGTCTGTGTGCATTCCTTTGCTGCTGGCTGGTATCGGGGTGTGGGAATACCGGCAGTATGAACAGCCGGGCCTGTCGCCCGAGCATCAGGAACTGCTCGGGCAGATCCAGCAGGCGCAGGATGCACTGCGCGAGAACCCGCGCACGCAGATCACGATCGACGGTCGGGCGCTCAGTGGCATCGTCGCCAAGGCGCGGCTGCAGCAGATTGAGCGGCGGATTCGCGAAGACAGTGACTCGCAGAACCTGGTGGGCAAGATCGTTCGCCCAGGCAGTCTGGTCGCGGTAGGGGCTGGGCTGTTGGCCGCCGCGGTGGCGCTCGTGGGCTTTTTTGGCGTGAATACGGCCGGCCGCAAGGCCTTGCAGTCGCGCGATGCGCTCATGGCCCAGTTCGCCCGCTGGCGCAGCCTGTTGCCCACCTACCTTTCGGTGCACATGGGGCTGTTCATGGTGTCGGTGGCGGGCCTGCTGGCAGCGCGGCTGGGGGTGGCTTACCAGGTGGTGGTCATCGGCCATGCGAGCAAGGGTGAAGTGAAACTCCAGATGATCATTCTGGTGGTGGCGGGCACGGTGCTGTGGTGTGGCGTGACCTTGCTGCGCGCGCTGTACAAGTCGCTGCGCGAGTTGCAGGACGAGCCCAGCACCGTCATGGGTGTGGCGGTGTCCCGGCAGGAGGCTCCTGCCCTCTGGTCCTATGTGGAAACGCTGGCCCAGGGCGCAGGTGCTGCCACCCCGGCCCATCTGGTGGTGGGCCTGACGGATGGCTTCTACGTGACAGCCCATGCCATGCGCCTGATGCCCAGCGGGCAGGAACTGCGTGGCGAGACCATGTATCTGCCCCTCACCTACCTGACCTTGCTGGAGCGCGATGAAATTAGCGCCATCCTCGCGCACGAGCTGGGGCACTTTGCCGGGTCTGACACGGCCTACAGCCTGCGCTTCTCGCCCATCTACCAAGGGCTGGTGGCCAACCTGCAGGCCATTTATGGCCGCAAGGACAGCAGCGACTGGATGGACCTGCCTGCCACCAGCTTCATCGAATACCTGCTGGAGCGCTTTGACTTGGCCGTGAAGCACTGGAGCCGTGAGCGCGAGTTTGCAGCAGACCAGGTGGCTGCGCGCCTGGTGAGCGGCGAGGCAGTGGCCCGTTCGCTGGTGCGTGTCACTGCGTTGAACGATGTGGTGTACGAGGTGCTGAGCGACATTGGCCGCCGCCCCCAGGAGGCGGGCAGCGATGTCGTGCAGATGCTGCACGACGCCGTGCAGGCCAAGGGCCTGACGGCTCCCAACTTCGCTACCGAAGTGGCCACCGTGCACCCCACCGACACCCACCCCCCGACGCTGGAGCGCGCCAAGGCCGTGAATGCGCCTGTGACCGATGCCATGGTGCAGGCTGCACTCACGCTGCCCGATGCGCAAGCCTTGGCGTGGGTACGCTCGCTGTTTGCTGACAGCCAGGGCCTGCAGGCGCGGCTGTTGAACGACTTCAAGGGCGTGGCGCAGGAGCACAACGAGCAGGTACGCAAGGACCTGACCGAGGCGGTGCAGCAAGCGCAGGGCTCGCTCGAGTTGTATGAGCGCCGCAATAACGTGTGGTTGTTTGGTGGGGTGGCGCTGGTGGCGTTGATCAGCGCCGTGGCCATTGCCGCGCAGGCCGTCGTGGCGGGTAAGTCATTTGCCGGCGTGCGGGATGTGGTGATGATTGCCTTGGCCTGCTTCGGTGGGCTGGCGGGCATGGCCTGGTTGTTCTGGCGTCGCTCATCGGTCATGGTGATGCAGCTTACGGCCGAGGGCATGCGCGTGCCGGGCTGGCCGCAGGTGGTGCCATGGTCCGCCGTGGCGGACTATTCGTCTACCGTAGTCAATGGCTCCAACTTGGTCATGACCTTTGACCTGGACCCTGCCGCTCCGCGCCTGCAGGCCCCGCACACGAACCTGCGCCGTGTCACCTATCGCCCCCAGAAGAACAAGCTGGTGGTGGGCACCACCAAAATCAAAGGCATGGACCTGGAAGCTGTGCACGAAGCCGTATTGCGCTACCTCTCGGGCTGGCATGCGCGCAAGCACTTGGAGTCGATGTAATCGCCCCCCCGCGCCCAAGGGCGCAAGGCCTGCGAGCTTCCCGCGCGTGAGGCCTGGTTCTAGTACCGGGCCTTCAGCGCCACGGTGATGCGGCGGGGCTCTCCATAAAAGTTCTGGCGGCCCACGCTGCCCACTTTTTCGTAGTAGGTTTTGTCCAGCAGGTTGTCCACCGTCAGGCTCACCCCCAGGTGGTCGTTGATCTGGTAGGCCACCTGTGCGTTGAGCACCGCATAGTCGCCGGACATCAGCCGCAGCGCGCCACTTTGTGCGTAGAACTCGCTGCGATAGGCCACGCCGCCGCCCACGCTCCAGCCCTGCAGGCCGGGGCTTCGCAAGGCGTAGCGGGTGGACAGGTTCAGGCTGTGGCGTGGGGTGATAGGGCTGAACACCTGGCCTTGCTGCGCAGCAGGGGCTTTCAGGTACCTGGTGTCGGTGTAGGCGTAGCCCGCCAGCACATCCCAGCCGGGGGCCAACTGGCCGCTCACTTCCATCTCCAGACCCTGGCTGCGCACCTTGCCGCCCGGTATGGACGCGGTGGCCACCCCCGGGTCGGCAATGGCGCGGTCGCTGTCAAGGATGCGGAACAGCGCCGCATGGGCCTGCAGGCGCCTGTTCAGGAATTCGCCCTTCACCCCCAGTTCGACCTGCGAGCCGGTGCGCGGGGGCAGCAGGCTGCCGGCCGAGGTCAGCGCGGACTGCACCACCATCGTCTCGGCATAGCTGGCGTAGGCCGTGGTCTGTGCATTCAGGTCATACAGCGCCGCCACAGACGGGATGAACTGCCGCCCCGGGTTGGCGGTGGAGGTGATCTTGCCGTCGCTCAGGCGCTCGGTCTCTACCTTGGCCCAAGACAGGCGTCCGCCCACCAGCACGCGCGCGCGGTCGGTCACGCTCAGCTGGGCTTGGCCGTAGATGGCGTTCTCGGTGCGGCGGGTGTCGCTGTCATAGCCTGGCAGCGTCAGCACGGGATAAGGCGCGGCGTAGTTGGGGGCAAAAATGTTGGCGATGGATGTGGGGCCGTACACCAGGTTGCCGCCCAGGCTGCTGTTCTGGCTGTGGCTCATGCCCAGCAGCACGCGGTGGGTGCGGCCCAGCCACTGTACGGGTGTGGTCAGGTAGGCGTCGTAGTTGCGGTCGGTGTTCTCCTGCAGGTAGTCCACCGTCTGCATCTGGTAGTTGCCATTGGCGGCCACGGCCGAGTTGGCGCGGGCCGCGCTGTAGAACGATTCGCGCTGCACCTGCCGCGCCGCCAGCTTCACCAGCCCACCGTTGTCCAGGCGGTGTTCCAGCTCGGCAAAGGTGTCGGTGGTGTCCAGGTTCTGCTGGTTGCGTGCCAGCCCGGCAAAGGTGGCGCGGGGCACGTCGAGCAGGCGGCCATCGGCATAGGCGGGCAGGCCCTGGTCGATGGTGGCGCGCACGCGCTGGCGGGTGTGGCCCACCGACAGCGTGGTGGCCGCGTCGATGTCCAGCTCCACGGTGCCGTAGCCCGCTTGCTTGTTGTTGGACAGCGTGTCCACAAAGCTGTTGCGCTCGTCAGAGACCACCACCAGCCGCCCGCGCAGGCTGCCGGTGGCGTTGAGCGCCCCGGTGATGTCTACATCCGCGCGGCGCATGTCCCACGAGCCTGCGGACAGGTTGGCCGACAGGCCCAGCGGGCTGCGTGCACGCTTGCGCACCATGTTGATGGTGCCGCCCGGCTCACTTGCGCCCTGCAGCAGGCCGGATGGGCCGCGCAGCACTTCGATGCGGTCGTAAATGGCGGTGTCCAGCGCCGTGGCAAAGTTGGCACCCTGCGGGATGGCAATGCCGTCCAGCTGGATGGCACCAATGTCGAACCCGCGGGCCTGGATGGTGTTGTAGTTGCCCGCACCGTCCAGCCGCGTCACGTTCACGCCGGTGGTCTGCTTCACGGCGTCTTCGAGTTTGGTGATGTTCAGGTCATCCAGCCGCTGGCGCGTGATAACGCTCATGGACTGCGGCGTTTCGCGGGGCGACTGCACCAGCTTGCCCACGCTCACCTCGCGCGCTGTGTACTGGCCGGAGCCTTCGGTGGCGGCGCTGTCGGCTCCGTCGCTCACCTTCACCTCGGGCAGTGCGGTGGTGGTCTGTGCCTGGGCGTGCTGGGCCATCACCATGGCGACCAGTAAAGAGGCTGCAAGGGCCTGCGGGCGGATGTGCATGTTGTGTCTCCCTCTTCGATGTGTGAGAAGTGCTATTGAATTTGTAGCTGCCTGCGCTTATTGATAAAGCGCTGGAGGCCTGTTTTGCTTGAAATGGCGTGCGCGGGCGATGCGCACGCCGGTGGGCGTGCGGTGCTCAGAACTGCGTACGCAAAGTCACCTGCACGGCGCGGGGCGAGCCCGGCAGGATGAGGTTGTCGTTGCTGCCGTGCGCAGACACGTAGTACTTGCGATCGGCCAGGTTCTTCACGTTCACATCCAGTTCCCAGCGGCCCACGGTGTATTGCAGGGCGGCGTCCAGCGTGGTGTAGGCGGGCAGGGTGACGAGGTTGGTAAGGGAGGTAAAGCGCTCGCCCACATAGCTGACACCGCCGCCCAGGCGCAGGCCTTGGCCCAGGTCCTTCATGGCCCATACAAAGGCGGAGTTGCGGGGCGTCAGTGCCGGTACCTTGCCTGCCGCAGGAACGGCCACTGTCGGCAACTGGGCCGAGGTGGTGGTCGCCAACGATTTGGTCATGCGGCCGTCCAGGTAGGCATAGCCTGCGCTCACGTCCCAGCGGCCTGGCAGGCGGCCGCTGGCCGTCAGTTCAAAGCCGTTGGTGCGCTGGGTGCCCACGTTGATCTGGCGTGCAGGGTTTGTGGGGTCGGTGTTCTTGATGTTGGTGCGCTCGAGGTTGAAGAGAGCGGCGGTCACGCTCAGCTGCTTGTCCAGCAGGTCCAGCTTCACTCCAATCTCTTTGTTCTGGGTGATCTCGGGCTCGGCCGCCGTGATGTTGGCGGCCAGGGCAAACGTCTCTGCCGACGGCTGGAACGATTTGCTGTACGACACGTAGTACGACACAGTGTCGCTGGGCTGCCAGACCAGTCCGGCGCGGGGGCTGAATTTCTTGTCGGTGCGCGAGAGGGTGGAGAGCTTGCGGTCAAAGCGTGTCTCCTGCCCGAACACGTCGTAGCGTGCGCCCACCAGGGCTTTCCACTGGGGGGCCAGTGTGATCTGGTTTTGCCAGTAGAGGGCTGCGGTGTCTTGCGTGGTGTGGCTTGGAATGGCGCTGTCGGCCGCATAGCTGGCGGCTGGAATCACCGGTGCCGCACCAGAGGGGTTGAGGATGGACACACGATCTGCCCCGCCCGACACGGATTCGGCCCGCTTCTTCTGCTGGCCCAGTTCCATGCCCATCAGCCATTCCTGCTGCAGGCCGCCGAGCTGGTTGCGCCAGGTCACATCGGTCTGGTTGAAGAAGCCGCTTTCATCGCGCAGGATGAACGAGCGGGTGCGCCCCACGGTCAGGTTCACCGGATCGGTGGTGCCGCCGGGCAGGGTGTTGTAGCGGTCCAGCGTGTAGTCGTAGGCGCGGGTGACGTTGCGCACCGACCAGTCATCGTTGAAGCGGTGGTTGAGGGTGGCTGTGAACGACTGCATAGTGCTCGTGGTGGTGTCGTCCTGCGCTGCATTGCTGGAGCCGTAATACGTGCCCACGGGCACGTTCACGGGCCGGCCGTTGATGGCGGGGATGCCGAAGTCCGTCAGGCGCTTGTCGCGGGCGTTGGTGTATTGCAGCAGCAGGTCCGTCTGCGCAGACAGCTTGAGCGCCAGGGACGGTGCGAAGTTGTGGCGCTTCACAAACTGCTGGTCGCGGTAGCTGCCAGAGTCCTCCACGGCGGCATTGATGCGGAAGGCCGCCGTGTCGCTGATGCCCACATTCACGTCAGCCGTGGCGCGGCGGTACTGGAAACTGCCCAGGCCGATGGAGGCCTCGCCCGTGGTGTCGCCAAACACCGGCTTTTTGGTCACGCGGTTGATCAGCCCGCCCGAAGACCCGCGCCCGTACAGCACGGCGGCCGGGCCTTTGAGCACCTCGATGCGTTCAATGTCTGCCAGGTCGCGGAAGTACAGCGCATCGTCGCGCACGCCGTCCACAAACTGGTCGGCGATGGCGGTGAAGCCGCGGATCACCACCTGGTCGCGTTGCCCGTCGCCATGGCTCATGGCCACGCCTGGCACGTTGCGCAGCGCATCTTCCATGGTCCGCGCGCCCTGGTCGCGCAGCACCTGGGCGGGCACCACGTTCACCGCCTGGGGCACATCACGCAAAGGCGCGCTGCCTTTGGTGGCGGTCGAGCTGGCTGTGGGCGCATAGGTTTCCTGCGGCGTGGCATGGATGGTGACTTCGCCCAGAGCAGGCGCAGATTCGGTGGCTGCCGGGGTGCCTTGTGCCAGGGCTTGGCTGCAGGTCAGCGCCAGCACGGCACAAGCCAGCGGGGTGAGGGCGCCATGACGAAGCGGATTGCAGGGAACAGACATCTGAAAACTCCTTGAACAATGAACAGTGGAAATGCGGGGTGCAGGCCGCCTGCCCACAGCGCCTGCGCAGCTGTGGGGGCTTAGAGCAAGAGGAATGGGCCGCTGGGGTTTGTGGTGGCTTGAATGCGCTACCTGCCGGGTTTCACCAGCCGAGCAAGCAGGTCAGCACGGCCAGCGCCAGCGCCCCGGCGCCCAGCTGCACGGTGCGCTTTGGCATCCACGTCATGGCGGCAGTGGCCCCCAACGCGGCGGCAGACAGGGCTACGGCCCACAGCGTGATGCCCAGCGATGGGGGGCGGTCAGGCCGCGCCTGCGCCGCCAGCCACAGCGATGCCAGCAGGATGAGCCACGCCACTTGCCGCCAGCGCCGCAGCAAGGCAGGGCTGGCTTCGCGGGCCATGGCGTCTTCATGGTGTTTGTCCATACCCAGGGCCATGGCCAGCCAGGCCGTCAGACAGAAAAGAAAGGTCGACATGCTTCAGACCCCCGCAGTGGCTTCGGTGGTGCGGGCCTGCATGGCACCGGCCTTGCCTTGCGATGCCATCGCAGGCTTGCGGCGGTGCAGGTGCCACGCCACCGCGCCCAACAATGCGCCGGTGCCAGCAAAGGCCAGGTCCATGCCTGCCCACGCCCATTCACCGGCAGGCAGGGTGATGCCCAGATGGGTGTGCGTGGTGATGGCATTGAGAACCGGCAAAGCGGCCCAGGCCAGGGCGGCCAGCGCCAGCACCACGGTCCAGCCCTTTCGCCTTGGAACCAGAAGGCCCCAGACCACTGCCAGCCCCCAGGTGGTGAAGAAGCATGCCAGCTCGGCGTCGGCCCGGCCTTCCAGCCCCAGCGGCAGCAGCCGGTTGGAGGCAAGGTACACCGCGCACGCCAGGGGCAGGCCTGCCAGGGTGCCAATGTTGAGCCCGGCCACCAGCCGCTCGCCCACGGGCATGCGGGTGGGGGCGCTTGCGCCCTTGCGCTGCGCCTGGCTGCTACGCTTGACGGACCAGAGCACCAGGCCCGAGGCGATCATCAGGCTGCCCAGCAGCCCAAAGCCCAACAAGGCCCAGCGCATGCCAGGCCCGGCAAAGCGGGCCATGTGCAGGCCGTACAGCACACCATAGGTCTGAATGGCCGCACCTGCGGGGTCGATGTAGTCCATGGGTTGTGCCGTCACGCCATCAAACACCATGCGGGGGGGGCGGTACTGCAGCCGGTCGCCGTCGTGGCGTGTCACTTCAACCACCACCTGCCCCTGCGCGTCACGCCGGGCCTGGATGGATCCGATGCGTCCGTCCTGCCACTTTTGCCGTGCGGTCTCCATCATGGTGGCCAGGGGCACCACGGGCAGCGGTGGCTGCTGCATGCCGCGCGCGCGGCGCGCACTGCGCTCGGGCTTGTCGCCCTGCATCTCGGCAAAGTAGGCGGCAGAGTCCACCTTGCCATCCGGCCCGGCATAGGCGGTGGCAATGCCACTGGGCAGGTACAGCGTGTGGAAGATCATCAGCCCGCTGAAGGTGATCATCAGGTAGAAGGGCAGCACCAGCACGCCGGTTACGTTGTGTGCGTCCAGCCAGGCGCGCTGACCCCCCTTGCCGGGGCGGAAGGTGAAGAAGTCCTTGAAGATGCGGCGGTGCGTGACCACGCCCGTCAGCAGGGCAATGAACATCAGCAGAGTAGCCACGCCGACCACCCAGCGGCCCTCCAGCGCCCAGCGGCCTTTCTGTGCGGTGCGCAGCTCAAAGTGGAAGCGATAGAAGAACTCGCCACCCATGGTCCGGCGGCCCTCGATCACCTCGCCGGTCTGCGGGTTCATGTGCAGGGTTTCAAAGCGGCCATTGCCACTATCGCGCCACAGTACGGTGACAGCTGGGTCCCGCTCATCGGGCAGGCGCATGATCCATTGCGTCACCCCTGGCACTTTCTTGTGCAGGGCGGCCAGGGCCTTTTCTGCGGTGTGCGCGTCGGCTGCGGGCAGGCCGTGCATCTCAGGCTGCATCCACAGGTTGAACTCGCTTTTGAAGAACGACAGCGTGCCCGTCAGGAAGATGGCGAACAGCAGCCATCCCAGCACCAGCCCCGCCCAGGTGTGCAGCCAGGACATGGCCTGCCGGAAGCCCTCGCGGTCATTGGGCTTCTTGCTGCGTGCCGGGATGTTTGCCGCCGTTGCAGAAATGGCTGCAGATGGGTTGGCCGCAGAGGACATATCTGGGGATGTGGTTGCCCTGGTCATGCCCCGGCCCCCATCCAGCGGGGGGCCATGGCCACAGCCCCTAACGCGGCTGCAGGCAGCAAGGTGCCCAGCCATGCACCCCAGGCAGTGCGTGCGTAGAACACCCAGCCCACGGCGATGGCGTAAACCAGCCAGGCCAGCATGGTGGCGGTCAGCACAGCCTCGGCCCGGGGCATGAGCTGGGCCAAAGCGAGAGAGAGCGCTGCCGCGCAGCCCGCTGCGACGGCATAACCCCCCGCAGCAGCGGCCAGGGTGCGCGAAGTCACCGCCAGGCGGTAACGCCAGTCGAGTTGGTGGGTTTTCATGGCTGCCCGGGCCTCCGGGGCAAGGCAGGGCAGATGCGGGTGCGCGGCATAGGGAATGCTCCAGTCTGGGTGGATCCAAGTGCTGGCTGGCATTCCCGGTGGGGATTCGCTGGCTTGCTGGGGCCTTCAGAAAACAGGTGCAGTCCCTCACAAAAGAGACGAAGTCCCAACGGCCCGGGCGGTTATTCTACTTTTATTGAGAAGTATTCGCGTTTGATTTGCGCTGTGCTGCAAAGAATTGCGAATTTCAAGCCCGATTTGCAACAGATTGCTGTGGATGGGCTGCGCTCGGTCCAGTGTGGTCTGAGTGCAGTGGGCATAAAAAAACGGGCCGTGGCCCGTTTCAAGGTGCGAAGTGCAGAGTGCAAGGGCTGATCGCCCGGCACTCAGTCTGCGTCGCCCATTTGCGACTGCAGGTAGTTCTGGATGCCCACCTTGTCGATCAGGTCGATCTGGGTTTCGAGGAAGTCGATGTGCTCCTCCGTGTCGTCCAAAATTTTCTGCAGCAGGTCACGCGAGACATAGTCGCGCACGCTTTCGCAGTGGGCAATGCCTTCCTTGATGGTGGCTTGCGCGCCTTGTTCCGAGCGCAGGTCGCACGCCAGAATCTCTGGCACGTCTTCACCCACTTGCAGCTTGCCCAGGTCCTGCAGGTTGGGCAGGCCGTCCAGCATGAAGATGCGGTCCATCAGCCAGTCGGCATGCTTCATCTCGCCAATGGATTCTTCGTATTCCTTCTTGGCCAGCTTGTCGAAACCCCAGTGCTTGAGCATGCGGTAGTGCAGGAAGTACTGGTTGATGGCAGTGAGTTCGTTCTTCAGCTGCGCCTGCAGATGCGCAATGACTTGTGCGTCGCCTTTCATGGGGCTCTCCTTGTAGATAGTGTCGGGCGCGATTGTGGGGGGCGTTTGACCACCTGACAAGGCAAGCCCCCGCCACGGCAGATGGGCTGCGTTTGATAGGCAATTGCGTTTGCATTACTGTGCGCTGCACGGCGGCTGAAGGGCGCGCGAGGCGTGTCATAAAATAGTCATCGCCAATTGATTCAATGAAATCAATTAATTGGATGCATTGAGTCAAAGCGCCTAGACTTCAGTCCTGTGTTCAGTCAACCAACCCTTTAAGGAAACAGCAATGTCCCTGATCAACACCCAAGTCCAGCCTTTCAAGACCACCGCTTTCGTGAACCGCAACGGCAAGGGCGAGTTCATCGAAGTCACCGAGCAGTCCCTGAAGGGCAAGTGGTCCGTGCTGATCTTCATGCCTGCCGCTTTCACCTTCAACTGCCCCACAGAGATCGAAGACGCTGCCGACAACTACGCAGCCTTCCAGGCAGCCGGTGCCGAGGTCTACATCGTGACCACCGACACCCACTTCTCCCACAAGGTGTGGCACGAGACATCTCCTGCCGTGGGCAAGGCCAAGTTCCCTCTGGTCGGCGACCCAACACACCAGCTGACCAACGCTTTTGGCGTGCACATCGCTGAAGAAGGCCTGGCACTGCGCGGCACTTTCGTGATCAACCCCGATGGCGTGATCAAGACCCTGGAAATCCACTCCAACGAAATCGCCCGCGACGTGTCTGAAACCCTGCGCAAGCTCAAGGCTGCCCAGTTCACCGCCGCCAACCCTGGCCAGGTGTGCCCCGCCAAGTGGAAGGAAGGCGCCAAGACTCTGGCTCCATCCCTGGACCTGGTCGGCAAGATCTAAGCGATCACCTGCCTCGGCTGAGCGCGCCATCATGGCGCGTTCCCCAAAGCCGGACAGCGCCATGGTGCGTGCGCCATGCCGTCCGGCTTTTTTTCGCCCGGAATTTGGCCATCAGGCTTGAATGAATCACCTGAAGCCCTTAAACCTGCAACACCACAACTCGAATTTTCAGGAAGCCACCATGCTCGACGACCAACTCAAATCGCAACTCTCGGCCTATCTGGAACGCGTGCAACAGCCGTTTGAACTGGTGGCTTCTTTAGACGACAGCGACACCGCCCGCGAAATGCGCGAGTTGCTGGAGACCATCCAGTCCCTGCGCAGCGACAAGATTACGCTGCGCACCGATGGCAACGATGCCCGCAAGCCATCTTTCAGCCTCCAGCGCGTAGGCTCTACCAACAGCCTGCGCTTTGCGGGCCTGCCCCTGGGCCACGAGTTCACCTCGCTGGTGCTGGCCCTTCTGTGGACGGGCGGCCACCCACCCAAGGTGGAGCAGGATGTGATCGAGCAGATCCAGGCGCTGGATGGCGACTTCAATTTCGAGGTCTACATGAGCCTGACCTGCCACAACTGCCCGGACGTGGTGCAGGCGCTGTCGCTCATGGCCATCCTCAACCCCAAGGTCAAGACCACGGTGATCGAGGGCGGCGCCTTTCAGGAAGAAGTGACCCGCCGCGAAATCATGGCCGTGCCCATGGTGTTCCTCAATGGCGAAGTGTTCGGCTCGGGCCGCATGTCGCTGGAAGAAATCGTGGCCAAGCTCGACACCGGCTCTGCCGCCCGCGAAGCGGCCAAGGTCAGCGCCAAGGAAGCCTTTGACGTGCTCATCATCGGCGGGGGCCCTGCTGGTGCTGCAGCTGCCGTGTACGCCGCCCGCAAGGGCATCCGCACCGGTGTGGCTGCCGAGCGCTTTGGCGGCCAGGTCAATGACACGCTGGGCATCGAGAACTACATCTCGATCCTGGAAACTGACGGCCCCAAGCTGTCTGCAGCGCTGGAGGCCCACGCCAAGGCTTACGACGTGGACATCATGAACCTGCAGCGCGCTGAAAAGCTGATCCCTGCAGCGCAGCCAGGTGGTCTGGTGGAAGTGCAGTTGGCCAACGGCGGCTCCCTCAAGGCCAAGACGGTGATTCTTTCGACCGGCGCACGCTGGCGCAACGTGAACGTGCCCGGCGAAGCCGAGTACAAGAACAAGGGCGTGGCTTACTGCCCGCACTGCGATGGCCCGCTGTTCAAGGGCAAGCGCACGGCGGTGATTGGTGGCGGCAACTCCGGCGTGGAGGCTGCGATTGACCTCGCAGGCATCGTGCAGCACGTCACGCTGATCGAGTTTGCCGACCAGCTGAAGGCCGATGCCGTGCTGGTCAACAAGCTCAAGAGCCTGCCCAACGTGACTATCCACACCAACGCCCAGACCACCGAAATCACGGGTGCCGACGGCAAGGTCAATGGCCTGAAGTACAAGGACCGCGCCACGGGCCAGGAACACCTGGTGCCGCTGGAAGGCGTGTTCGTGCAGATCGGCCTGGTGCCCAACACCGAATGGCTCAAGGGCACGGTCGAACTCTCTAAGTTCGGCGAGATTGTGATCGACGCCAAGGGCAACACCAACGTGCCCGGCGTGTTTGCCGCCGGTGACTGCACCACGGTGCCCTACAAGCAGATCGTGATTGCGGCGGGTGCAGGGGCTACGGCTGCGCTGAGCGCGTTCGATCACCTGATTCGCACGCCTGTGGCAGCATGAATGGATGCCTAAGGGTCAAGTGGTGCTTTGCGCTCATGAATAAAGCGCAGCAAGCTATCGAAATGATAGCTTTTTAAGGTCTTCAAGACCGATGAAAAGCCGGGGTGGCGTTTGCTCCCCCGGCTTTTTTACGTCTGGCGTCTTGCTGGCGGCTGTTGCCTTGCGGCACCCCATGCGTATGGCCTTATCGCTCGCATGAATTTGTTATTGATAATTATTCTCATGTAAGATATTGCATCCCTGCCAGCCAGCGCACGTTTTGCGGTCCCTGCAGACCACAAACATTTGCCCGCGGAGCCAGCTTCTTGTCGTATTCATGACCCTGGAAGAGGCCCGCCTTGGCGCACGTTCACGCACCCGTTTTTCGTTCTCCGCTCCATCTCACCCCCATCGCCCTGGCAGCGGCCCTGGCTGTGGCGTCTGTGTCTGCCGCGCATGCGCAAGAGCTGCTGGCCCAGGCCGGCGGTATGCCTCAGCTTAAAGAGGTGGTCATCAGCAGCACGCGCAGCGAGCAAAACCCCGACGACCTGCCCATGAGCATTGACGTGATCAATGCCCAGGCGCTGGAAGAAGGGCAGGTGCGCGATCTGCGCGATGTCGCCCGCGACCAGCCCAACATCACCGTACCGCGCTCGCCAGCGCGCTTTACCCTGGCCAGCGGCTCCACGGGGAGGGACCAGAACTCCGGCTTCAACATTCGCGGCCTGGAGGGCAACCGGGTGCTGATGCTGGTGGATGGCATTCGCCTGCCACGCAGCTACGTGTTCAGCGCCAACGCCTTTGGCCGCGACTATGTGGATGTGGGCCTGCTGCAGCGCATCGAGGTGCTGCGCGGCGCCACCTCGGCCCTTTATGGGTCTGACGGCATGGGCGGGCTGGTCAACTTCATCACCGCCGATCCATCGGCCTTTTTGAAAGACGGCAAAACCCTGGGTGGCCGCGTGAGTGCTGCCTACGACGGGGATGACGATGGCAAGCGCCTGGGTGCTACGCTGGCGGGCCGCACCAATGACACAGTGCAGTGGCTGGTCAGCGCCAACGTGGGTCGCGCCAACGAACTGGAGAACATGGGCACCAACGCTGCGGCCAATGTGGACCGCACGCTGCCCAACCCGCAAAAGGACAAGCACGCCTCCGTGCTGGGCAAGGTGGTGGTCACCCCTGGCGGTGGTCAGCGCCATGTGTTCACGCTGGAGCATGTGGACAAAAAGGCAGACTACGAGCTGCTGAGCGCCCGCAGCAAGGCCCCTCTGACCAGTACCTCGGTGCTGGGCTCCACCTCATTCACCGACATGCAGCGCAGCCGCGCCACCTGGGAGGGCAACTGGCGTGTGAACACGGCCTGGGCTGACGATGTGAAGGCGGTGCTGAGCTACCAGGACGCGCATTCCCGCGAATACATCACCGAAGACCGCAACACCGCTGCCGACCGTGTGCGCGACGTGACCTACGACGAGCGCACGCTGCAGGCCAACCTGCAGGGCAGCAAGCTCATCCGCATGGGTTCGGGTGCAGACGCCTGGGCGCAAAAGCTCACCTACGGGCTGGACTACACCCGTGCTCAGGTGGAGAACCTGCAGACCGGCGTGACGCCCCCCGTGGGCGAGACCTTCCCGCTCAAGCGCTTCCCCGACACCACCGAGAGCAGTGCTGCGTTGTATGTGCAGGACGAGTTCATCCGTGGGCCCTGGAGCATCACCCCTGGCGTGCGCTACGACAGCTTCCGCATCAAGGCCGACCAGGCCGGATTTGGTGCCAAGGCGGTGTCGCTCTCCGGCCATGCCACCTCGCCCAAGCTGGGCGTGCTGTACCGCGCCAATGACGCATGGAGCGTGTTCGGCAACTATGCAGCGGGCTTCCGCGCGCCCAATGCGGGGCAGGTCAACGCGTTCTTTGAGAACACGGTGTCCAACTACAAAACCATACCCAACCCCAACCTGCGGCCCGAAAAGAGCCAGAACTTTGAGGTCGGCGTGCGCGGTCGGTTGCAGGCCCTGTCCATTGAAGCCGCCGCATTCACGGGCCGCTACAAGGACTTCATCGAAGACCTGCAGCAGGTGGGCGGCACCGGGGCTCCGGGCAACCCGCTGGTGTTCCAGTCCATCAACCTGGGCCGCGTCAAGATCGACGGCTTTGAAGTCAAGGGCAACATGGCCTGGGGCGAGTGGCTGGGTGGTCGCATCAGCACGCCCTTTGCCTATGGCCAGGCGCGGGGGCGCGACACCAACACGGGCCGCGCCGTCAACTCGGTGGAGCCGCAACGCCTGACGGCCGGTGTGCGTTATGAAACCGCAGCCTGGCATGTGCGCCTGGACGCCACCCACAGCGCAGCCAAGAAGGCGGACGACGTGTACGTGGCCGCAGGCAGCTCCCAATACCTCACGCCCGCCTACACCACGCTGGACCTGAGCGGCCAGTGGCGCATCCGCAAAGACCTGCGCCTCAATGCTGGCATCTACAACCTTACCGACAAGAAGTACTGGCGCTGGGCCGACGTGCGCGGCCAGTCCGCCAACTCCAGCACCATCGATGCGTACACCCAGCCAGGCCGTGCGGTGCGGGTGTCGCTGGTGGCTGACTTCTGAAGCGCAGATATCCCCGCTCTCAACCCGTTGAATCCCTGAAGGAGCATCCCATGGGCACCATCCCCGGCGAGAACGTCGCCAACCCAGACACCCACCGCGACGAGGAATACAGCATGCCGTGCATGGAGGCCCTGCTGGCTGGCACCTTGGCGCTCATGACGGGCTATGCCCAGGCATGCTGTGACACCCACCGCGAGGCGATGGTGCGCAAGATCGTGACCAATCTGGAGGCATTGACCCAGTCCCAGGCGCTGAGCCCGCACTTTCGCACCATGCTGTGGAATCTGCAGGCGCGCTGGCAGCAGCAGAGTGCGCAAGAGCACGCCACGGCCGCCCTGTCGGCGGCAGAGCAGCGCCGTGCACTGTGGCTGACCGCACCGGAGACTGTGCAATGAACGCCATGCTTTCCCCCGCAGAGCCATCGACTCCCTCTGTGACCGCTCTGGCATCCACCATTCGCGAGCAGTTTGCCGCCTTGCGCGCCCAAGGCCTGCGTGCCCGCGATGCGGCAGAGCGCCTGCATCTGCCTGAGGGGGCGGTGATTGCGGCCCACGCGGGCGAGCATGGTTACGCCTTGAAAGCGCTGGCCCTGCGCGGGCCGTGGCTGGAGTTGCTGCAAGCCTTGCAGGTCTGCGGCCCGCTGATGGCATTGACCCGCAATGAATCCACCGTGCACGAAAAGACCGGCGTGTACCAGAACGTCTCGGCCACCGGGGCTGTGGGGCTGGCGCTGGGGCCAGACATCGACCTGCGCCTGTTCTTTGCCCAGTGGCACGCGGGTTTTGCGGTGACCGAGCCGGGCCGCCCCGGGCACCCCAGCGCGCAAAGCCTGCAGTTCTTCAACGCCCAGGGCCATGCGGTGCACAAGATTTACGTGCGCGAGCAGACCGACATGGTGGTGTGGAATGCCGTGGTCGAGCGCTTTGCAGAGCCAAGTGCGGGCTATGTGTTCCTGCCCGCAGGCCCCAAGCCTGCCGTGCAGGCGGATGAGGACATCGACGCGCAAGGCCTTCAGCAGGCTTGGAGCGCTATGCAGGACACGCACGAGTTCTTTGGCCTGTTGCGCCAGTTTGGCGCGGAGCGGCAGCAGAGCTTCCGCCTGGTCGAGGGGCAGTTCACCCAGCGCCTGCAAGCCCAGGCCGTGACCTGGCTGCTGGAGCGTGCTGCACGCGATGCGCTGCCCATCATGGTGTTTGTGGGCAGCGGTGGCTGCATCCAGATCCACACCGGCCCGGTACACACCATTCGCCCCATGGACACGGCAGACGCCCGCTGGATCAACGTGCTGGACCCCGGCTTCAACCTGCACCTGCGCACTGACCGCATCGCGGCCGTGTGGGCGGTTGAGAAACCCACGGCAGATGGCGTGGTCACTTCGGTCGAAGCCTTTGACCACGACGGCGAGCTGATGGCCATGTTTTTTGGCGAGCGCAAGCCTGGCAAGCCTGAACTGGCGGGCTGGCGCGAGCTGGTGGCGGGATTGCCGCGTGTAGACGTGCCGGTGACGTTGCCATGACCGAACGTGATGGGATGAAAGCCCGCGCAGGCTTGCAGCGCCGGGCCCTGATACAGGGTGTGATGGCGGCCATGGGTGGCGCTGCCGCCGGGTTGCCCTGGGCAGCGCAGGCGCAAACCCGCCCCGCGCAGCGCCTGGTGGTGTTGGGTGGTGCGTTGACCGAGGTGGTCTACCAGCTGGGCGCACAAGGCCTGCTGGTGGGCACGGACACGACCAGCCTGTTCCCCGAGGCTGCGCAGCGCACACCCAAGGTGGGTTACATGCGCCAGCTGTCGGCAGAAGGGGTCCTTTCCCTGCGGCCTGATGTGTTGCTGGGCACGGAAGAGGCGGGCCCCCGCGTGGTGCTGGACCAGGTGCGCAGCGCAGGCGTGCGCATCGAGCTGGTGCCTGCCAGCCACAACTGGGCCGAGGTGC
Source organism: Acidovorax sp. DW039 (assembly GCF_037101375.1). Classification (NCBI taxonomy): domain Bacteria; kingdom Pseudomonadati; phylum Pseudomonadota; class Betaproteobacteria; order Burkholderiales; family Comamonadaceae; genus Acidovorax; species Acidovorax sp. DW039. The sequence goes on along the minus strand of NZ_AP029019.1, from coordinate 3,561,873 downwards.
AGCGCAAGGTGACCGTAGTAGGCCAGGTGGTGGGGCGTGAGAGCGCTGCCCAGGCCCTGCAGGTGCGGCTGGATGCCGAGTGGGCGCGCGTGCAGCAGCAGGTGGCGGCGGCCCCGCGCAAGCCGCGTGCGCTGTTCATCCTGTCGCATGGCGGCAGCCCCATGGTGGCGGGCACGGGCACGGCGGCCGATGCGCTCATCCGCTTTGCGGGCGGCCTCAATGCCGTCACCGGCTTTGCGGGCTACCGCCCCTGGACAGCGGAGGCCCTGGCCGAGGCCGCGCCCGAAGTGCTGCTCAACACCACCCAGGGCATCGAGGCCATGGGGGGCGAGCGCACCTTCTGGCAACGGCCCGAACTGGCGCTGACCCCGGCCTTCTCGCGCAAGGCCCTGGTGGCCATGGACGCCAACCACCTGCTGGGCTTCGGGCCCCGTCTGCCCGGCGCGGTGCAGGAATTGCACACCCGCATGCGGGCGCTGGTGGCCTGATTCGCCGTTGGATTGCACTGCCTGCCGCTGTTCACCATGCCTCCTGTTGCTGCCGCCTTGGATTCGCTCAACGCGCCCCTCTCGTGGCGGCAGCGTGTACGCCACGCCCTGCGCCACGCCCTTCCAACGCTGGGCGGCCAGCGGCTGCCTGCCCGCTGGGTGATCGGCGTGACGGGCGCTTTGGCACTGGTTGCGCTGGTGGTGGCCAGCACCCACGGGGCTTACGCCCTGGGCGCGGGAGAACTCTGGCAGGTGGTGCTTGCGGTGCTCACGGGCGCGGAGCCTGCCGGATCAGGGCACCTGGTGTTCATGCACATCCGCCTGCCGCGCCTGGTACTGGGCGCGGCGGCGGGGGCGGGCCTGGCGCTGGCAGGGGCGTTGATGCAAGGCCTGTTCCGCAACCCGCTGGCCGACCCTGGCCTGGTGGGCGTAAGTGCGGGGGCTGCGCTGGCAGCGGCCACGGCCATTGTGCTGGGCGGGCTGTGGTGGCCCAGCCTGCCACGCGCCCTGGGCAGCTGGCCGCTGGTGGGCACGGCCTTTGCGGGCGGCCTGCTGGTGACTTTGTTGATTTACATGCTGGCCCAATCCGCCAGCGGCACCCGTGTGGGCATGATGCTGCTGGCCGGGGTGGCGGTGAATGCGCTGGCCGGGGCCGGGCTGGGTTATCTGAGTTTTGTGTCCACCGACGAGCAACTGCGCAATCTGCAGATGTGGCTGATGGGCAGCCTGGGTGGTGCGCGCTGGGGCACTGCCATGCTGGTGGCGCTGGCCGTGTGCGTGGCGGCTGTGGGCGCTGGCTGGCTGGCCCGCCCGCTCAATGCCCTGGCGCTGGGTGAGGCGCAGGCGCGCCTTTTGGGCGTGCCGGTGGAGCGCACCAAGCGCCTGGCCATTGGCGTGGCGGCGCTGGCTGTGGGGGCGGTCACTGCGGCCACAGGCATCATCGGTTTCATTGGCCTGGTGGCACCCCATGGTGTGCGCCTGCTGGCGGGGCCAGACCACCGCGTGGTGCTGCCTGCATCGGCCTTGCTGGGGGCTGCGCTGGTGCTGCTGGCCGACACCGTGGCGCGCACGGCGGTCAAACCGGCGGAGCTGCCCTTGGGCGTGCTCACTGCGGTGCTGGGTGCGCCCCTGTTTTTGTTCATGCTGCGCCAGTTCAGGGGGCGGGTGTGAGACGACAGCTTGATGAATTGACCGAGGGAGAAGGAGAGGCGGCCCACCGCCCACCGCTAGGAGCCTGCCGGACTTGGAGCGTCGAAAGCGAAAATTGGCCCCAGCGAGGACAGTTTTTGCCGGATTTGCAGCCCCATAGCCGGGCTATGGGGCAAAAAGACGGTGCTCTCGAAGAGCGGCGAAGCCAAAAATGGACCGCTGAGGTCAATTTGCAGCCGACGATTTCCAAGTCCGACAGGCTCCCATCCCGCGCAGGGCAGTGGCTGCAGTGTCTGGACGTGGGCGTGGCCCCGCCGGGGCAGCCGGTGCTGGCGCGGGTCAGCGGCGTTTTTCAGCCGGGCCGGGTCACGGCCATCCTCGGCCCCAATGGAGCGGGCAAATCCACTCTGCTCGGCCTGCTGGCAGGGCTGGCCGAACCCGCGCACGGCCAGGTGCTGCTGCAGGGCAGGGCGGTGGCAGAGCATGCACCGGACCAGATTGCCCGCTGGCGCGCCGTGATGCCGCAGGACACGGCCGTGGCGTTTGACTTCACCGTGCGCGAAGTGGTGGAGATGGGGCGCTACCCGCACCGCCACCATCCCAGCGCAGCCGACGCGCAGATGGTGGACGCCGCCATGCAGACCACGGGTGTGGCGCATCTGGCGGGGCGCAGCGTGACCACCCTCTCAGGTGGGGAGCGCGCGCGCACCCACCTGGCACGGGCCTTGGCACAGATCTGGGAGCCGGTGGCGGGCGCTGCGCACCGCTGGCTGCTGCTGGACGAGCCCACCGCCGCCCTGGACCTGGCCCACCAGCACCAGACCCTGCGCTTGCTGCGCCACTGGGCCGTGCAGCAAGGCGTGGGCGTGGTGGCCGTGCTGCACGACCTGAACCTGGCGCTGCGCTACGCGCACGATGCGCTGCTGCTGGCCCAAGGCACGGGCCAGTGGGGGTCGGTGGACGATGTCATCACCCCGCAGGCCGTAGCACGCGTGTGGGGCGTGGGCTGCACCGAGGTGCGTGCCAGTGATGGCGTGCGCCAGTTGCTGATGTCCGGGGCTACGGCTGAATCCGGAATTTAGGTGTTTTAGCCCTCTAGCGCTTTATATATAAGCGTAGGCAGCTATTGATTTAATAGCGTTCGGTGCGGTGAATCGCGTGTCAGTACACCAGCCGCTCTGGCCGCACTTCCTGCAGGATGGTGGTGGCGATCTCTTCAATCGACTTGGTGGTGGTGGACAGCCACCGGATACCCGAGCGGCGCATCATCGCTTCGGCCTCGGCCACCTCGGCGCGGCAGTTTTCCAGGCTGGCGTAGCGGGAGTTGGGGCGGCGCTCGCTGCGGATTTCGGCCAGTCGCTCGGGGCTGATCGTCAGGCCAAAGATTTTTTGGCGGAAGGGCACCAGGGCCGGGGGCAGCTGGCGGCGCTCAAAGTCTTCGGGGATCAGCGGGTAGTTGGCCGCTTTCAGGCCGCACTGCATGGCCAGGTACAGGCTGGTGGGGGTTTTGCCGCTGCGGCTCACGCCCACCAGAATCACATCGGCCCCGGCCAGGTCCTTGTTGCTCTGCCCGTCGTCATGCGCCAGGCTGAAGTTGATAGCCTCGATGCGGTCGTTGTATTCCTTGCTGCGGCTCACGTCGGAAAAGCGCCCGATGCGGTGGTTGGACTTGATGCCCAGCTCCTGCTCCAGCGGGTGCACAAAGGTGCCAAACATATCGAGCAGCATGCCCTTGCAGCCTTCTTGGATGACCTTGAGCACCTCCATGTTGACCAGCGTGGTGAAGACGATGGGCTTCTTGCCCTCGATCTCGCCCGTGTGGTTGATCTGCCGCACCGCCTGGTGGGCCTTGTCCACGGTGTCGATGAAGGGCAGGCGCACGTGGCGCGGCTTCATCTCGAACTGGGCCAGGATGGCGTTGCCGAAAGTTTCGGCGGTGATGCCGGTGCCGTCGGAGACAAAAAATACGGTGCGCGAATGCATTGAGGGCCCTTTGGTGTTCTGGTCCGTGCGCAGTGTGCAGGGGGCTGCAAGCTGCCAGATCGGGAGATTCTGACAGTGGGCCGCCCTGCAACAAGCGGGCAGGCTCACCATCAGGACTGTCTGTTTTGCGCGGGCCGGGTGAAAGCGTCAGCCCATTGCCAGAAGCTCGGGCCTACAATGGCCGCAATTATCCAAATTCTCACCATGCGCACCGTCGGCCCACAACCACAACGACAAAGCTGCAGCCTGCGCATGGCCGCTTGCCAGGAGCTTCGCTACGCCTGGCATGCAGACCCGGTTTCAACTTCTGGAGCTTTCCCATGTCTGCACTTTTCAGCCCGACCGCCCTGGTCGTACCGTTTGAAAACCTGAGAATGACCGATGTCGAGTCGGTAGGCGGCAAAAACGCCTCCCTCGGCGAAATGATCTCGCAACTGCCCCAGGGCGTGCGAGTGCCCACCGGCTTTGCTACCACGGCCCACGCCTTCCGCCAGTTCCTGGCGCACGATGGTCTGGCCGACAAGATCAGCGCCAAACTGGCCCAACTCGATACCGAAGACGTCCGTGCCCTGGCACAGGTGGGGGCGGAAATCCGCGCCATGGTCGAGGCCCAGCCTTTCCCGGCCGACCTGGAGCAGGCCATTCGTGACGCTTTTGTCACCCTGTCTGCTGGCAATGCCCAGGCCAGTTTTGCGGTGCGTTCGTCTGCCACGGCAGAAGATCTGCCCGACGCCTCGTTTGCAGGCCAGCAGGAAACCTTCCTCAACGTGGTCGGCATCGACGATGTGCTGCACAAGATGAAGGAAGTGTTCGCGTCGCTGTACAACGACCGCGCCATCTCCTACCGCGTGCACAAGGGCTTTGCGCATGATGTGGTGGCCCTGTCCGCAGGCGTGCAGCGCATGGTGCGCTCCGATCTGGGCGCAGCGGGCGTGATGTTCACCATCGACACCGAATCCGGCTTTGAAGACGTGGTGTTCATCACCAGCAGCTATGGCCTGGGCGAAACCGTGGTGCAAGGTGCCGTGAACCCGGACGAGTTCTACGTGCACAAGCCCATGCTCAAGGCAGGCAAGAAGGCGGTGATCCGCCGCAATCTGGGCAGCAAGCTGATCCAGATGGTCTTTTCCAGCGCCGAAGAAAAGGCCGCCAGCGGCAAGCTGGTCAAGACCACCGACGTGCCCACCGAGCAGCGCAACCGCTACTCTCTGACCGACGCCGATGTGGAGCAACTGGCCCACTACGCGCTGGTGATCGAGCAGCACTATGGCCGCCCCATGGACATTGAGTGGGGCAAGGACGGCACCGACGGCCAGCTCTACATCCTGCAAGCCCGCCCTGAGACGGTGAAGAGCCAGTCCAAGGGCCAGGCCGAGCTGCGTTACAAGCTCAAGGGCCAGGGGGCCGTGCTGGCTGAAGGCCGCGCCATCGGTCAGAAGATTGGCACGGGCCCTGTGCGGCTGGTGCACAACATCTCCGAAATGGACAAGGTGCAGCCCGGTGACGTGCTGGTGACCGACATGACCGACCCCAACTGGGAACCCGTGATGAAGCGCGCCAGCGCCATCGTCACCAACCGGGGTGGCCGCACCTGCCACGCCGCCATCATTGCGCGTGAACTGGGCATCCCGGCCGTGGTGGGTTGCGGCGATGCGACCGACCGCCTCAAGGACGGCACGCTGGTGACCGTGAGCTGCGCCGAAGGCGACACCGGCCACATCTACGACGGCCTGCTGGAGACCGAGGTGACCGAGGTGCAGCGCGGCTCCATGCCCGCCATCACCACCAAGATCATGATGAACGTGGGCAACCCCCAGCTGGCATTTGACTTTGCCCAGTTGCCCAACGAGGGGGTGGGTCTGGCTCGCCTGGAGTTCATCATCAACAACAACATTGGTGTGCACCCCAAGGCCATCCTCGACTACCCTCAGATCGACGCCGACCTGAAGAAGGCCGTGGAGTCGGTGGCCCGTGGCCATGCATCGCCCCGCGCTTTCTACGTGGACAAGGTTGCCGAGGGCGTGGCCACCATTGCCGCCGCTTTCTGGCCCAAGCCTGTCATCGTGCGCCTGTCGGACTTCAAGTCCAACGAGTACCGCAAGCTCATCGGCGGCAGCCGTTACGAGCCCGAGGAAGAGAACCCGATGCTGGGCTTCCGCGGTGCAGCGCGCTACATCAGTGCCGACTTTGGCGAAGCCTTTGCCATGGAGTGTGAGGCACTCAAGCGCGTGCGCAACGACATGGGCCTGACCAATGTGCAGGTGATGGTGCCGTTTGTGCGCACGCTGGGCCAGGCCGAGCGCGTGACCAAGCTGCTGGCCAGCCACGGCCTGGAGCGCGGCAAGGACGACCTCAAGGTCATCATGATGTGCGAGGTGCCCTCCAACGCCATCCTGGCCGACGAGTTCCTGCAGTTCTTTGACGGCTTCTCCATCGGCTCCAACGACCTGACCCAGCTCACCCTGGGGCTGGACCGCGATTCGGGACTGGAACTGCTGGCGGCAGATTTTGACGAGCGCGACCCTGCCGTCAAGGCCATGCTGCGCCGTGCCATCGGGGCGTGCAAGGCCCAGGGCAAGTACGTAGGTATCTGCGGCCAGGGCCCCAGCGACCATCCCGACTTTGCCCAATGGCTGTCGGAAGAGGGCATTTCCTCCATCTCGCTCAACCCTGACAGCGTGGTGGCCACCTGGCAGCAACTGGCGGGCTGACCGCCAGGCCGGGGCTGCGTGCACGAGTGTCTGAAAAGGCTCTGAACTGTGCGTCCACCGCTGCCCCGGCAAAAGCCTCCCGAGCCTGAACTGGCCGGGCCTTTCCCTCCTGACCTGCACGACGTGCGGCACCTCTGGCTCAAGGCCGGGCTGCTCGCCGTGTGGGTGCTGGTGTCTTTTGTGGTGACCTACTTTGCGCGCGATCTCCAGCACATCATGCTGGGAGACTGGCCGCTGGGTTACTGGGTGGCAGCCCAGGGCGCGGTGCTGGTCTTCATCGGCATTGTGGTGGTGTATGCCTGCGCCATGAGCTGGTTTGAGCGGCAGGATGCCAAGGGGCAGGCTTCGCCAGCAGATCAAACTCGGGCCTCTGGCCCAGTGTCACCCCAGCGCGGCCCGGAGCAACCTGGTGCCTGAGCGCAACGAGCGCCGCGTTCCCGGCGGCTGGGCCCCTGCCTTTTTGCGGCCTCACCGGTTTTTCATTCTTTATGTGCTGGGGGTGCTGGGCTTTCTGGCACTGATGACCTGGGCCGAGAGCCAGGGGCTGTCGCGGCACTGGATTGGCCCTATCTTCCTATTCCTCACCGTGATGGTGTACGCGGGCATCGGTGTGTATGGCCGCACGTCCGACTCCGAGGAGTACTACGTGGCCGGGCGGCGCATACCGCCCATGTACAACGGCATGGCGGCTGCTGCCGACTGGATGAGCGCGGCGTCGTTCATCAGCCTGTCAGGTGCGCTGTACCTGCAGGGGTTTTCCGGCACGGCCGGGCAGGCAGGGGGGCTGGCCTATCTGCTCGGGTGGACGGGGGGCTTTTGCCTGGTGGCGATGTTGATTGCGCCTCACCTTCGGGCCATGGGGCTCTACACCGTTCCGGACTTTTTCCATGTGCGTTTTGGCGGGCGCTGGCCCCGCATCATTGCCGCACTGGCGGCGGTGCTGTGTTCTTTCACGTATGTCATTGCCCAGATTTACGGTGTGGGGCTCATCGCATCGCGCCTGACGGGTGTGCAGTTCGAGATCGGCATCATGCTGGGGCTAGGCGGCGTCCTGCTGTGCTCCTTTCTGGGCGGCATGCGTGCCATCACCTGGACGCAGGTGGCGCAGTATGTGGTGTTGCTGCTGGCGTTTCTGATTCCCGTGTCCTGGCTGGCCTACAAGCAGCTGGGCAACCCGCTGGCTCCTGCGGTGTATGGCGCTCAGATTGGCAAGATTGCCGATCTGGAAGCGCAGCTGCTCGACTCACCTGCAGAGCACCAGGTGGTGCAGTCCTACCTGCGCAGGGCAGAGGAGCTGAAGCTGCGCCTGCAGGATGTGGAGGCCGCCCTGGAGCGTGAACGGGAGCACAAGCGGGCGCGAATCCACCAGTTGCGGGAAGAGGGCGCGGACGTAGGCTTGATCGTGAACGCCAGCCGCGAACTGGCCGCCTTGCCCCGCGATGTGGCCACGGCCCGCGAGCGCTGGACGCGCGAAATGCACGAAAACTACGACCGAGCCAAGCCCCTGGGCGGCTTGCCGTTGCACAGCCAGGCCTATGCGGGCGACCCCAACGGCACGCCCGAAGAGCAGCACGAGTACGACCTGGCCCGGCGCAATTTCCTCGCCCTCATGTTTTGCCTGATGGTGGGCACGGCCGGGCTGCCCCATCTGCTCACGCGCTACTACACCTCGCCCACCGTGGGCGGTGCGCGGGCCTCGGTGGCATGGTCGCTGTTCTTCATTGCCCTGCTGTATCTCAGCGCACCCGCGCTGGCAGTGCTGGTCAAGTTTGAAGTCATGCAAAACCTGGTGGGCAGCAGCTTTGAGGCCCTGCCGAGCTGGATTGCACAGTGGGCGCGGGTAGACAGTTCGCTGCTGTCGATTGAGGACGTGAATGAGGACGGCATCGTCCAGTTTGGTGAGATTCGCCTGGGGGCCGACCTCATCATGCTGGCCACACCGGAGCTGGGTGGCCTGCCTTATGTGGTGTCGGGCCTGGTGGCTGCCGGGGGGCTGGCTGCGGCGTTGTCTACGGCCGATGGCCTGCTGCTCACCATCAGCAACGCCCTGGTGCGTGACCTGTACTTCCGGGATAGCAAGCGCAAAGCTTCGCCCGAGCAGCGGGTCATCCTGACCAAGTTCACCCTCCTGTCCGTGGCGCTGGCGGCAGCTTTTGTGGCCGCCCTCAAGCCCTCAGAGATTCTGACCATGGTGTCGGCTTCTTTTTCGCTAGCGGCCTCCGCCTTTGTGCCTGTAATGGTGCTTGGCATTTTCTGGCGCGGCACCACCCGCAAGGGCGCTGTGGCGGGCATGCTGACAGGGCTTGGGGTCGCTGTGTACTACATGCTCTCGCACGTTCCAGCCGTGCGTGCGGCACTGCCTGGCTGGATGCTGGCCGATGGCTTCTGGTTCGGCATCCAGCCGATCTCTGCCGGAGTGTTTGGCGTGCCTGCCGGGTTCATTGCTGCAGCCATCGTCAGCCGCATCACCCGCCCTGCACCTGTGCCTACTGGCGTGCGGCTTGAAATCTGACCGGGCACGGTAAGCCTTCAGATGGGCACCGGTTATGGATAAACCCCATATCCAACTGTCACACATTGTGTCAACCTGTCCCTGCAATTGAGCGGCCGGAGCTTCTGGCGCTGTTGCACCCTTACCCAAGGAGGCACATGGTTCTCGTCAAGACACAGGCAGGTCAGGATGCGCTCAAGGATCGGCACGCGGGCCTGTCTTCCAGGCAGCGCTCGGCATTCATCCTGTTTGATGGCAAAAGAACCATGGGTGAGGTGCTGGCCGCCACGGCGGCGATGGGCATCACCCAGGAGGATGTGCAGGCCATGGTGGCACAGGGGCTTCTGGCTCCAGCGGGGGGCGGTAGCGTTGCTTTTCCTGCTGCGGCTCCTTCTGCTCCAGGTGGCGAGGCGGCTGCGGCGGATCAGGCTCAGCCTGCGCAGGCTTCCCCCTCGGGGCAGGAAACTCATCGACCATCCCAGCAGCGTTACAAGGATGCCTATCCTGTGGCCACAGCGCTCACCGCTTCGCTCGGTCTGCGGGGCTTTCGGCTGAATCTGGCGGTGGAGTCTGCCTCCAGCTTTGAAGACTTGGCCGCATTGGCTCCCAAGATCAAGGAAGCTGTGGGAGAAGCCAAGTACGAGCCTTTGCGCAAGGCACTGTTTGGCTGAGGGGACATCTGCAGCATGGTTGAAAAGATGCTGCCCCAAGCAAAAAAGCCAACCGTGAGGTTGGCTTTTGAGTTTGTCAGCGGATCAGAGCCTGGCTACCGACCCGCCGTGGAGTGCGGGACTGCGATCAGCGCACGCCCAGCAGTTCCACATCAAACTTCAGCGTGGCGTTGGGGGGGATCACACCGCCAGCGCCGCGGGCACCGTAGCCTAGCGCCGCGGGAATGATCAGCGTGCGCTTGCCGCCAATCTTCATGCCTTGCACGCCTTCATCCCAACCCTTGATGACCATGCCAGCACCCAGAGAGAACTCAAACGGATCATTGCGGTCCAGGCTGGAGTCAAACTTGGCACCTTGCTCGCCATTGTTGTAGAGCCAGCCGGTGTAGTGCACCGACACGTTGCGGCCCTTGGTGGCTTCGGCGCCTTCGCCCACGGTGGTGTCTTCGTATTGCAGGCCAGAGGCGGTGGTGATGAGTGCCATCGGAATGTCCTTTGCTATTGAAAATGTAGCTTGTCGCGCTTGCAGATCAAGCCTCAGAATGCTTTTTGACCTATGCCTTGGCCGGAAGGTGGGGGGTGAACCCGGGGGGGGCTTGTCCCGCGCTGCGTTCAGGCCTGCTTTTTGGCCCGGCCCGCCACCCAGCGTGTGGCAAAGGCTTGCACGTCAGACAGGCGCTTGAGCAGGTCGGCGCCTGCGGGAGTGACGGTGTAGCCGTCGCTGCCGTGGTCCAGCAGGCCAGCTTCACGCAGTTCCTTGATACGGGTGTTCAAGGTGTTGGGGGTAATACCGCCCACGCTGTCTTGCAGAAGGCGGAAAGTTTGCGGATGGCCGTCCTTCAAGGCCCACAGCACGCGCAGCGCGTAACGGCATTCCAGCCGTTCAAACAGCTGATGGATGGCGGCATTTTCTTTGGAGCTCATGGATGCTTCTCCTTGCGCGAGTGTTGGGTCGTTGATCTTGTGGCAGGGCGCCCGGCGCGCCTGCTGATGCGCAGCGACTATAGCGCGGAACCCATTTTGCTACAAGTTTGGTAGCTCAAGATGTAATCTGCGTATGCTTCAGCCCCCGGATTTTTGGTGTCTCTTGAAAGAGGCGTCCGAATGGCGAAAATGGCAGGTGAGGTCTTCCCGGAAGGGGCGGGCCTTCCCGGCAGGGTGGCGGCCAGGTCCCGGCCACTTTTGTCTCGATATTTAAACGTTGCAGAATTTTGAGCCCCAGCTCCGCAAAGTGTGGCGTGCAGGCTACGCAGCCGCTACCATAGAGGACCCGGCCAGATGCCGGACCAGCAACTGAGCCGCGGGTGAGAGCGCCTGCTCATCCCGAAAGCAGATGGCAAAGCGGCGGCGGGCCCAGTCATCGCTGAGCGGCACGATGCGCACAGGCGCATTGGCAGCGAAGGGCGCAGCCACCTCGCGCGGAACCACGCTGATAGCCAGGTTCGCCTGCACCACACGCAGGGCCGCGTCAAAGTTGGACACCTGCACCCGGTGGGTCAGCGACTTGCCTTCCACCGCCGCCGCCCGCGCCAGCAGCACCTGCACGGCACTCAGGGCGGGCATGCTGACAAACTCATAGCCCAGCACATCGGCAAAGCGCACTGACGGTTGCTGCGCAACAGGGTGCGATGCATGCGCGACGATGGCCAGATGGTCACTGCGGTAGCTGCGGGTTTGCAGGCCACTCAGGTCTGCGGCATCCCAGCAGATACCCATGGAGGCGCTGCCCTCGCGGATTCCTTGCACCACGTCTGGGCTCACCCGCTCTTCCATGCTGATCTGGATGCTGCGGTGTTCCGGGGGCTGCAAGAAGGCGGCCACGTCATCGGCCAGCGACTCGGCCATGACGGAGGCCGTGACCAGCATGCGCACATGGCCTCGCGTGCCCGCAGCATAGGCGGCCATGTCCCGCTCGATCAGCCCGATGCTGGCCAGCATGGTGCGGGCATGCTCCAGCAAGGTTTCGCCTGCGGGCGTGGGCACCACACCCCGGCGCTTGCGCACCAGCAGGGGCGTGCCCACGTTGTTCTCCAGTTGCGCCAGCCGCTTGCTGATGGCCGAACCCACGATCGATTCCTGCTCGGCCACCCGCGCAATGCTGCGCTGCTCACATACGGCGGCAAACAGCCTCAAAGTCTGAAGGTCCAAATCGCGCATGGTGTTGCCTGTGAAAGGTGATGTTCCGGTTTGGAATCATAAGAATTCCAGAATTGATTTTCTGTTTCCAAACGGAATTTCTAGAATGGACACAACTTCGAGTGAAAGCGCCATGAGCCCACACCTGCCGGACACGCTTCAATACCCCCCCGTCCTGAATCCCGTCGGGCCCGCCCAGGTGGTGGTGCGCGAGGTGGGGCTGCGCGATGGCCTGCAAAGCATTGCCCGCGTGCTGCCCACGGCCCAGAAGATCGAGTGGGTGAACGCCGCTTACGCCGCCGGGCAGCGCGAGATCGAGGTGGGCTCTTTCGTCCCCGCCCGCCTGCTCCCCCAGTTGGCCGACACCGCCGAGGTGCTGGCCCACGCGCAAACGCTGCCGGGCCTGCGCGCCTCGGTGCTGGTACCCAATCTGAAAGGGGCCGAGCGCGCGCTGGAATGTGGCGCGCACCTGATGGTCGTGCCCTTGTCGGCCAGCCACGCCCACAGCCTGGCCAACCTGCGCAAGACGCCCGACGAGGTGGTGGCCGAGGTGGCCCGCATCCGCGCTGCCCGTGATGCGGCAGGCAGCGCCACCCTGATCGAAGGCGGCGTGGGCACCGCGTTTGGCTGCACCCTGCAGGGCGAGGTGGCCGAGAGCGAAGTGCTGCGTCTGATGCAAGCCCTGCTCGACGCCGGCGCCGACCGCGTGAGCCTGGCCGACACCGTGGGCTTTGCCGACCCGGTCAGCGTGCAGCGCCTGTTTGCCAAGGCCCGCGCGCTGGTGGGCGACCGGCTGGCCTGCGCGCACTTTCACGACACGCGCGGCCTGGGCCTGGCCAACGCCTATGCCGCCTGGCAAACCGGCATTACCCGCTTTGATGCGTGCCTGGCGGGCATTGGCGGCTGCCCCCACGCGCCCGGCGCTAGCGGCAACGTCACCACCGAAGACCTGGAATACATGCTGCAGCGCATGGGCGTGGTCACCGGCGTGGATGTGCCTGCGCTGCTGGCGCTGCGCCAGCAAGTGGCGGGCTGGCTGGCAGGCGAGACCCTGCACGGCGCCCTGTGGCAGGCGGGCCTGCCCCGCCACGCACAGCCCACCCTGGCCGCCGCAGCGGTTTGATTTCTGTATCGTTCGCCCATGACAAGTACCACCTCTTCTTCCCCGTCCGAGTCACCCAAATCGTCCGCACGCCCTTTGCCCTTGGCGGGGCTGCGGGTCGTTGAATTCACCCACATGGTCATGGGCCCCACCTGCGGCATGGTGCTGGCCGACCTGGGGGCCGAGGTCATCAAGGTCGAGCCGGTGGAGGGCGACCGCACCCGCCACCTGCTTGGTGCGGGCGCGGGCTTCTTTCCCATGTTCAACCGCAACAAGAAAAGCATTGCGCTGGACCTGCGCAACCCCGAAGGGCTGGAGGTAGCCCGCAAGCTGGCAGCGTCGGCCGACGTGGTGGCGCAAAACTTCAAGCCCGGTGTGATGACCAAGTACGGGCTGGATTACGCCGCGCTTTCGCAGATCAACCCCCGCCTCATCTACGTGAACCACACCGGCTTTCTGGCCGGGCCGTACGAGCACCGCACCGCGCTGGATGAAGTGGTGCAGATGATGGGCGGCCTGGCCTACATGACGGGCCGCCCCGGCGACCCGCTGCGCGCAGGCAGCAGCGTCAACGACATCATGGGCGGCATGTTTGGTGCCATTGGCGCCATGGCGGCGCTGATGCAGCGCGGCATCACCGGGCGCGGGCAAGAGGTGGACTCGGCACTGTTCGAGAACAACGTTTTTCTGGTCGGCCAGCACATGATGCAGTACGCCGTGACGGGCAAGCCTGCCGCCCCCATGCCCGACCGCATCTCCTCATGGGCGCTGTACGACGTGTTCACGGTGAAAGAGGGCGAGCAGATCTTCCTGGCCGCCGTGAGCGATGCGCAGTGGGTCACCTTCTGCGACGCCATGGGTTATGCCGACCTCAAGGCCAATCCGCAGCTCGCCACCAACAACGACCGCGTGCGCGCCCGCCCCGCGCTGATGCCCGACCTGCGCCAGCGCCTGGCGGCCCACAGCGCGGCCGAACTGGCCGCCATTTTTGAAAAGCACGGCCTGCCGTTCGCCCCCATCTCGCGGCCCGAGCAGCTGCTGGACGACCCGCACCTCAATGCCACGGGCGGCCTGGCCGACATCACATTGCCCGACGGCGAGCGCGCCGGGCAGACCGCCCGCACCACGCTGCTGCCCCTGGCCATGGACGGCCAGCGCCTGGGCGTGCGCCTGCAGCCCCCCGTGCTGGGCCAGCACACGGCGGCCTTGATGCAAGAGCTGGGCTACACGGCAGAACAGGTGCAGGCCCTGCAGCAGGCAGGCGCTGTGGCCTGAACTGCCTGGGCAGGCCCTGAACACCCCCGCCTGGAATCAGCACAGCAACAGACTGCGCGGCCTAGGGCGGATTGACCACCATAACGGAGACAACACCATGACGAACCAGCCCCCTAACGTCTCGAAAGCCGTGGCCCCAGGCCTGTGCCGCCCCTTTGCTCCCTCGGCCACCGCGGCATCTCCGGCATTCCCCACCCGGCGCCAGGCCCTGTGGCTGGGCGCCGCCGCTCTGGGCGCTGCCGCCATCTCCCGCCCGGGCCGGGTGCGTGCGCAAAGCCTCGGTGACAAGCCATTGCGCATCATCCTGCCGCTGTCTGCAGGCTCGGGGGCCGATGGCGCCATCCGCGCCATCAGCAACAGCCTGGCCAAGGCGTTGGGCCAGCCGGTGGTGATTGAGAACCTGCCCGGCGCGGGCGGCATCACCGGCACCACGCAGATCGTGCGCGCCCCCAAGGACGGCTCGGTGATCGGCGTGGTGTCCAACAACCATGTGGTCAACCCCAGCGTGTACAAGAACATTCCGTTCGACTCGCTGGCCGATATCACGCCCATCACCATCCTGGGCGCTACGCCCTTTGTGCTGGTGGCCCACCCTTCGGTGCCTGCCAAAAATGTGCAAGAGCTGATTGCCTACGCCAAGTCCAAGCCAGGGGTGCTCAACTACGGCTCGTCGGGCAACGGCACCATCCTTCACCTGGGCGCGGCCATGTTCGTGGACCAGGCCAAGGTCGCCATCCAGCACATTCCCTATAAGGGCATGGGCCCGCTGATGAACGACGTGCTGGGTGGTCAGGTGCAACTCGCCGTGGTGGCGGTGGCGCCTGCGGCCGCGCACATCAAGTCGGGATCGCTGCGCGCCTTGGGCGTGACCACGGCCACGCGCGTGCCGTCGCTGCCCGGCGTGCCCACCGTTGCAGAGCAAGGCTTGCCCGCCTATGAGCTGGACGGCTGGATCGCCCCGGTGGCGCCTGCTGGCCTGCCCAAGGCAGAACTGGCCCGCCTGTTCAACGGCTTCAAAGCCGCCATGGACATGCCAGAGGCGCGCGATGCCCTCATCGCCCAGGGCTACGAGATCAAGCTCACCCCACCCGACGCCGCTGCCGCCTTCTTCCGCACCGAGGCGGCGCGCATGGCGCAGGTGGTCAAGGCCGCCAACGTGAAGGTGGATTGAGGCCGGTTGAGAGTGTTTTTGACCACCAGCGCTTGCTGATCAAGCGCAGGCAGCTATGAATATGTGAGCAATCTGGCCCGGTTGCGTGGGCTACTAGCGCAACAATGCCTGTGTGTGCGAGCCCTGGTGCCGCACGCGAAACACCGCCACAGCCTGCACCAGCTCACGCGCCTGGCTGCTCAGGCTGCCTGCAGCGGCAGCGCTTTCTTCCACCAAGGCTGCGTTTTGCTGCGTGGCTTCATCCATGCGCACGATGGCCTGGGTCACGCGCTGCATGTCGTCGGTCTGATGGGTGCTGGCTTGGCTGATCTCCTGCATCAGCGCGCTCACCCCGCGAATGGATGCCACCACTTCTGACATGGTGCCCCCGGCATTCTGGGCCAGGTCCGAACCTGCCTGTACCCGCTCCACACTGGCCTGGATGAGGGTCTTGATCTCTTGAGCCGCACTGGCGCTGCGGGTGGCCAGGTTGCGCACTTCGCTGGCCACCACGGCAAATCCGCGGCCTTGTTCACCCGCGCGGGCGGCTTCCACCGCGGCATTCAGCGCCAGGATATTGGTCTGGAAGGCAATGCCGTCGATGACACCAATGATGTCTGCAATGCGGCGCGAGCTTTCCTGAATGCCTTGCACCACCTGCACCATCTGCTCCACCACGGCCCCACCGCGTTCTGCCACAGACGAGCCGTTGCGAGCCAGCTCGCTGGCACGCTGCGCCGTGGCTGCGTTCTGCTGCACGGTGGTCTGCAGTTGCTGCATGGATGCGGCTGTCTCGTCGAGTGAGCTGGCCTGCTGCTCGGTGCGCGCGCTCAGGTCCGCGTTGCCTTGGGCAATTTCTGCACTGGCGCTGGCCACGCTCTCGGCGCTGCTGCGTACGCCTGACACGACTTTTTCAAGGTTGTCCTGCATTGCCTGCAGGGCTTGCAGCAGGCGTGCGGGCTCGTCCTGCCCTTCCAGCGGAATGTCGGAGGTGAGATCGCCCGCTGCCACCTTGTGTGCCACGGACACGGCCTCGCGCAGGGGGCGGACCACCGAGCGGGTAAGCAGCAGCCCGGCGACGACGCCCAAGGCGGTGACCAGAGCCAGCGCAATCAGGCTGCTGACCAGCGCGTGGCGTGCATCTTGTGCCGCCGCCTGGGCGATGGCTGCGCTGCTGGCCGCCACCTGTTCGCTCAATGCCGTCAACAGCTTGGCCGGGCCTTGGTCAATGTCGGCCACATCGGCGTCGCCCGCTGCAGGCACAAAGCCCAGCGACTGGAACACCTCGAACCCTTTGCGGTAACCCTGGGCCATTTGCGCATGCGCCTGCGTGAATTTTTGCAGTGCCGCGCGCTCGTCGGCGTCGCTGAGCTGGGCTTCAAGCGCCTTGGCAGCGTCGGCCACCCGTTTTTCGCTGGCCTGGAAGGCATTCCAGTGCAGCTCGCGCTTGCGGGCGTCTTCCCCACGCAGCAGGGTGTTCTTCCATTCCTGCACCTGCGTTTTGAACTCGTTTTCCATGCGGCTGACGGCGCGCTCCTGCGCCACGCGCTGCAGCACGGTGCTGTCGTAGGTGCCCAAAGCGTGATAAAGCGCCGAGATGCCAAACAGTGCTGCACCAATCATCAGTGCGAGCACCATGCCCAGGGCCGCAGCCATGCGGGTGCCAATAGAGAAGCGGGACATTTTCATCACGAACCTCGACATGTGGAGGGAAGATCAACGGCACTTCAGCCCTTGGGCAGGCCCGCCCGGTGGGCTGTGGCGCTGTGCCAGACAGTGTGCCGGTGCATGCGGAGCAGGACAAGCGCTGAGGTTGCCGTGCAACACGGCCGCCAATCAGGTCTTGAGTTTGAGCAGATAGGTCATCACCCGGGCGGTGGTCATGTCCAGTTCCATGAACTCCACCAAGTCTTTGCCGGTGAGCCAGGAGGCTTCCCACCGGTTTTGCTTCAGCGTCTGCAGCCAGCTCTCATGATGGATGGCCTGCTCCAGCGCTGATAGCAACTCTGCAGAGCGTGCTGAGCTGACCGCTTTGCCTGTGAAGACTCCCCGCCAATTGGCCATGACGGCATCAATGCCCTGTTCCTTGAAGGCCGGGATGCCGAATGCACCGCGGCGGGAGGACACCCCTACTGCGCGCAACTTGCCGGACGCCAGTGCATCGCCAAACTCGCTGTAGCCCGAGATGCCGACTGCCGCCTTGCCACCGAGCAGGGCATCGACCACCTCGCTCCCACTGGCAAAAGGGCGGTAAGACAGCTCTTCGGGTTTGGCTTTGGCTGCGCGGGCCAGTACCCCGGCAAACATGTGGTCCACGCCCCCGGCAGAGCCACCGGCCACCACCATGCCTGCAAGATTGGTGCGCATGGCATCGGCCAAGTCCTTGCCTGTTTTGATGCCCGACGCTGCGGGAACGGCAGTCACCAGGTAGTCGCTCGTCAGGCGGGCCAGTGGCTGTACATGGCTCATGTCGATCGCAGGTTTTTGCAGCGCTACGGCGCCCAGCATCACCATGCCACCCATCATGAGGGTGTTGGCATCGCTGCCATATTTTTCGGCGTACTGCGCCAAGCCAATCGTGCCCCCCTTGCCCCCGATGTTCTCGAACTCCACCTGATCGGCAGCCCCTGCAGCCTTCAGGGCCGCACCGAGTGCCCGGCCAGTCTGGTCCCAACCGCCACCGGGATTGGCGGGGATCACGATGCGCAACGTGCCCGCCACTTTGGTGGCCTTGCCTGCAGGGCGGCCGGTTTGCGCCAAGGCTGGTGCCAGGGGCGTGAGCAAGGAGGCAAGTGCGGCGCTGCGTGCCAGGATCTGTCTGCGTTGCATGGTCATGGGGGTTCCCTCGTCGTCTTTAATGGATGCGGCGCCCCGCATTTGCCGGGACGATCAATGGTGAGTGGTGGAGACCGACAAGCCGTGCAGCCGCTGATCAATCTCTGGAAACGTTCGCAATGCTGACTTGCAAAGCTGTCAGATTGCTGTCCGGGTTGTAGGGGTTACTACGGGGTGGTCACTCACTTGGCCGGAGGGAGAAGTCCGTCGCAGTGACGTAGGGAGCAAAAAGAAAACCCGCCAACCTGTAACAGGGTGGCGGGTTGGCATGTAAGGGCAGGCTGCTGCTGCAGGCACCCCATTGGCAGTGGTTTGCCGGGGCGCTGCCCCAGTCTGCCTTACAGCGAGTCGATAAAGCTGCGCAGCTTGTCCGAGCGCGAGGGGTGCTTGAGCTTGCGCAGCGCCTTGGCTTCTATTTGGCGGA
The DNA here is from genome assembly GCF_037101375.1 of Acidovorax sp. DW039. Taxonomy (NCBI): domain Bacteria; kingdom Pseudomonadati; phylum Pseudomonadota; class Betaproteobacteria; order Burkholderiales; family Comamonadaceae; genus Acidovorax; species Acidovorax sp. DW039. Next base: position 3,543,458 of record NZ_AP029019.1, on the reverse strand, counting down.
TGCGCTCGCGCGTCACGTCGAACTGCTTGCCCACTTCTTCCAGCGTGTGGTCGCTGGTCATTTCGATACCGAAGCGCATGCGCAGCACCTTGGCTTCGCGGGGGGTCAGGCCATCGAGGATGTCCTTGACCACATCACGCAGGCCGGCCTGCATGGCGGCTTCGATAGGCGCGGTGTTCGCACCGTCCTCGATGAAGTCGCCCAGGTGGCTGTCGTCGTCGTCCCCGATCGGTGTTTCCATGGAGATCGGCTCCTTGGCGATCTTCATGATCTTGCGGATCTTGTCCTCGGGGATTTCCATCTTGGCCGCCAGGATGGACGCATCGGGCTCAAAGCCAAACTCTTGCAAGTGCTGGCGGCTGATGCGGTTCATCTTGTTGATCGTCTCGATCATGTGCACCGGGATACGGATGGTGCGCGCCTGGTCGGCGATCGAGCGGGTAATGGCCTGGCGAATCCACCAGGTGGCGTACGTCGAGAACTTGTAGCCCCGGCGGTATTCGAACTTGTCCACCGCCTTCATCAGGCCGATGTTGCCTTCCTGGATCAGATCGAGGAACTGCAGGCCACGGTTGGTGTACTTCTTGGCAATCGAGATCACGAGGCGCAGGTTGGCCTCGATCATTTCCTTCTTGGCATCGCGCGAGGTGGCTTCACCTTCGTTCATGCGCTTGTTGATGCCTTTGAGCTCGGCCAGCGGTACGACGACGCGCGACTGCAGGTCCATCAGCTTTTGCTGCAGGTCCTGGATGGGCGGAATGTTGCGCGCCATCACGGCAGACCAGGGCTTGCCAGCGGCGGCCTGCTTCTCGACCCACTGCAGGTTCAGCAGGTTGGGCGGGAAGTCCTTGATGAACGTCTCTTGGGGCATGCCGCATTTGTCCACGATGATGCGGCGCAGCTCGCGCTCCTTCTTGCGCACATCGTCCACCTGGGCGCGCACCATGTCGCACAGCTTCTCGATGGTCTTGGCGGTGAAGCGGATGGTCATCAGCTCTTCCGACAGGGCGGCCTGTGCCTTCATGTAGGCAGGGGTGCCGTAGCCTTCCTTGTCGTAGATCTTGTGGATCTTCTCGAACAGCTCGCGCAGCTTGTCAAAGCGCTCCAGTGCCTGCTTCTTGAGTTCTTCGAGCTTCTTGGTCAGCGCCTTGGAGCCGCCCTTGCCGTCATCGTCATCGGCTTCGTCAAACTCGTCGAAGTCTTCTTCGGCCACATAGTCATCGGCCTCGTTGGGGTTGGAGAAACCGTCCACGATGGTCGAGATGACGACCTTGCCTTCGCGGATTTCCTCGCCCATGTTCAGGATTTCGGCAATGGTGGCAGGCGATGCACTGATCGCTTCCATCATGGCCTGCAGACCGCCTTCGATGCGCTTGGCGATTTCGATTTCGCCTTCACGGGTCAGCAGTTCCACCGTGCCCATTTCGCGCATGTACATGCGCACGGGGTCGGTGGTGCGGCCGAATTCCGAGTCCACGGTCGAGAGCGCGGCTTCGGCAGCTTCTTCCGCTTCTTCTTCGGTGGCGCCAGCAGGGGCGTTGTCCGTGATGATCAGCGCTTCGGCGTCGGGCGTTTGCTCGTACACCGCCACGCCCAGATCGTTCAGGGTGGTGATAACGGCTTCGAGCGTTTCTGCATCGACCAGCTTGTCGGGCAAGTGGTCGTTGATTTCCACGTGGGTCAGGTAGCCGCGCGTCTTGCCCAGCTTGATCAGCGTCTTCAGGCGCGAGCGGCGCTTGGCCAGGTCTTCTTCGGAAAGGACGGTTTCGTCCAGACCGAATTCCTTCATCAAGGCCCGTTCCTTGGCCTTGCTGATCTTCATGCGCAGTGGCTTGGCCTTTTCGACCGTGGCGGAGGAATCGCTCGATTCTTCGATCTCGCCTTCCAGTTCTGCTTCGATGTCCGACAGATCGGTGTCGTCACCGCTTTCGTCGCTGGCTGCAGCCTTGGGCTTGCGGCCGCGTTTGGCGGGGGCCTTGCCTTCGGCGGCAGCAGCGGCCTTGGCGGGGCGTCCGGGCTTTTTCTTGGGCGCCTCTTCCTCGTCGGGGGTGGTAGCCGCGGCAGCCTTGGCGCGGGCGGGCTTCTTCTTCAGCAATTCATCGGCGGCTTTGATCAGCTCGGCGGTACTTTTCACAGGCACTTTCACTTTCTTGGCAGCCGGGGCTTCGGCAACTGCAGCGGCCTTTTTGGGTGCAGCTTTGGCCGGCGCTTTGGCAGCGGTTTTGGAGACAGCCTTGGCGGCGGTGTCTGGAGCAGTCTTGGGCGGCTTCGCGGACTTTTGAGCGGGCATGAACAACCTCAGAATCAAAAACGGACACAAAGAAAACGCAAACGCCACAGATCCCGGCGCGGGTGGCAACGCATGAGCAGGACGGCTCAGGCGGGTGGAGGGGAGGCCCTCATTGGCAAGATGTCTGGGCGAACATTTGGTGTGCAGTCCTTGCGATGGTTGGGCTCTGTGTGCGCGTGTGTCACGGTGGCCCGGCTCGGAGGTGCTGCTGTCGCTCTTGCCGACAAACCCTACATTATACCAGTGGGCTTGTTTTTCAAGGACTTTCGTTGTAAACGCAGCGTGCAGCTTTGGCCAGTGTGGCTTTTGTGATCACGCTGCTCAAAAGCACAGGCAAATCAGGCGTTTACGAACGCGCCGCAGCGGGCTGCAATGAGAGTTTGAGCGCACGCCAGCGGGCATCCAGTTCCTTGAACTGGTCCAGGTCGTTCTGGGCGCTGGCCAGGTTGCGCTGCTTTTCGATCTGCTCGATCTGGATGCGCACCAGCAGGTCGTTCAGTTCGGCACGCAATTCACCCATGTCGCCCTCGGTCTGTGCGTGCGCACCGGTCATGACACGTACTGCCACGGCTTCGCAGTCATGCCCGCGCAGGCTCTCGCGCAGCACTGCCCAAGGTTGGGGGCCATGTTCGTGAAACTGCGCCTCCAGCCACACAAAAAGCGGGCCGTGGGGTGCGGGTTGGGCGCACAGCGCCGTGTGGTCGTCCTGGGTGAGGTGTTCCAGAAAGCCCATGTGCGACAGCAGCAGGCGAGCAGCATGGTCGATCCGGCTGGCTGCAGGTGTGCTGGGCAGCCGTGGCTGGGGCGGCCAAGGGCTGTCGTCGCGCTTTTTCCAGTTGCCTTTGCCTTTCCAGTCGCCCTTGCTTTTCCAGTCTCCGCCTTTGCGGAATGGCGGGCGCCCTCCGCTATTGCCCTGTGGGTAGGTCGCACCCGCAGGGGCATCAAACTCTCCCTCGGGTGCGCCGTACCAGGGCTCGGCTCCGTCCGGTGGGCCACCCCAAGGGGGCTCGTCGGAGCCGGTGGATTGATGCGATGAATGGGATGACGCGTAGGAGCCAGCGCTGGCACCCGGGCGGCGGTGGGCTTCCTGTGCGGCGGCCTGGCTCCACAGTTGGGCCAGATCGTTGGCAGGCAGCTGCATGAGCTGGGCCAGTTCGCCCAGCAGCTGGCGGCGCAGCACGCCCTCGGGCAGGCTGGCCCACAAGGGCCGTGCATTGCTGGCCATGTGGGCGCGGCCCTCGGCGGTGGCCAGGTCGCAGCCTTCACTGGCGGCTTCGATCAAAAAGCGGCTCAGCGGAGTCGCCTGGGCGATGTACTGGGCAAATGCCTCGGTGCCGTGCTCGCGGATGTAGCTGTCCGGGTCATGCTCGGCGGGCAGGAACAGGAACTTGATGCTGCGCGTGTCGCTGGCGTAGGGCAGGGCGGCATCCAGTGCCTTGCGCGCTGCGCGGCGGCCCGCGGCGTCGCCGTCAAAGCTGAACACCACCGCATCGGTAAAACGCAGCAGCTTGTGCACATGGTCGGGCGTGCAGGCGGTGCCCAGGGTCGCCACCGCGTTCGGAAAACCCAGCTGCGCCAGCGCCACCACGTCCATATAGCCTTCGGTGACCAGGGCATAGCCCGCTTCGCGGATGGCGGTGCGGGCCTCAAACAGGCCATACAACTCGCGGCCCTTGTGGAACACCGGGGTCTCGGGGGAGTTGAGGTACTTGGGTTTTTCATCGCCCAGCACGCGGCCACCAAAGCCGATGCATTCGCCCTTGACGTTGCGGATGGGGAACATGACCCGGTCGCGGAAGCGGTCATACCGCTTGCCCCCGTCTTCTTCATTGACGATGACCAGGCCGCTTTCCTCCAGCAGCGGGTCGTCATAAGCCGGGAACACGCTGGCCAGGCTGCGCCAGCCCTCAGGCGCGTAGCCCAGCCCGTAGAGTTTGGCCACATGCCCCGAAACGCCCCGACCCTTGAAATAACCAATGGCCCGCTGTGAGCTGCGCAGCTGCTTGCGGTAGGCGTCGGCTGCCTTTTCCAGCACATCGGTCAGGGTGGCCTGCTTCTGGCGGGCGGCGGCAGCGCGTTCGCGCTCCTGGGGCGAGATGTCGTCGTCGGGCACCTGCAGCCCCACGCTCTGGGCGAGGTCTTGCACCGCCTCCACAAAGCCCATGCCCGCATGTTCCATCAGGAAGCTGATGGCGTTGCCGTTCTTGCCGCAGCCAAAGCAGTGGTAGAACTGCTTGGAAGGGCTCACGCTGAAAGAAGGGGATTTTTCGCCGTGGAAGGGGCACAGCCCCATGAAGTTGGCCCCCCCCTTCTTGAGCTGCACGTAGCGACCCACGATATCGACCACGTCGACGCGCGAGAGCAACTCCTGGATGAACGACTGGGGGATGGACACGCGCGTATTTTCCTTCATGGCTGGCCTGCGCCAGCCGTCACGGGGCATGCACTGGGTGTATGCGGGGCGGATCGTACGGGCGGGTCACTTTCAGCGGGGCGTCAGCCCAGCGGGCTGTAATGGTGAATTTCCTGTTTCCTGCCTGAGGATGATGTGATGACTTCTGCATACGACCAGCACCTGCCGCGCAACCACGCCAACTTTGCCCCACTGTCCCCGTTGGGGTTCATTGAGCGAACGGCCGAGGTGTACCCCGAGCGGCTGGCCATTGTGCACGGAGCGCTGCGGCAGACCTGGCGTGAAACCTATGCCCGTTGCCGCCAGCTTGCCAGCGCCTTGCGCAAGAGCGGCATTGGCAAGAACGATACCGTGGCAGTCATGCTGCCCAACACGCCCCCGATGGTGGAGGCGCACTTCGGTATTCCCATGGCGGGGGCCGTGCTCAACGCCCTGAACACACGTCTGGACCCCGAAACCATTGCCTTCATGCTGGACCATGGCGAGGCCAAGGCCGTGATCGTGGACCCCGAGTACACCGGCACCATGGCCAAGGCGCTGGCATTGCGCCAGTCCACAAGCCCGCTGCTGGTGGTTCAGGTGCAGGATGCGCTTTACGGTGAGCCCGCACAGCCCCTGCACGCTGTCGATTACGAGGCGTTTGTGAGCAGCGGCGACCCGGAATTCGCCTGGGAGCTACCGGCAGACGAGTGGGACGCGATCGCCCTCAACTACACCAGCGGTACCACCGGCAACCCCAAGGGGGTGGTTTACCACCACCGGGGTGCGGCCACCAATGCCATCAGCAACGTGCTGGAATGGGACATGCCCAAGCACGCGGTTTATCTGTGGACCTTGCCCATGTTCCACTGCAACGGCTGGTGCTTTCCCTGGACCGTGGCGGCCCGCGCGGGCGTGAATGTGTGCCTGCGCCGGGTGGAAGCCCAGGCGATTTTTGATGCCATCCGCAACCACGGCGTGACGCACTACTGCGGCGCGCCCATCGTTCACGGTCTGCTGGTCAATGCCCCTGATGCGATGAAGGTGGGCCTGCCAGCAGGGGTCAAAGCCATGGTGGCAGGGGCAGCGCCACCGGCCTCGATGATCGAGGGCATGGAGAAGATGGGGTTCGACTTGACCCATGTGTATGGCCTGACCGAGGTGTATGGCCCCGCCACCGTGTGCGCCAAGCACGACGCCTGGAATGCGCTGGACATCGGCGAGCGTGCCCGCCTCAACGCCCGCCAGGGCGTGCGCTACCACCTGCAGCGCGACGTGCGTGTGCTGGACCCCGAGACGCTGCAGCCGGTGCCCCACGACGGCGAAACCATGGGCGAGATCATGTTCCGCGGCAATATCGCGATGAAGGGTTACCTGAAGAACCCCAAGGCCACGGAAGACGCGTTCCGGGGCGGCTGGTTCCACAGCGGAGACCTGGCCGTGCAGTACCCCGACGGGTACATCAAGATCAAGGACCGCAGCAAGGACATCATCATCTCCGGCGGGGAAAACATCTCGTCGATTGAGGTGGAGGATGTGCTCTACCGCCATCCTGATGTGCTGGCCGCAGCCGTAGTGGCCAAACCCGATGCCCGCTGGGGTGAGACGCCTTGCGCGTTTGTGGAACTGAAGGCCGGTGCCACCGCCACGGCGGAAGATATCGTGCAGCACTGCAAAAAGCACCTGGCAGGCTTCAAGGTGCCCCGCGCCGTGGTGTTTGGCGAACTGCCCAAAACCAGCACCGGCAAGATCCAGAAGTTTGAGCTGCGCAAGCTGGCAGGCTCTGCCACTGCGATTGACGTGTGATCCGGGGGTGGAGTGGCAGGCCGTAGGGCAGGCTTTGAGCAGGCCTTGGGGCAGGCCCTACTTGGCGTTACCGGCACGCAGGGTCTTGAGCTCCCCCTGCAGCCACGGGCCTGAATTCACCACCGGTGCGTTACCGCAGCGCACCTGGTAGGGCTTGCCGCTGGCGCTGCTGGATGACGCCCCCAGTTCGATGAACTGCTCGGTGCTCTGCACGGCGTTCTTGCCGTCCAGGTAGTCCAGCTTTTTGAGCAGGTGGGCTTTGGCTTCGGCGCCCGAGTACCACGAGCCGTTGCGTTGAAACTCGCAGCCTGACTTTTGCAGCCGGGTCAGCAGTGCATCCACTTCAGCGCGTGCCGCTGTGGGCAACGATCCAGCAGTGCAGAGACCCGCGGCCACCCATAAAGCTGATGCCAGCAAGGCGGTGTGCCACGGCGCGCGTCGGGAAGGTGCTTTTGCGAGGGGGCGAGTGCAAAGTGAAAGAGGCATGACAGCGCGACGGATGAGGACAAAACGATGACTCATCTTGCCATGGTTGCTCATCTTTTGATAGCTGCTTGCGCAGATCACATGAGGTTTTGAGGCGCATTTTTGTGAAAAATTGCGTCCTTTTCCGTCGTGTAGGCTGATCTCACCGGCCTGCGCGGTGCCTCTGGCCTGCCTGCAGGAAGTTGGCAGAACATTTTGCGATCAAAAATGAGGCCTGGCGCTTTCTGAATAAGCGCAGGCAGCTATCAACTCAGTAGCATCTTGCGCTGCGGGGGCGCAGCGCAGGCCATTCCTCATGCCGCCACGGGCCCCGGCTTGCCATCTTCCACCACAAAGCGGGCCTGGGTGCTTGCCGTGCTTTGCGCATCCAGCACGTTGTCCACCACGCGCAGGGTGGTAGTCCAGCGCTGCGGGGTGATGTCTGCCACGCCATAGCCTCGCTGCTCGCAGCGGGCCAGCAGCACATGGGGGTTGTGGCGGACGACAGCATCCACCTTGTCTTGCGTGGTGCCGGCCCGGGAGGTGATAGAGGTGCCGCAGAACTCGCTGGCGATGATGGGGGTGGAGCTGCCCGAACGTGGCCCTGAGCCGGAAGCCTCCGCATGCACGTTGCAGACGTAGTTCTGATGGATGTCGCCGCCCAGCAGTACGGTGTTGCGTGGGTGGTGGCGCTGCACAGACTGCAGCAGCCGCGAGCGGGCGGCCGGGTAGCCATCCCACGCATCGGTGCCCACCTGGCCGCTCGGGTAGTGGCGTGGCGTGAAGAGCGTTTGCTGCGCCAGCACGCTCCAGCGAGTGCGCTGGTTGCGGGCATCGTCCGCCAGGCCTTTGTCCAGCCATTGCTCCTGCGCGGGGCCGAGCAGGGTTCGGGTGGGGTCGGCCAGCTCTGCGCAGTCGGCCGGGCGCACCGATCCTGCATTGGTGCTGCCGGGTTTGCGGCAGGCCTGCAGTGCGCGGTACTGGCGGTCATCCAGCAGGTGCAACTGCGCCAGCCGCCCCCAGGCGAGGCGGCGGTAGACCTGCAGGTGCTCGAAGCTGGTGCCCAGCAGGCTGCTGGCACGCAAAGGCATGTTTTCGTAGAAAGCTTGCCATGCAGCACTGCGCCGCACCAAAAAGGCAGCGGCGTCCTCCGCCGTGCCGCCGGGTCCGGCGTGATCCCCGGCGTAGTCGTTCAAGACTTCGTGGTCGTCCCAGGTCACCACCCAGGGGCACAGGGCATGGGCTGCCTGCAGGGCGGGGTCGCTCTTGTAGAGTGCATAGCGGTCGCGGTAGTCGGCCAGGGTGCGTGCATGGCGCAAGCTATGGGTGCGCGGCAGGTCGTCTGCGTTCTTCGGGGTGGCCGATTCATAGATGTAGTCCCCCAGAAACAGCACCAGATCAGGCTGATCGGCACACACATGGCGCCAAGCCGCGTATTGCCCGTGCTCCCAGCGCTGGCATGAAGCAAACACCACGCGCAGCCGGGTGGCCATGGCATCTGCCGCCGGTGCCGTGCAGGTGCGGCCTGTGGCGCTGATGGCATCGCCCAGCATGAATCGGTAGTGGTACCAGCGTGCAGGCTCCAGACCCTGTACTTCCACATGCACGCTGTGTCCCAGTTCGGGCGTTGCCGTGGCCTGGCCTTTTTGCACGATGTGGCGGAAGGCATCGTCATGCGCCAACTCCCAGCGCACCGTCTGCGCAGACAGCGCCTCGCCCGCAGCGGGGACCAGTCGTGTCCACAGCACCATGCCGTCGGGTGCGGGTTCACCACTGGCAACCCCCAGCGCAAACGGGTTGTGCTGTGCTGGGGCCGTTTGCAGCCAGGCCCATCGTGGGGCTGAAGTGGCCGCCGCCGCCAGCAAGGCACGTTGAGCAAAGTGACGGCGGGACAAAGGGGGGTGACTTGGGCTGTGCATGTGGTGGCAGTTTTTTAGGGCTCGGTCACAAGGTATTTTTCCTGCTGCCCCTTGGGGTCCCGAAGGGAGGCAGGTCTTGCTCAGGCGGCCATGACCCGGTTTTTGCCTGAGCGTTTGGCCAGATACATGCCCTTGTCCGCCCGCTGCAGCGCTTCCGTGCTGGTTTCGCTTTCATGCAACTGGGCCACCCCGGCGCTGAAGGTGATGAGGATTTTTTCGCTGCCCTGCAGGAAGAACCGCGTGGTCAATTCGCGCTGCAGCCGGGTCATGGCGTTCACGCCGTTTTCGACATTGGTGTCGGGCAGCAGGAGTACGAACTCTTCGCCGCCGTAGCGGGCCAGCAGGTCCTGGGGACGCATCACTTCGCGGGTGACCTGTGCCAGGTGCTTCAGCGCAGCGTCGCCCACGGTATGGCCCAAGCGGTCATTGATGCTCTTGAAGTTGTCGATGTCCAGCAGCGCCAGGCACAACGGGGTCCCCAGGCGGCGTGAGCGGGCGATCTCTCGCTCCATGGCCTCGTCCAGCCCTTTGCGGTTGAGGGTGCCGGTGAGCGGGTCATGCCGCGCCTGTGCGCTGGCGCGTTCCAGTTCCTGCTGCAGCTTCGTGATCTCTGCATGCTTGGCGTCGGTGCGCTCGCGCAGATCCTGCAGTTCGGTGTGGGTGAGCTTGGTGTCGAGGGCCATGGCGCGGGTCGCGGTCATGACCTCTTCCAACACGGGGGCAATCTCCTGCAGGGTGGTGGCCTTGCCGATCAGGTCGGCGCAGCGCTCCATGGTGTCATGGTAGGTGGTGCTGGATGCCGTCATCTGCGCCAGGCGCTCGATGAAGGTGGCCAGCATGTCCTTCATCTGCTCTTGCGCCTCTACCGTGCGCGCCTTGGCCTCTGTCTGCTTGAAGATGACGTCTTTGAGTCGCAGTTGAACGTCGTCCAGCCTGCGCAGCGTCAGTGGCGGGGTGGAGGCCGACATCAAAGCCTCTGCCTGCCCACGCAGCCAGCGGTCATCCACGCTCAGCACGGCAATGTTCTCAAACACCATGTGCAGCAGTTGCAGCAGGCTGGCCCGGATGGCGGCCTGGTCTTCCGTGGCAAACGACAACCGGTAGGTGAAGTTGCTGAGCATGAGCTGCACGGTCGACAACGGGGGCGAAGGCTCCCTCAGAAATCCCGTGAGCTGGGTGGCCATGTCATGCACCCGCACATCGTCTTCGCCCAGCGCGGGCACGACGTTGTCAATCAGCCGGGCCAAGCCTTCGGCGAAGTCTGCGGGCAGGATGTTGGGCGCGGTTGCTTCGGCTGCCACCGGGGTGGCGGCTACGGGGCTCAACCCCAGATTGGCGTAACCCACCAAAACGCTTTGCAGGGCAGACCAGTCTTTGTTGGCTACCGCCTTCTCAAATTGCGTGAGCAGTCGCTTTTGGGGTGGCGTCTGTGCTGGTAGCAGGCGCTGGATGCTGCTCAGCTGCGCATCAGGAAACGGTTGCGTGCTGCGGCTGCCTGCGATTTCGTCATAAATGGCGAGATAGTTGTCTGGCGTGGGGGGCAATCGGCGGGTGGCCAGTTGCTTGAGCGTTTCGCGCGCGATTTCGTAGGGTTGACGGTCTGCCATGTGCGGACACCAGGATCAAGGACAGCGATGGTGCCCGAGTGTGACACAGGCAGACCGCAATGGCGTTGTCGGTAGTGCCAATCCTGCAGGGTTGGCACTCACTCAGGGTTCGTTGGAAAGGAAAGGGGGCAAGCGTCGGGCGCTGGGGCCCTGGGGTGTGTCCTGCTGCTCCCGGCTTTCTCACTCGTTGACCAGCACCAGCTTGCCCATCACTCCACGTGAGCCCATGTGGGCATAGGCTGCGGGTAGTTCAGACATGGGCATGGTCCGGTCAATCACCGGTTTGATCTTGCCTTGCGCATACCACTGGGCCAGCTCAGCCATCATGGCCGCGTTGGCCTGTGGTTCGCGTTTGGCAAAGTCGCCCCAGAAGACGCCCACAATGGAGGCGCCCTTGAGCAGCGCCAGATTGAACGGCAGTGCAGGGATGGGGCCAGAGGCAAAGCCCACCACCAGATAGCGCCCGCGCCAGGCGATGGAGCGGAAGGCGGGCTCTGCAAAGTCGCCGCCCACGGGGTCGTAGATCACATCGGGGCCTTTGCCCTCGGTCAGGGACTTGATGGCATCGCGCAGGTTGTCGCGGCTGTAATTGATCGTGGCGTCTGCACCGATGGAGCTGCACAGTGCGCATTTTTCATCGCTGGAGGCTGCCGCGATTACCCGTGCACCAGCAGCCTTGGCAATCTGAATGGCGGCAGTGCCCACCCCGCCTGCTGCGCCCAAAACCAGTACGGTTTCACCCGCTTTGAGCTGCGCCCGGTCCATCAGCGCGTGGAACGAGGTGGCATAAATCATGATGAACGCTGCCGCATCCACGAATGAGAACGCGGGTGGCAGTGGCATGCACAAGGCTGCAGGCGCGAGAGTGTGGGTTCCAAAACCCCCAGTACCCGACAGGCAGGCGACCCGTTGTCCCACCTGTAAATGCTTGACGCCATCGCCCACGGCCACCACCTCGCCTGCGTACTCTGAGCCGGGCACAAAAGGCAGAGGGGGCTTGATCTGGTACTTGTTCTGCACGATCAGCAGATCAGGGAAGTTCAGGCTGGCAGCCTTGATCTGGACAAGCACTTCTCCCGCCTTGGGGTTGGGAGTGGGCAGCTCTGTCCACTGAAGGGCTTCCACTCCGGTGGGGTTGGTGCAAAGCCAAGCGTGCATAAGGTTGTCTCCTTGGGGTCTTTGGGGGCGGATCATAGGAGTAGGTGTCAGGCGCGGTTGTCCCTCGCGTGACCCAAATCAAGCCTTCTGGGAGCGAATGTGCTGTGCCATCACCTCCCAACCCTGTACCTCGGCATGGCAATGGAGAGCCCACCTACAATTCGATGCATTCAGCACCGTGCCACCATGAAAATTCTCATCTCCAACGACGACGGTTACCAGGCGCCCGGCATTGTGGCGTTGTACGAAGCGCTCAAGACGATTGCCGATGTCGAGGTGGTTGCACCTGAGCACAACAACAGTGCCAAGTCAAACGCGCTGACCCTGCACTCGCCGCTGTATGTGCACAAGGCACACAACGGGTTTCGTTATGTGAATGGAACACCCGCAGACTGCGTGCACATTGCCCTGACGGGCTTGCTGGGTTATCGGCCTGACCTCGTGGTCTCTGGCATCAACAACGGTGCCAACATGGGGGATGACACCATCTACTCTGGCACGGTGGGGGCTGCCATGGAGGGCTATCTGTTCGGTATTCCGGCCATCGCTTTTTCTCAGGTGGACAAAGGCTGGGGCGAGATTGAAGCCGCAGCCGCCAAGGCGCGGGAGATTGTGGCGCAGATGATGTCGGGCGATCTGTTGGGGCAAGCGGGACAGGCGGAACAAGCTCCGTGGCTCCTGAATGTCAATATTCCGAACATGCCTCTTTCCGCCCTCAAACCCTTGAAGCTGTGCCGCCTGGGGCGCCGCCATGCGGCAGAGCGTGTGATCATGCAGGAAAGCCCGCGCGGCGAGGTAATGTACTGGATCGGAGGCGCAGGCCCGGCCAAGGATGATGCCGAAGGCACGGATTTCCACGCCACGGCACAAGGGCATGTGGCAGTGACGCCTCTCAAGGTGGACCTGACAGACCATGACCATCTGGGCTATTGGGCCCAGACTATTTCACGCATGCAGGTGGGCGAGTCAGCGGGGAGCGCGCGCTGATGCAGCGGCGCCCAGGGTTTCCTGCCAAGCTGCCGGGGGCATCCGGGCCGGCCACGCCGCGGCCCTCTGCTTCTTTGCCTGCGGCGGTCCGTGCGGTTGTGCCTACGGCAACCGGTACGGGGCTGGATTCTGCTGCTGTACGAGCACGCATGGTCCAAAAGTTGGTTGCGGGTGGCATTACTGCTGCGCCGGTGCTGGCTGCAATGGGAGCGGTGGAGCGCCACCGTTTTGTCGATAGTGCGTTGGGCAACCAGGCCTATGAAGACACCAGTTTGCCGATCGGTATGGGACAGACCATATCCAAGCCCAGCATCGTGGCCCGCATGTGCGAACTGGCGCTGGGGGCCGAGCTGGTGCGAACTGGCGCAGGCCTGGGGCGCGTGCTGGAGATTGGCACGGGCTGTGGCTATCAGGCGGCTGTGCTGAGCATGTTGGCGCCTGAGGTGTACACCCTGGAGCGGGTGCGTACCCTGCACGAAAAGGCGCGGGACAATCTGCGCCCGTTCCGTCTGCCCAATCTGCATTTGATTTTTGGGGACGGCATGTTGGGATATGCGAAGGGGGCGCCTTATGGGGCCATCATCGCCGCCGCAGGCGGTGACTCTGTGCCCCAAGCCTGGTGCGACCAGCTGGCCGTAGGAGGGCGCCTGGTTGCGCCGATGGCGGTGGCAGCAGGGCAGCAAATGTTGCTGGTAATCGACAAAACAGTGCACGGTTTGAAACAAAACGTGCTCGAGCCGGTTCATTTTGTCCCCCTAAAATCGGGGATTGCCTGAAGGGAATTGCTTATGTTCGTATCGCGAGGTCTTGTGGTTGGGTTTTCCGTGGCGGTGGCAGGGCTTCTGCTGTCCGGTTGCGGCACCCGCCTGAACAAGGCCCCAGTGGAGGATCGTGGTACTTTCACTCAAAGTACTCCAGCCTCCTCGCCCCAACCCGGTGTGGTTGTGGCGGCCCCGGTCAAGCCTCTGCCAGGTGCAGAAAACGCCGGCAAGCCTGGCTACTACACCGTCAAGCCCGGCGATACCCTGATTCGCATTGGCCTGGAAACCGGCCAGGGCTGGAAAGATATTGCTCGCTGGAACAATCTGGAGAACCCCAATCTGATCGAGGTTGGGCAGGTGCTGCGTGTGACGGCTTCGGTGCCCCCCCCAGCGCCGCCAGCGGCTGCAGTTGTGGCGTCCGACACAGGCGTGGTGACGCGCCCCGTGACTTCGTCAACCATTACGCCTGCGGCTGCGGGAAGTGCTTCCAGCGCCCCTAAGACCCCAGCCTCCAATCCCGCTCCGGTGGTGGCGGCCTCGTCTGCCCCAGTAGCGCAGCCTACGCCATCCTCGCCGCCAGCGGGAGCTGCTGAAGATGATGTGTCGTTCATCTGGCCCGCTGCTGGCTCCTTGATCGCCGGTTTTGACGAGGCTCGCAACAAGGGGTATGACATTGCCGGAAAGGCGGGCGATCCTGTCCTGGCTGCCGCCGATGGCCGCGTGGTGTATGCCGGTGCGGGGCTGCGTGGGTATGGCAACCTGATCATTCTCAAGCACAACAATACTTTCCTCACGGCCTATGCCCACAACCAGACCTTGCTGGTGAAGGAAGACCAGGCTGTGCGGCGCGGGCAGAAGATTGCCGAGATGGGCAGTACCGATGCTGATCGTGTCAAGCTGCACTTTGAGGTCCGGCGTCAGGGCAAGCCTGTAGATCCATCTCGCTATCTGCCAGCACGGTAATGGCGACCAGATCAAAATCAGTCAAAGGGGCGCAAGCCCCTTTGGACATTCTGGAGCCAGCAAACCCACAGTCTTTGACGCCACTCGCGGTGCCTGACGCGATCGTGTTGAGCGCGATGCAGCCCGTTGCTTCTTCAATGGAGTCCGCGTCCGTAGACTTGGCCGATGAGGTTGATGAGTCGTCTCCTGATGCCGAGTTGCGTACCATGACCGTAGGCACCGCGCAGCATGGAGTGCGACTGGACCGAGTTTTGGCAGAGCTGGTGCCGGAGCTTTCACGTAGCTACCTGCAGCAATTGATGGGGCAGGGGCTGCTTTCGTTGAATGGCAAGCCCACCCCCAAGCCCGCAACCAAGGTCAAGGCGGGCGACGTTCTGGTTCTGGAGATGCGTCCCACGCTGCAGAGCCAAGCCTTTCGGCCTGAAATTCTTCCAATCGATGTGGTGTATGAAGATGAATATCTTCTCGTCATCAACAAGCCTGCGGGGATGGTGGTTCACCCGGCACCGGGCAACTGGAGCGGCACGTTGCTCAATGGGCTGCTTGGGCGAGACCCGAAGGCTGCGCTTGTGCCCAGAGCGGGAATCGTTCATCGGCTGGACAAGGACACCAGCGGGCTCATGGTGGTGGCGCGTGATCGATCCACCATGGATGCGTTGGTGCAGATGATTGCGGCCCGGCAGGTCAGTCGTAAATACCTTGCCTTGGGGCATCGTCCTTGGAGAGGTGCGGATTTGCGCGTGGTGAATGCGCCGATTGGTCGTGATCCACGCAACCGTTTGCGCATGGCTGTGGTGGACTTGACTACACATGCGGGCAAAACGGCGCAGACGGATATCCGCATCTTGCAGCGCTGTGATGATGGGTGCTGGGTGGAATGTACGCTGCACACCGGCCGCACCCACCAGATACGAGTCCACATGGCATCCATAGGGCATGCGCTTGTCGGGGATCTTCTTTATGGCGGCGCGCCAGTGGATCAGATGCAGCGGCAGGCCTTGCATGCATACCGCCTTGCATTTCTCCATCCTGTCACTGGCCATGAGCTTGTTTTGTTCGCACCGCTTCCACTGGATATGCAGGCGGCGCTCTCGTTTTGGGGGCTGAGCTACAATCCGCAACACCAAGACCTTGAACACAGGGTCTGAGAGGCCGTGAGGCCTGTCCATATTCCCGAGCACCTGGCTGCATCGGGCAAGTGCTGTGTACAGACAGCGCGCTCATAGCGCTTTTGACCATTCCCTGCATCGGTGAGCTCCCCATAATATTTGGGTGGGCCTTTTTCCGGAATCGCTGAACCATGAACTCGGTGGATGCCAAGCGGGTCTTAGAGACTGCCTTGATTTGTGCCCCTCAGCCCGTGCCTTTGCGTGAGCTGCGGGTTTTGTTCAATGATGCGTTGGGTTCGGATACGCTCAAAATGCTGCTGCAGGATTTGCAGCGTGACTGGGCTCAGCGTGGGGTGGAACTGGTGCAGGTGGCATCGGGATGGCGTTTTCAAAGTCGGCCTGAAATGCGTGAATACCTTGACCGGCTACATCCGGAAAAGCCTCCTCGCTACACCCGTGCTACGCTGGAGACTCTTGCCATCATTGCGTACCGACAACCCGTGACGCGCGGGGATATCGAGGATATCCGTGGGGTGACGGTCAACAGTCTGATCATCAAGCAGCTGGAAGACCGTGGTTGGGTCGAAGTAATTGGTCATCGGGAAACTGTAGGCAGACCTGCCTTGTTCGCTACCACGCGGCAGTTTTTGGATGATTTGGGTCTTGCCTCGCTCGACCAGCTCCCCGTGCTGGATGATCCCGCCGCAAACGCCAGCGTGCTGGAGGCGATGGCTGCCAATCAGTCGCTTGGATTGGAAGTGGATGAGGTCGGTATTGAAGCCGGATCGCCCTCATCGGAAGAGCCCGCAAGCCCTGGCACGCCAGTTCCCTCTGGACCGGGTGCTGATTTGTTTGAAGCTGCGGAGGAGAGCCTTCGCAATGATCACGTTGACGATGCCTCTGGTGGCATCGCAGGAACACCACATGAATGATTCAAATCCCGTTGTGAACACGGAAGAAGTACCTTCAGAGCAGGGTTTGTCTGAGGTCGCGACAGCACCCGTTTCGGCAAAACCCAAAGTGCCTCGGAAACGCGCTGCGCCCAAGAAGAGCAAGTCCGTTGAAGCGCCAGAGATTGAGGACACGCCGGATGTGGTGACGTCGCCAGTTTCGGAAGAGGTGGCTGGCTCCTCTGCCCCAGTGATGGAAACATCCGTTGAACCAGCCAAGCCCAGACGTGACCGCGATTCCCAAGGTCGGGGCAAGCCTCGCGCGCAGGCCTCTGCGGGTGTGCAGGGTTACGAGTTTTCGGATGTGGTTTCTGGGCGCTTCGACGAGGATGATGTCACCGATGTGCAACCCGCCAAGCGCGTCCTCTTGCCTCAGGTGGAAACACCCAAGCTCCATAAGGTACTGGCTCAGGCGGGGCTCGGTTCCAGGCTGGAGATGGAGCAACTGATTCTGGAAGGGCGTATTTCCGTCAACAACGAGCCGGCCCATATTGGGCAGCGCATCCAGTATGGGGACCAGGTCAAGGTCAATGGAAAACCCATTCGTTACCGCATTGATCCTCCTCCTGCGCGGGTGATTGCCTATCACAAGCCCGTGGGCGAGGTGGTTACGCATGACGATCCGCAAAACCGGCCCACGGTGTTTCGTAAATTGCCTCGCCTGCAGCATGGCAAGTGGCAGTCCGTGGGACGTCTTGACCTGAATACAGAGGGACTGCTGCTGTTCACGAGTTCTGGTGAGTTGGCCAACAAGCTGATGCACCCCCGTTTCGGGCTTGAGCGCGAGTATGCCGTGCGCGTGCTGGGTGCCTTGAGTAACGAAGAAAAGCAGCGCTTGCTGGACGGTGTTCGTCTGGATGACGGTATGGCGGCCTTCGGCTCCATCGAAGATGGCGGCGGGGAGGGGTCTAATTGCTGGTATCGCGTCACGATCTCCGAGGGGCGCAATCGGGAAGTGCGGCGAATGATGGAGGCAGTGGGACATGCTGTCAGCCGCTTGATTCGCATCAGGTATGGTGCGATGGTTCTTCCCCGGGGGCTCAAGCGTGGCGCTTGGCTGGAGCTTGATGAAGCGGACATTCGCGCTTTGTCAAAAGCTGCTGGCGGAAATGCCGGCGCAGGTGCTGCAGACCGGGATGCAAACATGCCCGTGCGGCGGGGCCCGGGCGCTCGCTCTGGCAAGGGCGCAGGAGCGCCTAGTGGGCAGCGCAAGTCTGGGCCCGGAGCTTCAGGTGGTGGACAGTCTCGGGGGCGTCGTCGTGACGAAGGTGCCATGGCGGGTGACCGATCCCGTTCATCTGCCCAGCCAGATCCTATGAAAACCTCTGTGGGCTACATCGGGTCTGACAGCCTGACACGTTACCGCCAGGCTCAACGAACCCCTCCAGGCCGCAGGGGGCGGAGTCGATAACTTTTTCACAGCCCAGCTACAATCAAGAGTTTTGTCCGCTGGGCAAAAGAATTTAGCAACATTTATTAGGAATCAACATGGCTATCGAACGTACCCTCTCCATCATCAAGCCTGACGCAGTCGCCAAAAACGTGATTGGCCAGATCTACGCCCGTTTTGAAGCCGCTGGCCTCAAGGTTGTTGCTGCCCGCATGGCTCACCTGTCGCGCCTGGAGGCTGAACAGTTCTACGCCGTTCACAAAGAGCGTCCTTTCTTCAAGGATCTGGTGGACTTCATGGTTTCTGGTCCCGTGATGATCCAGGTTCTGGAAGGTGAGAACGCCATCCTGAAAAACCGTGAACTGATGGGCGCTACCGATCCCAAGAAGGCTGAAGCTGGCACCATTCGTGCAGATTTTGCCGACAGCATCGACGCCAACGCTGTGCACGGTTCTGACGCTCCCGAAACTGCCCAAGTGGAAGTTTCGTTCTTCTTCCCCGGTCTGAACATCTACTCCCGCTGAGATGGCGGTCCCCATGTCTGAACCCACCTCAGTGGGAATGCTAGGCCATGGGGACAGCTGCGAGCGGTCTCGCGCAGGGCTGCCGCAATGACCACCAATCTCCTTGAATTTGATCTCGATTCCCTCGTCGCTTTTTGTGAGCGACTGGGTGAGAAGCGCTTTCGCGCGACGCAGTTGTTTCGCTGGATTCATCAGCGGGGCGCCAGCGATTTTGATGCGATGAGTGACTTGGCAAAGACCTTGAGGGAGAAACTCAAGGGCTGTGCCCGAATAGAAGCGCTGCCTGTTATCAGTGAGCACGTATCAGCGGATGGAACGGTCAAGTGGCTGTTCGACGTGGGCGACGGAAATGCCGTTGAATCGGTTTTTATTCCTGAAGATGACCGAGGCACTCTTTGCATTTCCTCCCAGGCGGGCTGCGCCGTGGGATGCCGTTTCTGTTCTACGGGTCACCAGGGGTTCAGTCGCAACCTGACAACTGGCGAGATCATTGCGCAACTCTGGTTCGCAGAGCATTCCCTTCGTGCGCGCTTTCAGTCTGCTGAAAGAGTCATTTCCAATGTGGTCATGATGGGCATGGGAGAGCCGCTGCAAAACTACTCTGCGCTCGTTCCTGCTCTTCGCACGATGCTTGACGATCATGGTTATGGTTTGTCCAGACGTCGTGTCACTGTATCCACATCAGGTGTCGTGCCGATGATGGACAGGTTGGCGCAAGATTGCCCTGTAGCTCTCGCGGTATCCCTTCATGCCCCCAACGATGCACTGCGTGACAACCTTGTGCCTTTGAATCGGAAATATCCGATTCACGAGTTGCTGGATGCCTGTAATCGTTATCTTCAGCATGCCCCCCGGGACTTCATCACGTTCGAGTACTGCATGCTCGATGGCGTAAATGACCAAACTGAACATGCTCGTCAGTTGGCGGACTTGGTGCAGCCTAAGCAAGGCCAAGGGGTGCGTTGTAAGCTCAACCTGATCCCCTTCAATCCATTTCCTGCTTCAGGCCTCCTCCGATCTCCTCAAAAGCAGGTGCAAGCTTTTGCCCAGGTTTTGAGCGAGTGCGGGATTGTCACAACAATCCGCAAGACCCGAGGGGATGATATCGATGCAGCATGTGGTCAACTTGCAGGCGATGTGAAAGACCGTACCCGTGCCGCGGAGCGTATGGCCAAGCAGCGCACTATCGTGCTGAAACCGGTTGCATGAACTGCTGAAAAAAGGAGGCTCTCTATGGTGAGATGGATGGAGCAGATGACGGTGTATGGCCGCACCACGCTGTTGTTGCTAGGGGTTTCCGGCGCAGTTGCGTTGTTGCAGGGCTGTGCTACCAATGGCGGCACAGTGGCTGCTGATAACGCCTCCTCCATCGTCACGCCGTCTGATGAGCCGGATGTTCGTCGGCGGGCTCGTATTCGTCTTGAGTTGGCCGCCAAATATTTCGAGAACGGCCAAACGACTGTAGCGCTGGATGAAGTAAAGCAATCTTTGGCTACGGATCCGAGCTACGCAGATGCCTTCAACATGCGTGGCCTTATCTACATGCGACTGAACGATTTGGCGCAGGCTGAGGACAGCTTCAGGCGTGCTGTCTCAATGCGGGCCAATGATTCCGATCTTTTGCACAACTACGGATGGCTGCTGTGCCAGCAGAAACGCTACACCGAGGCTGACCAGCAGTTTGACAAGGCCCTTGCCAATCCCACGTATCTGAGTCGAGCCAAAACCTTGATGGCACGCGGACTATGCCAATCGAGTGCAGGAAAAGTTGAAGACGCAGAGCAATCGTTCTTGAAATCGTATCAGCTGGATGCTGGTAACCCTGTCGTTGGCTATCACCTTGCCTTGTCGATGTTCCGTAAGCAGGACTTGACGCGCGCGCAGTTCTACATACGTCGATTGAACAACAGCGAATATGCGAATGCTGAGTCGTTATGGCTAGGCATCAAAGTCGAGAAGGCGGTGGGCGATAACGTGGCGTTGCGTCAATTGGGTGACCAGTTGCGTAAGCGCTTTCCTGAGTCCGCCGAGATGAGCGCTTACCAGCGCGGAGCTTTTAATGAGTGAGTCGATGTCCACATCGACCTCCGTGCATGAGGGTGCGGAGCCGATGCAATCCACCGCAGGGGAAATTCTCAAGAGTGCGCGCGAAGCTGCAGGTATTCATATTGAAGCCTTGGCGGTCGCTTTGAAGGTGCCTGTCGGCAAGCTGGAAGCCCTTGAGTCCAACCATTTGGAACTCTTGCCGGACACCGTGTTCCTGCGCGCACTGGCCTCTAGCGTGTGTCGTACCCTGAAGCTAGATCCCGCCCCGGTATTGTTGCTTTTGCCCCAGTCCAAGAGTCCCCGCTTGGTACCGGAGCGTCCAGATCTCAATGCTCCCGTCAAAACATCTGCGGCGGGGAAGACATTTTCACCTTCACGCGGAGCCCAGCACTCCAACTGGCTGATGTGGGGCGGGGCTGTTCTATTGGTAGGAGCTGCTGCTATTTTTTACTGGCCATCTGATTTGCAGCTTTGGCGGATCATGAGCGTCATGAAGCCTTCGGAACCAGCGGCTACTCCATCTGCAGGCACAGTTCAGTCCACGGTTACCGAAACATCGGCACCCAGGCCCTTGATAGTCGAAGAGGCGCAGCCGCAGGCTAACACTCCTTCGCTTGGTGTTGCTACAGCCCCCAATGCGCAATCTGCGAGTTCCGTGAGCGCGCCAGCTTCCGTGCCGGTGGTGCAAAGTGCCAGTACGGCGAATGCTCCGGTTGAAGACGCAGCGATACCTTTGTTGCTGCGCGCCCGCGCAGATTCGTGGGTGCAGGTGAAAGACGCTTCCGGACGTGTCATTTTTGAGAAAAAGCTCGTAGCTGGTGATTCAGCGCCGGTGTCAGGTTCTCTTCCGTTCAGCGTGGTGGTAGGGCGTGCTGACGTCACGGACGTCTTTGTGCGTGGCAAGGCTTTTGAACTGACGACGGTTTCTCGTGAAAACGTAGCGCGCTTTGAGGTGAAGCAATGATGGATTCGCAGGATGTTTGCATGCCCATCCCGCTCGTGGCTCCCTTGGTGCGTAGTACTCGCCAAGCCCGCGTAGTCTGGGGTAACCGTGTTGTCACGGTGGGGGGAGGGGCTCCGGTACGTGTGCAGTCCATGACCAACACGGATACCGTTGACGCCATAGGCACGGCCATTCAGGTCAAGGAATTGGCGCAGGCGGGCTCTGAGTTTGTTCGCATCACCGTCAACACACCTGAAGCTGCTGCTGCAGTGCCCTACATTCGTGAGCAACTCGACCGCATGGGTGAAACAGTGCCTTTGGTAGGTGACTTTCACTACAACGGGCATCGGTTGTTGTCTGAGTTTCCCGCCTGCGCTGAGGCGTTGTCCAAGTACCGTATCAATCCTGGGAATGTGGGTAAAGGCGACAAGCGAGATCGCCAGTTCGGTCAAATGATCGAAGCAGCGATGCGCTGGAACAAGCCCATACGCATAGGGGTCAACTGGGGGAGTCTGGATCAGGAACTGCTCGCCCACTTGATGGATGAAAACAGCCGCAGACCCGAGCCTTGGGACGCTCGACAAGTCATGTATGAAGCGCTGATTTCCTCCGCCATTGACTCTGCCAAACGTGCCGAAGAGATGGGCATGGATGGAAATCAGATCATCCTCTCCTGCAAAGTCAGCGGTGTGCAGGACCTCATAGGTGTCTACCGCGAATTGGCGCGCCGATGCGACTACCCCCTTCACCTTGGATTGACTGAGGCAGGAATGGGCACCAAGGGGACCGTTGCATCCGCCGCTGCACTCTCCATTCTCTTGCAGGAGGGTATCGGAGACACCATTCGGGTTTCATTGACACCTCAGCCTGGGGAATCTCGTAACCAGGAGGTTGTCGTTGCGTCGGAAATTCTTCAATCGTTAGGGCTCAGGGCTTTCGTTCCCAGCGTGACTGCTTGCCCAGGATGCGGAAGAACGACGAGCACCACGTTCCAAGAGCTGGCCAAGCAAATTGATGATTTCTTGCGCTCGCAGATGCCGGTGTGGCGCGTGAAGTACCCCGGGGTGGAGGGTTTGCGTGTGGCGGTGATGGGATGCATTGTGAATGGCCCGGGCGAGAGTAAGCACGCTGACATCGGGATCAGCCTTCCAGGAACCGGTGAGGCTCCTGCTGCGCCCGTATTTATCGACGGCGAAAAGGCCATGACCTTGCGCGGCGACAATATTGCAGCCGAGTTCCATCAGATCGTTGAAGATTACATTGAACGTCGCTTCGGGGCTGCCGCGGTAGCCTGAGGCAATTGATTTGTGCGAAGGTCTTTTGCCTTGGCGCATGGCCTTCATTGACCTATTTTTAATAAAAAATTTGTGAGTACCTCCAAGGCAATGGCCTCTTCAAAATCCGAAAAAGTCACTTCCGTCAAAGGCATGAATGACATTCTTCCCCTCGACTCGGCTCGATGGGAATGGCTTGAGGCCAAGGTGAGAGACCTCATGGCGCGGTACGCCTATCGCAACATCCGTACCCCCATCGTTGAGCAAACTGCTCTCTTTGTGCGCGGTTTGGGTGAGGTGACGGATATTGTGGAGAAGGAGATGTACTCCTTTGAGGATCGACTGAATGGTGAGCAGCTCACTCTCCGACCTGAGGCGACGGCGGGTGTAGTGCGTGCCGTTGCTGAGAACTCTTTGTTGTACGACGGTGGTAAGCGCCTGTACTACATGGGGCCTATGTTTCGGCATGAAAAGCCTCAGCGTGGCCGTTACAGACAATTCCACCAGATTGGTGCCGAGGCCTTGGGTTTTCCAGGCGCTGAGGTGGATGCCGAATTGATTTTGCTTGCGAACGCCCTGTGGCGGGAACTGGGACTCCAGAACGTTCGCCTGGAGCTCAATAGCTTGGGTCAGCCAGCCGAGCGGCAGGCCCACAGGGCAGCTTTGATCGCTTATCTGGAGCAACACATGGACGCTTTGGATGAGGAGGCACGGCGGCGCCTGTACAGCAACCCTTTGCGTATTCTTGATACCAAGAATCCCGCGCTCCAGGCTATCGTGAATGCAGCCCCGAAACTGATCGAGTTTCTGGGCGAAGAGTCCTTGTCGCACTTCAATGCTGTTAAAGCCATTCTGGATGCCAATGGTGTTGCGTGGACCCTCAACCCACGACTGGTCCGCGGTATGGACTACTACAACTTGACGGTGTTTGAGTTTGTGACGGATCAGTTGGGCTCTCAAGGGACCATCTGTGGCGGTGGCCGTTACGATTACCTCATGGAGCAAATCGGCGGTAAACCTGCACCAGCCGTGGGGTGGGCGCTGGGTGTGGAGCGGGTCCTGGAGTTGCTCAAAGAGCAAGGACGTGCAGAGGTGAATGTGGCCCCTGATGTGTATGCGGTTGTTCCGAATGCAGCCTCTTTGCCTCGTGCGATAGCTGTAGTGGAACAGTTGAGGGAGTTGGGAGTGAGCGTTCAGATCCATGCCTCCACTGATGCGGCCGGTAGCATGGGTAGCATGAAGTCTCAGTTCAAACGTGCAGACGCCAGCGGTGCCTCTTTTGCACTGGTGTTTGGTGAGGCAGAACTCGAGAGAGACGTGGTCGCTGTCAAGTCGTTGCGCGATGGGGAAGGATCGCAGATTGAGCAACCCTTGGCCCAAATTGCTTCTTGGGGCAGCACCCTACAATCCCGTCCAGTTCACTGAACCAGAAAAAAGAATCTTCATGGCAAATCACTTAGATCTCGAAGAACAGGAACAGCTTGACCAGCTCAAGCATTTCTGGAACACATGGGGAACACCCATCAGCGCCGTCGCCGTCATTGTGATGGCGGGTCTTGCTGGGTGGAATGGATACCAATACTGGCAAAACCGCCAAGCATCGCAAGCTGCAGCGCTCCTGGATGCGGTAGAAATTGCTGTTCAGGCCAAGGATCAAAGCAGGCTGGAACAGGCATTTGCTGATCTTCAGTCGAAATATGCGGGTACCCCGCAAGCTGACATGGCAGGCTTCGCGTTGGCAAAGTCCATGCAGGAGAGCGGCAAGCCCGATGCTGCTAAAGCAGCACTTGGCTGGATCTCTGAGCATTCATCGGACGCAGGCTACAAGGCTGTCGCTAAACTGCGACAAGCTACTGTCCTGATGGAGCAGAAGGAGTTTGAAGCTGCTCTGAAGTTGCTTCAGACGAATTTCCCTGCGGAGTTCGAAGCGGTGGCGGCTGACAGGCGAGGTGATGTACTGATGCTGATGGGCAAAACAAGTGAGGCAGTGTCCGAATACACCCGTGCCTTTAAAGGCTTGGAAGAGGGGTTGGAATATCGGCGTCTTGTCGAAGTCAAACTTAATGCTCTAGGCGTAGATCCGCAGAATGCTCAGCCTGGCACCGTAGCTTCCTCCGAAGTTAAAAAATGAAATCCACCCTTTCGATGTCTACTCTTCTTTCGTCCAGATGGTTGAGAGTGACGCCTGTCGTTCTCTCTGCGCTATTGAGTGCTTGTTCATTCTGGGGGAGTAGCAAGGTAGCTCCTCCAGATCTGGGTGAAAACGTCCCTTTGCTTGGGGTTCGCCAAGTATGGACCTCCAAGGTGGGTGCTGTTGCTCTTCCCGCAATGGACGTGCGGGTGCAGGATAACCGCGTGTTATTGAGTTCGGCCGATGGTGTCGTTGCCGCTATCGATGCTCGTACTGGAGGGGATATCTGGAGGGCGACGCTGGGTGAGTCGCTGTCCGCGGGAGCGGGTGGAGATGGCAAATATGCTGCGGTGGTTTCCCGTGCAAATGTCTTGATCTTCCTGAATGAGGGGCGAGAGCTTTGGCGTCAAGCCCTCCCTTCGCAAGTCTTCACAGCACCATTGGTTGCCGGGGGGCGTGTGTTTGTATTGTCCGCAGACCGTTCTGTTCTTGCGTTCGACATGCAGACGGGTAAGAAGTTGTGGACGCAACTCCGGCAGAGCAGCGATACCCTGGTTTTGAAGCAGGCGGGAGTCATTGTCCCCGTTGGTGACACTTTAGTGGTGGGGTTGTCAGGACGTTTGGTTGGGCTGAATCCGGATACCGGTACCCCCCGTTGGGAAGTCCCGCTCGCCAGCCCTCGCGGCGTCAACGATGTTGAACGCTTGGTGGACTTGGTAGGCAGAGTGAGTCGCTCTGGTGATTCCCTGTGCGCACGAGCATTTCAAGCCACCGTTGGGTGTGTAAATGTCTTGCGTGATCGCGCATCAGTGACTTGGACGCAGTCTGCAAGTGGCTCCGAGGGAGTGCATGGTGATGCCGAAGCAGTTTACGGTACGGAAAACAATGGACAAGTTATCGCCTGGCGGAGAGAGGATGGTTCTCGACTGTGGTCTACCGATCGGCTCAAGTTGCGTAAGCTGACTGCACCCTTGGCGCTTGGCCGTTCCGTGGTTGTGGGCGACGACTATGGTTGGGTGCACTTTTTGGGGCGCTCTGATGGCGCTCCTTTGAATCGTGTCGCCACGGATACCTCTGGCGTGGCTGCGGCCCCTGTGGTGGCGGCTGATACCTTGGTCGTTGTGACTCGGTCTGGGGCAATTTACGGCTTCCGTCCAGATTGAATGAGTTTTTGATGAAGCCAGTTATTGCCCTCGTTGGGCGCCCGAATGTCGGTAAGTCGACGCTCTTCAACCGTCTGACGAAGACTCGCGACGCCATCGTTGCCGATTTTGCAGGCCTGACCCGAGATCGTCATTACGGCAACGGAAGACAGGGGAAGAAAGAATATATCGTCGTAGATACGGGTGGTTTTGAGCCCGATGCTTCCTCTGGTATTTACCGCGAAATGGCCAAGCAAACACAGCAGGCTGTAGCCGAAGCTGATGTAGTACTCTTTCTCGTTGATGCCCGTGCTGGAGTTTCTGCCCAGGACCACGATATTGCCAAGTACCTGAGACGCTTGGGCAAACCCTGTCTGTTGGTTGCCAACAAAGCAGAGGGCATGCTTGAAGGTCTTCAGTTGGCTGAATTCTACGAACTGGGGTTAGGTCAAGTTCAGGGGGTTTCTGCTGCTCATGGTCAGGGAATTCGGGACCTAATTGATCAGGCTTTCGAATTGCTCAATATCCCCGAGGCGGTGGAGGATGAACTGGATGCAACACCTTCTGACGTAATCAAGCTGGCCGTTGCGGGACGACCTAACGTTGGTAAATCGACACTTATCAACACGTGGCTAGGCGAGGAAAGACTAGTTGCATTTGATATGCCTGGCACCACTCGTGATGCCATATCGGTCCCATTTGAGAAAAATGGACAGAAATTTGAGTTGGTAGACACCGCAGGATTACGTCGTAAAGGCAAGGTGTTTGAGGCTATCGAGAAATTCTCTGTGGTGAAGACATTGCAGGCGATTGAGTCAGCCAACGTGGTTCTGTTGCTACTTGATGCCACGCAAGGTGTGACAGACCAGGACGCTCACATCGCAGGCTACATACTTGAGAGTGGTCGTGCAGTTGTTTTGGCTATCAATAAATGGGATGCGGTGGATGACTATGAGCGGCAAATGCTGGAGCGTTCCATCGAGTCTCGTCTGTCGTTCTTGAAGTTTGCGTCTTTGCATTTCATCTCGGCCAAGAAACGACAGGGGTTGGGACCGTTGTGGACCTCTATCGCTCAAGCTTACAAGGCTGCTAACTGCAAGATGCCCACGCCAGTGTTGACCCGACTGCTGCAGGAGGCAGTTCAGTTTCAAAGTCCACAGCGCTCTGGCATGTTTCGACCAAAGCTGCGTTATGCGCATCAGGGTGGCATGAACCCCCCGGTGATTGTTATCCACGGCAATTCTCTTGAGCATGTGACGGCTGCTTACAAGCGATTTCTCGAAAGTCGTTTTCGGAAGGAGTTCGGGCTTGTGGGAACACCCCTGCGCATCGAAATGAAGACTTCTCACAATCCTTTCAAGGACGAGACTGAAGGCTGAGCGTTGATTTTTTAGCCACGCCATGAGAGCAAGGACTTGCCTTGAAATCACAAGGGGCAATGTTCAGCATCGGATTCCAGCTCATTTGGTGTGGTATGGTGCTGCTTTACAACAACATTTTTGAACACGGAGCATATCGTGAGCAATAAAGGCCAACTTCTCCAAGATCCATTCCTCAACGCCTTGCGGCGTGAGCATGTCCCTGTATCCATCTATTTGGTGAATGGCATCAAGCTTCAGGGGCAGATCGAGTCTTTTGATCAGTATGTAGTGCTGCTGCGTAACACAGTCACTCAGATGGTCTACAAGCACGCCATCTCTACGATTGTTCCCGGCCGTGCAGTGAATTTCTCCACAGCGGAGTCATCCGAAGCGGATGCCAACGCGTAGTGTCTCGCTGATCGCAGCCACATCAGACCGAGGTGGGCTGATGTGGTGTGATTTCGTTCCCGCGGTGCACCCATGCCCTTAGTTGTTGCACCGAAAGTAATTTTGGTAGGTGTTGATCTTGGTGCTCCCCACTTTGATGCGGAGTTGGAGGAACTCGCCCTGCTGGCTCAAACCGCGGGACTCCATCCTGTTGCCAAGATAACTTGCAAACGTAAAGCACCTGACGCAGCTTTGTTTGTCGGTAGTGGAAAGGCAGACGAGATTCGTATGCTCATACAAGCATACGGCGCTGTGGAGGTACTGTTTGATCAAGCGCTAAGCCCTGCACAACAACGTAATCTGGAGCGCCATCTAGAGCGGCCGGTGAATGATCGGACGTTTCTTATTTTGGAGATATTTGCGCAAAGGGCCCGAAGTCACGAAGGGAAACTTCAGGTCGAGTTGGCAAAACTGCAGTATCTGAGTACCAGGTTGGTGAGGCGCTGGTCTCACTTGGAGCGTCAGCGAGGTGGCATTGGCACTCGTGGCGGTCCAGGTGAAACCCAGATTGAGTTGGATCGTCGAATGATTGGCGATGCGATCAAAAGAACTAAAGAACGTCTGCAGCGGGTCAAATTGCAGCGATCCACGCAGCGTAGGCAGAGAGAGCGTCGAAATGCCTTTTCTGTTTCTTTGGTTGGTTATACCAATGCTGGCAAGTCCACTTTGTTTAATTCGCTCGTGAAGGCGCGGGCATATGCGGCAGACCAGTTGTTTGCCACTTTGGACACTACAACGCGCCAGCTGTACTTGTCTGAAGCTGAGGTATCAGTTTCGCTGTCTGACACAGTAGGCTTCATCAGAGACTTGCCTCATGGCTTGATCGATGCCTTTCAGGCCACTCTTCAGGAGGCCGTGGATGCGGATCTTCTTCTGCACGTGGTCGACGCCTCAAGTGAGTCATTTCCTGAGCAAATTATCCAAGTAATGCAGGTGTTGTCAGAAATAGGCGCCTCGTCCATCCCGCAGATATTGGTTTTCAATAAGTCGGATGTGATGTCGATGGAATTGACTCCGCGCCGATTGCAAGACACCTACGAGCTTGACGGCACGGTTACCCCTAGATTGTTTGTGAGCGCGCGTACTGGAGACGGAATCAAGGAGCTGCGTACCGCTCTTGCGAAGGCGGTTCTCCTTCGGCGAGAGTCGATATCCCCAAGCGTGCAAGCTGAATCTCTCATCTCACACGACCACCTTGGCACAATGCATGAGTAGCTCTCATCGAAAATCAGAGAATGTGCGCATGACTTTCCAAAATTACAAATCGCTTGGTGTTTACTTGCCGCAGAGGATATTGGGAGTTTTTAATCTCAACGACCCTCGCTGGGGTCGGGGGGATGACAAGCCTGCCGATGAGGTCAAACCTGATGACCGCAAGCCTCCTACTTCGGGTGATCGAGGGCGCGCTCCTGGTTCTGGTGGTGCAGGTCAATCGCCGGATTTGGATGAACTATGGCGAGATCTCAATCGTAAACTTGGCAGTCTTTTTGGTGGCTCAGGTGGTGGTGGAGGTGTGGGCGGAGGGCGACCTTCTGATGCGCGCAATGCAGGTATCGGTGTTGCATTGTTGGCTGGGGTCGCGGTGCTGGTTTGGATGGCTTCCGGATTTTTTATCGTTAAGGAAGGCCAACAAGCCGTCATTACACAGTTTGGAAAGTACAAAGCAACGGTCGGTGCGGGATTCAATTGGCGTTTACCGTATCCCATCGAGCGGCATGAATTGGTTTTTGTTACACAGATCCGCTCGGCAGATGTAGGTCGCGACTCCATCGTGAAGAGCACGGGTCTGCGTGAGTCGGCCATGCTGACCGAAGATGAGAACATTGTTGAGATCAAGTTTGCTGTTCAATACCGTCTTAACGATGCCCGTGCGTGGCTCTTCGAAAGCAAGAATCCTGGGGACGCAGTTGTCCAAGCAGCAGAAACAGCCGTTCGCGAGGTTGTGGGAAAGATGCGGATGGATACCGCGCTTTCAGAGGAGCGGGATCAAATTGCCCCCCGCGTGCGCAAATTAATGCAAACCATTCTTGATCGTTATGGTGTTGGGGTGGAGGTTGTTGGCGTCAATTTGCAGCAGGGTGGAGTTCGACCGCCGGAACAGGTGCAAGCTTCGTTTGACGACGTTCTGAAGGCGGGTCAGGAGCGGGAAAGAGCAAAAAACGAAGCTCAGGCATATGCCAATGACGTGATTCCTCGGGCGGTAGGGGCTGCTTCTCGGTTGGCGGAGGAGTCTGCTGCGTATAAAGCTCGAATCGTGGCGCAGGCGCAAGGCGATGTGCAGCGTTTCTCTTCGGTATTGGTCGAGTATCAGAAAGCTCCGCAGGTGACCAAAGATCGGATGTATCTGGAAGCCATGCAGCAAATTTACTCGAATGTGACTAAGGTGGTTGTCGAGTCCCGTCAGGGCGGAAGTCTCCTGTACATGCCCTTGGACAAGATCATTCAAAGTGCCGCCGCATCGGTACCCAACGGGTCCGATACGCTTCAAGGTACATCGACAACACCCTCTCCCGTAGTCGTTCCATCTCCTGCGGAGTCGAGAAGTCGGGACAGTGGGCGTAGCCGTGAGCGCGAAGTGCGCTAGGAGATTGTTGTGAATCGAATTGGATTGTTTGCTACGGCTTTACTCGTCGCTTTGGGGCTGGCGAGTTCCATGTTTTTCGTGGTTGACCAGCGGCAGTTTGGGGTCGTGTATGCCTTGGGTCAAATCAAGGAGGTCATTACAGAGCCAGGTCTGAATTTCAAACTTCCCCCACCGCTACAGAATGTTTCTTACATAGACAAGCGCCTATTGACGTTGGATAGCAAGGATACAGAGCCGATGCTCACGGCTGAGAAGCAGCGTGTTGTCATTGATTGGTATGTGCGGTGGCGTATTTCCGATCCCGCTCAGTACATCCGCAATGTGGGACTGGATGAGGAGGCGGGTGCGGCTCAATTGAACAGGGTCGTTAGGAACGCATTCCAGGAGGAAATCAACAAGAGGACTGTGAAAGAGTTGCTCTCGTTGAAGCGTGAGGCCGTGATGGAGGATGTGAAGCGCGAGGTTTTGGCAGCGGTCCGTGGCTCCAAACCGTGGGGTGTTGACGTCGTCGATGTGCGTATCACACGAGTGGATTACGTAGAAGCAATCACTGAGTCCGTTTATCGAAGAATGGAGGCTGAGCGTAAACGAGTTGCTAATGAGCTGCGCTCCACCGGAGCTGCAGAAGGCGAGAAAATTCGGGCTGATGCAGATCGTCAGCGCGAGATCGCCATAGCTAACGCCAACAGAGATGCGCAAAGAGTGAAAGGCGAAGGTGATGCGGAAGCCGCTAGGATTTACGCTGAAGCGTTTGGAAAGGATCCCCAGTTTGCGCACTTCTACCGGAGTCTTGAGGCATACAAGGCGACGCTGAGCAAGAAATCAGACGTTATGCTGGTTGATCCGGCCAATTCTGAGTTCTTTAAAATTCTTCGTGAGGGGCAAGGTGCGGGCCCTCAACGGCGCTGAAAGCTTCGAACTTCAGCTGAGAACACTGCTTTTGGGGGGCTCTGTCTGGGCGGTGAGGCTCTCAACCTGAGGGATTTGAGGGTGTACCCGGTAGAATCACGGTTTTAATAGCACCCACCTGTCCAAATGTCTGCTTGGATCCTCCCGGATCATATTGCCGATGTCCTGCCCTCCGAGGCTAGGCACATCGAAGAGTTACGTCGTGGTTTGCTCGATACTGCGCGTGGCTATGGTTATGAACTAGTGATCCCTCCCCTATTAGAGCATTTGGAGTCTTTGCTTACAGG
The DNA here is from genome assembly GCF_037101375.1 of Acidovorax sp. DW039. NCBI lineage: Bacteria > Pseudomonadati > Pseudomonadota > Betaproteobacteria > Burkholderiales > Comamonadaceae > Acidovorax > Acidovorax sp. DW039. The sequence goes on along the minus strand of NZ_AP029019.1, from coordinate 3,512,013 downwards.
GGCTGGCGAGGCTTTGAATTTGCAAACCTTCAAATTAGTGGATCAGATTTCTGGCCGCTCTATGGGTTTGCGTGCAGACACTACTCAGCAAGTAGCTCGAATAGATGCTCATTTGCTCAATCGCAGAGGAGTGACCCGGCTCTGCTACTGTGGGCCTGTTCTTCACACTTGGCCCGAAAAGCCTCATGCGACGCGCGAACCTCTTCAGTTTGGCGCTGAAATATACGGGCATGCGGGTTTGGAGGCGGACGTCGAAGCTTTAACGTTGGCGGCTGAGTGCTTGCGCGTAGCTGGGCTCTTTAACTTCACGATTGATCTTGCTGATGTGCGTGTGGTCCGCCAAATACTTGATGGGGCGGAACTCAGTGAAGGCCTTTGTACGCAGTTGCAGGCTGCGCTCGTGCGAAAGGATACGGCTGAATTGGAGAGACTTTCTTCGAGTCTTCCAGAGCAGACTCGCCAAGGGTTGCTCGCGTTACCTCACCTATATGGTGATGAGAGCGTGTTGGAGCGGGCATCCGAAGCTTTGTCCTTCATGCCTGGCATTCAGCACATCATTGATGAGCTACGTGAATTCGCCTCCACCTTTCCCTCAGAGCGCATCAGTTTTGACCTTTGTGATTTAAGGGGCTACTCCTACTACAGCGGCGTGCGCTTTGCTGTCTTTGCGGAGGGGGCAAGTGACGCAGTGGTGAGAGGAGGGCGGTACGATGAAGTTGGCGCTGTATTCGGTCGCAACAGACCTGCCGCTGGCTTCAGCCTGGATTTGAAGCAACTTGCCTCGGTAGTGCCGGGCAAGGCTCTTCGTCCAGCGATTCGTGCCCCATGGTGGGTCAATCATGAATTGAACGAAACTATCGTTTCACTGCGTAGAGCTGGCGAGACCGTGGTGTGCGTTTTGCCCGGACATGAGAGCGAAGTGGATGAATTTGATTGTGATCGTGAACTCGTAGAGGTCTCTGGTCGCTGGGTCGTTAAGTCAATTAAGTAAATAGTTGGATTACAAATGAAAGCAACCAAAGGCCGTAACGTAGTCGTCGTGGGCACGCAGTGGGGCGATGAAGGTAAGGGCAAGTTAGTCGATTGGCTCACCGAGAGCGCCCAAGGCGTGGTGCGATTCCAAGGCGGGCATAACGCTGGCCACACATTGGTCATAAACGGCGTCAAGACTGCGCTTCATTTGATCCCCAGCGGGATCATGCGCCCCGGTGTGAAATGCTACATAGGCAATGGCGTAGTGCTGTCTGCGGCAAAGCTCTTTCAGGAAATTGAAGGTCTGGAGAGCGCCGGAGTCGAGGTACGCTCTCGCTTGCGTATCAGTGAGGCATGTCCTCTGATCTTGCCCTTCCATGCTGCGTTAGATATTGCTCGTGAGGCTGCGCGCGAACAAGGAGGCTCTGAAAAAATCGGAACTACAGGCCGTGGAATTGGCCCTGCTTACGAAGACAAAATTGCGCGCCGTGCTCTGCGTGTACAGGACCTCAAGTACCCAGATCGGTTTGCTGCGAAGTTGAAAGAACTGCTGGCATTGCACAATCATGTCCTGTCAACATACCTCGGCTCGCAGCGGTTCGATTTTGGCGAGGCACTATCGCCATACATCAAGGACGGTGAGATCCAGTTCGATGTGGTTTACGAGGAGGCCATGCGGCATGCGAACATGATGGCGCCCATGATGGCTGATGTATCGCGTGAGTTGAATGAAGCGCACAGTGCGGGGGCTAACCTCCTGTTCGAAGGTGCTCAAGGCACTTTGCTGGATGTGGATCATGGGACATATCCCTATGTAACCTCCAGTAATTGCGTTGCGGGTAACGCTGCGGCTGGTTCTGGCGTGGGTCCGGGCATGCTCCATTACATACTTGGAATTACGAAAGCCTATTGCACGCGTGTGGGTGGCGGACCTTTCCCCACTGAACTTGATTGGGAGCGCCCGGGTACCCCGGGTTATCACATGAGTACTGTGGGAGCAGAAAAGGGTGTAACCACCGGACGCAGTCGCCGTTGCGGATG